>CAJWXC010000151.1 GCA_913048215.1 uncultured Flavobacteriaceae bacterium | reverse complement strand
GTTATTAGTTTTTCTTCCAAAACAATCCCACTATTGGCTATTTTAAGACAAAATGCACTAGAGAAAAAAAACACCCAAATTATTTATACTCATGAGCAACCAAATTTAAAACACCTGGAGGTACTAAAACAAGTATATGGATATACCTTTAGTCTAAAACGTGTAAATAGCCCAGAGATTATTGATTCTTTTAATGGTACTACCGTCTTTATGACTGAAAATGAGGATGTAGCAACATTAGATCTTCATGAAAATATTGACTTTTTTGTTACTATACACAGGCGTCTTGGGAGTATTTTGCTAGTTAACGGAAACCACAATCAATCTTATATTTCTCAGATACAACATGTTCGAAGAAGAGAGTCTATAGCCATGACACCCGTCAATTGTTTGGTGGCATTGCAAAACCTTTTACACATTTCTGTAAAAGAAATACCAACTACCTTGAAGGCAAATAAAGCAGCTGTTCTCTCTAGTATCAAAACTATTACAGGCACAAACACAAAACCACTTGTTGGTTCAAGTGGATTGTCTATCCAATACGCAATTATGATGGGCCTTGTAGATCATGCAATGGAGCACCATAAAGGCAAAGCCATAAAATTTGTAGTGCCTCCAAACTGTTATGGCGGCACAAACGACCAAGCCAGAAGGGTTGCCGCCAGTATTAATTGTGTGGAGGTGGTTGATCTGCCTGTAGATGGTGATAATGATATGGTTCAAAGCGTAGATGCTGTTTTAAAGCAAATTGCGCAGCAAGATGCCATACCATACATTATTGCAGAAATACCAACAAACCCAAGAGTTGAAGTACCAGATCTTGACATGCTTACTAAAGTATTAAGCACCTCAAGAAAGACCTCAAGTGGTGAAAAAGCAATAGCCCCTGTATTTATACTAGACCAAACATTTTGTCCTAACGTACATTTTATTGGTGAGGGAGCCATTCTCTCTAGTGTGAAAGCAATTGCATATGCTAGTGGATCAAAATTTCCTAGCGCAGGACAATGTACGGCAGGATATTGTATTGCAAATAAAAAAGGGGATGTGTTTACAAGTAAAATCGCATTACATCTTGAGCTTTGTGACAATGAAGCTACAGATTTGCAGTATGAGATACTAGCAAAACAATTACCGTCTATGAATCAAAGAATTAAAGATGCCTACAAAAACACTCGTGAATTTGTAAGCTTTATTGAAAAGGTATTGCCACAAGCAAAAATCAACTTTGTATCTAAGGCATTAGCAAAACAAGGCTTTACTCCCTCTGTATTTTCTTTGGACCTTCCCACCAAAGGGAAGACTGCACAAGAGAGGGAAACCTATAAAAGAGGGTTAAACCATAAACTCATTAAGGCCATGATTACACAAATACCTCAACAGAGCAAGTACTGTGTCAGTTATGGGCAATTAAAGGGTTGTTACTGGACCATTCCAGCCACTTCTACCCAAGGCACTACCAAAGAGAATGATAAAGATTATATTGCTCGCGTATCTGTGTCTGCAAATTTAGATCTAGAGCGTCATAAAGAAGTCTTTCTTGAATTTGTTAAGAGCATGTGATGTGTTTTTAGTTTTTTATATCAATAATATTTACAATGCTTAAAGTATGTTATAATTAACCATGGGTAATAAAAAAATTGGATTTTGGTCAAGCACCTCTCTAGTGGCAGGAAACATGATAGGCTCAGGAGTATTTTTACTACCTGCATCACTGGCAGCCTATGGTTCTATTAGCCTTTTGGGGTGGCTTTTTTCTTCTCTAGGAGCGCTACTGCTAGCCAAAGTATTTGGACATCTAGGTCACCTAGCACCTAATAGCGAAGGCGGGCCTTACGCATATACCAGATTGGGCTTAGGAGAACTCCCTGGTTTTTTAGTTGCTTGGGGGTATTGGATTTCTATTTGGTGCACTAATGCGGCAATTGCCGTTGCCCTTGTAGGATATTTAGAAGTATTCTTTCCCGTTTTAGGAGAAAACAAACTTGCTGCTATAAGCACCGGTTTGGGTGTAATTTGGTTTTTTACTTGGATTAACTCTAA
>CAJWXC010000150.1 GCA_913048215.1 uncultured Flavobacteriaceae bacterium | reverse complement strand
TGTAACATTAGGGCTTTTTTTAGCTCAGTTTTCTTCTCCTATTGAAGACAGCACAAATTCCTTGCCATCTGAAGCACACAGTTTAGATTTATCATTACCCGATGCTGGTGTTTTTTTTGAGAGGATGATACAAACACTACAAGATAGCCACCATCAAAACACTTGGTTTACTTATGACAATCTTGCATTTTCATGTAAAAGTTGGAGTGATGCCCTTACCAAAGAAAATTTGACCAATTGGGTATCCCGGTACACTATCTCTGAGGTAAAATCACCAAAAACGATTGCTATTGTTATGGCTGGGAATATTCCGCTAGTTGGGTTTCATGATTTTTTATCTGTGCTACTTTGTGGACACAAAGTACAAGCAAAACTATCCTCAAAGGATACAAAATTATTACCTTTTTTAGCTCGGTATTTGTGTGTTATTGACCCAGGTTTTAAACCCTTCATTACATTTACTGATGACACTTTAAAAGATTTTGATGCAGTAATAGCCACCGGAAGTAACAATACCGCTACTTATTTTGATCACTATTTTAGTAAGTATCCTCACATTATACGCAAAAACAGAAACGCTGTTGCCATTATTACAGGCAATGAAACTCCAAAGCAAATGGAAGCTTTGGCAGATGATGTGTTTCGGTATTTTGGATTAGGATGTCGCAATGTCTCTAAAATATATATCCCAAAGCAATATAACTTAGATCACTTTTTTAATGGTATGTATGCTTGGAAACAGGTTATTAATAACCATAAATACATCAATAACTATGATTATAATAAAGCGGTTTATTTGATGAGTGATATCAAATTATTTGATAATGAATATATGTTACTTAAAGAAGATACAGGCTTTAACTCTCCCATCTCAGTGGTTTTTTATGAACGCTATAAAGACATACATGAACTAAGAGCTTTATT
Source organism: uncultured Flavobacteriaceae bacterium (assembly GCA_913048215.1). Classification (GTDB taxonomy): domain Bacteria; phylum Bacteroidota; class Bacteroidia; order Flavobacteriales; family Flavobacteriaceae; genus Patiriisocius. The sequence continues at coordinate 1,143 of CAJWXC010000150.1, read as the reverse complement.
AGAAACTCAAAAACAAAATATACAATGCATTGTTTCTTTAGAGGATGTACCTTTTGGAGTAGCACAAACCCCTACCCTCTCAGATTATGCAGATGGTGTTGACACCTTAAAATTCTTAATAAAATTATAATAACTTACTTCTACAACAAATAACTGTTCTACTATTTTTTAGAACTTTGAATTTCAACCAAACACTCATGAAAAAACACAATTTTAGCGCCGGCCCATGTATCTTGCCATCATCTGTATTGAAGCAGGCTAGTAATGCAGTAATTAATTTTGATAATCTTGATTTATCTCTTTTAGAAATATCTCATCGTAGCAGCAATTTTGTTTCTGTTATGGAACATGCCAAAGAACTAGCTCTAGAGCATTTAAAATTAAAGAACAAAGGCTACAAAGCACTATTTCTTCAAGGTGGGGCGAGTATGGAGTTTTTAATGGTTGCTTACAATTTTTTAGAAAAAAAAGCTGGATATACAAATACGGGAACTTGGTCAGACAAGGCAATTAAAGAGGCTAGGTTATTTGGTGATGTCGTTGAGATAGCATCTTCAAAACATGCAAATTTTAATTACATCCCGAAAGATTACACAGTCCCAAGTGGTTTAGATTTTTTTCACTGTACGAGCAACAACACTATTTTTGGGACACAAATGAATGAATTCCCACAAACAGATTGCCCGTTAATTTGTGATATGAGTAGTGATATTTTTTCTCGAGTGTTAGACTTTGAGAAATTTGATTTAATATACGCAGGAGCGCAAAAAAACATGGGGCCTGCTGGTACCACCTTAGTTGTTGTAAAAGAAGATGTATTAGGACACGTTTCCAGAAAGATACCATCAATGCTAGACTACAAAGTACATATTAGCAAGGATAGTATGTTTAATACTCCAGCTGTGTTTCCTGTATACGTTTCTATGCTCACACTCTCTTGGCTTAAAGAACAAGGAGGTATTAATGCAATAGAAAAATTAAACAATCAAAAGGCAGAACTTCTTTACACGGAAATAGATCGAAATCCCTTATTCAAAGGTTTTGTTGCCAACAAAGAAGATAGATCAAAAATGAATGCAACTTTCAGCCTTCTTGATGATAGCCATACAGCTGTCTTTGATGGCCTTTGGCAACAAGCAGGTA
>CAJWXC010000149.1 GCA_913048215.1 uncultured Flavobacteriaceae bacterium | reverse complement strand
CTGTTTGGTCAATTGGCTATCAGGATGTTATTGCGATTGGTAAACTTTTTTTAACAGGTTTTATTGATATTAATAGAGTTGTGTCCATAGCTGGGCCACATGCTATTAAGCCTCGATTAGTTAAAACAGTTTTGGGTGCATCCTTAGATGATATTTTAGAAGGTGAATATAATAAAGCTGAAGGTTGTAGAGTTATTTCAGGTTCTGTTCTTTCTGGATTTCATGCTACTAATGAGCTTGCTTACTTAGGTAAATATTCTCGTCAAATTACTATAATCAAAGAAGATTTAGAAAAACATTTTTTTGGATGGATAAAGCCACAGCCGAATAAATTTTCAGTAATGCCTGTTTTGTTATCTGCTTTTGGTTTTTTTAAATTATTTAATTTAACTTCAAATTTGAATGGTGGCAGAAGGGCAATGGTTCCAACAGGTGTATTTGAAACTCTAATGCCGCAAGATTTTTTACCTACACAAATGTTAAGAGCTCTTTTAGTAATGGACACAGATGTGGCTCAATCACTGGGTGCTCTTGAATTAGACGAAGAAGATTTAGCTTTATGTACATTTGCCTGTCCAGCAAAATATGAATACGGTTCTGCTTTGAGAGATAGTTTGCAGAAAATAGAGAAAGAAGGTTAATTGATGTCACTACGAAGTTATTTTAGCTCAATTGAGCCTCATTTTGAAAAAGGTGGTAAATTTCAAAAGTACTATCCAATTTTTGAGATGATAGAGACAATCTTTTTTACAAGCAATACTGTTACCAAAGTTGCTCCTCATGCTCGTAGTTTTGTTGATATGAAGAGAATAATGACTTATGTTGTTATTTCTACTATACCTTGTGTTTTGTGGGCTTTATATAATACTGGTTTTCAAACAAATACAGCTTTATCAACATTAAACATTAATGAAATAGCAGGTTGGAGGATCTATCTCTTACAATTAACGGGACTAGGAATAGATCCTGCGAGCATAGTGTCAAACGTTTCTCATGGTTTGTTATATTTTTTACCCATTTATATCACTACATTGGTAGCAGGTGGTATTTGTGAAGTAGTTTTTGCAACTATCAGAGGCCATGAGGTTAATGAAGGTTTCCTTGTTTCATCAATGTTATTTGCGCTTACTTTACCTGCCTCTACACCACTTTGGCAAGTTGCTCTAGGCATTGCTTTTGGAGTTGTTGTTGCCAAAGAAGTTTTTGGTGGTACTGGTAAAAACTTTTTAAACCCTGCATTAACCGGCCGTGCTTTTTTATATTTTGCTTATCCAGCTTATATGTCAGGCGATTCAATTTGGACACCAGTTGATGGCTTTTCAGGTGCTACTTCACTAGGATTGTCTGCTTCAGAGGGATATGAAAGCTTAAGTAATTATGGGATTACTTGGACAGACGCTTTTTTAGGTACAATTCAAGGCTCTCTTGGAGAAACTTCTACATTAGCTATTGCAATTGGTTTATGTTTTCTTTTGCTTACTAAAATAGCTAATTATAGAATGATTGTTGGTTGTTTGTTTGGAATGATAGCTTTTTCATCTTTTTTGAATTGGATTGGTTCAGATACTAATCCGATGTTTAGTATGCCATGGTACTGGCATCTAGTTATAGGAAGTTATGCTTTTGGTTTAGTCTTCATGGTTACTGAACCAGTTTCTGGAAGTCATACAAACTTAGGACGTTACATTTACGGTGCACTAATTGGTTTTATGGTAGTAATGATAAGAGTTTTAAACCCAGCATTTCCTGAGGGTATGATGTTGGCTATTTTATTTGGAAATATATTTGCACCTTTAATAGACCATTTTGTTGTAATGGCTAATATTAAAAGAAGGGCTATTCTTAATGTCTAACTCAAATAATATATTTGTAAAATTTAAAAATATGCCAGTTGATGGTATGGCTAAAACAATAATTGTTGCTACAACTTTGTGTTTTATATGTTCTATGGTTGTTTCTTTTGCAGCTGTTAATTTAAAATCTAAACAGGAAGTAAATAAAGCTCTTGATAAACAAAAAAATATTTTACAAGTTGCAGGTAAATATTATGAAGGGGTCAACATTAAAAA
>CAJWXC010000148.1 GCA_913048215.1 uncultured Flavobacteriaceae bacterium | reverse complement strand
ATCAGAGTCTGAACCCAAATTGGTTATAGTGCCGCATTGATCTTCCCGTGAAGAACAACCTATTAGGAGCAATACAATTAATAGTTTTTTCATTTATTGAATGTTATTTTGTAAGGTCTACTTAAATATACTTGGTGATGCTTTGAAGGTTAATTTACAAATAAAGAGAAGTCTTTTTACTTTTTCAAGGCCTCTTCACTTATTTTTTTAGCTCATATTTTAGATAAAGTGTGTATTTTATACGATAAAGTGTTTAATTTTTATGTATTTTTGTATCCTGCCCCCCCAAATAACTTAACGCCATGAAAAAACTACTACTTCTAGCATTCTTTTCTCAACTAATTATTACTTGCGGGAAAAATCCACGTCATACCACAAACCAAAAAAACCTTCGATTAGATAGTTTTGAGAACACGAGATATACTACTATTGAACCGGTGAGTAATGATAGTATTGAAACAGTCAAAATATTTTAAAGTTTGGTTAGTAAATCCTTTGGCATGAAAAAGCCTTTACATTTCTGCAAAGGCCTTATGGATCACTTTTATGAAACCTTTTAAGTATAAAAACTTGGTCTCAAGTTGTGCATATATATTTGCTACTTCTTGCTAAATGATGAGTAATCTGTGTTGGGAAATATAGGAGTTAATCCTTTTTCACCTCCAACACAAAGCGCCATAACTTGTTGTGCCATTTTGCTCTCATCATTGGTGAATCTCCAGTCAAGATATTTTTGATATTGCTCATAAGATGCCCAATCTCCATACACATAATAGGTATTGGTTTCATCGTTAAAGAAAGCCTCAAGAGACAGACAACCTTCATAATTTCTGGTGGTTTGTAAACCATCTGGAGTATTAAGAAGATCTATCATTGCCTGTTTTTTTCCGGGTTTTACTTTTAGTGTTACTAAAACAGGGTTTTTAGGTCCAACGGCTTGCATCATTCCGCCATAATCAAAAAAGTCACCTTGCGCAATTACTTTCCCCTCTGCATCAAAATTAAAATACCAATAACCATTTAAGCTTATGTCTTTGCCGGTGCTTGAATTTTTTCCAGTCCAGGTACCATATGTTCTAACACTTCCATCTGGTTTAAGAGATAGTGTGTCAACCCCAGGAAGCCAAGCTTGAGCATTGTATTTGATGTCCTCAAAGCCATCATGATATCCTTTTAAAATAGAAGCATACGCGTCATATCCCAGAGGCTCTGTAGCACCATACATAGGGGTATAAAGTTTGATGTCCTTGCTTACTAAGGCAAGTTGCTCGTCAATCTTTTCCTCTCCATGAAGAGAGAATAATTTTTGAGCTGTTGCTAGGTTTTTTTCATAATCGGGATTCCCTCCACATGAAACTAAGAGTATCGCAGCGAATAATAAAATTAATTTGTTTAGAATTTTCATTTTTTAGGTTTTTAGTTGTTAATTGAAAGTAAATATAAAAATAGTTCTCAAAAAAACAAAATAATATTCTTCTCTCATTAGATCCAACAAAGTTTTCAAGTCATTATGTACCAAAGTTGTACCACACCTCTTTATCCTTTTATTTATATTTGTTTAAAACATTAAACAATTTACATTATGAAAAAACTACTCTACCTTTTTTTAACAGTACTTATTATCGCTTGTAGCAGTGATGATAATGGAAGCGTTTCGTTTGTAGGGAATTGGCAATTAAGCTCAATCTCAGAAAACGGAGTTGATGTTCACGATAGCTGCGATTTAGAATCATATATGGTATTGACAGAATCTAATACTGGTGTTTTCTATCAATATTATTCTGATGACCCAGCAACAGAGCCTTGTGAGCTTGATACTTCTTATGATTTAACTTGGAGTCAAATAGAGGGTTCTTCTTATTTAATAAATTTTGACTTTGGTGGTTCATTCACAGCAGTTTTAACTAATGTATTAACTTTAGATACTGGTGATGGTGACCAAGTTATCTTCACAAAAAACTAACTGTACTCCTTAAAACCCCATATAACCCTTACTATTTAGTAGGGGGTTTTCTTTTTAAATTCCTCTTTAGAGCAGATATGTTGGCACAACATAGGTTGTTAAAGATTGT
>CAJWXC010000147.1 GCA_913048215.1 uncultured Flavobacteriaceae bacterium | reverse complement strand
CTACAAACATTATCACGTTCTTCAGGGCTTAATTTGTCAGCAAACTCATACTCTTCAATCTTTTTTAAACTAAGCACTATGGGCTCTAAAGCATCTTTAGTGATCACATACACATTGTAATCTCCAATATTGTAATGAAACTGATCTATCACCTCCAGGGTATTGGAGGGTATTACTAGAAACAAATCATTCTTTACATTGTCATGCTTTGCATATTTTTTAAGGTTCTCCGTTTGATTTTTAATGTATTTGGGGAAATTAGATAAATCGTCATTTGCTGGGCTTTTGGCGTCAAAGACAATGAGTTGGTCCATAATCTCAATAGAGCTATCTGGCTTGTTTCTTGGGTGAGGGAAATCTTCTTGACTCACATAAGTGATAATGTTATTTCTGCATATAAGCTGCAAATGGTTTTGAACATCTTTTTCATGGTCAGACCATTTGAGTTTCATCTTTTTTAATGCATCCTCTTTTTCTTGTACCCGCTCATCGTTAAGGCGAGATTTCTCTGCCTCTAATGATTCTTGAAGGGTAAGGGCGCTTGCAATACTTTTGGTGACTTCTTTTTGTCTTCCTTCTTCTGCTTTTTGATAGGCTATATTTTCATTTTCAAGAGTGTTACGTTCTCTATCAACTTGCGCAAGACGCTCATCAATTGCTGCCTTTTCAAGCTTTATTTGCTCAAAATCTTTTGTCCTTGCAGCTGCAATTTCTAATTGTTTAGTAAGGTTTGCAATGGTAGTGTCTCTCTCACTTATCCCTTTTTCTAACACAAGTATTTTAGCCTCTTTTTCTTCAAGTTGAGCCTCTGGGCCGCTCTGTGGTTTTTTTAAATAAATAGCCAGGCCTATAAAACCAATTATTATAAATGCTAAAATGATAAACTCCATAGGGTGTGTTAAAAAAGTGATTACTCTGAAAACCTAAAATTAGGTAATAAATATGAAAATTAAGATGTTAAACAAACACAAAGAGTGATTAACTTTAATTTTACTGCTTTAAGATTTTAATTCCCTTAGAAGCTCCATCATTAAATGTTACACTAACAAAATAAACTCCTGGCTTCCAAGAGGTGGCACTAGCGGTAAATACCTTTGCATGAACATTTTGTTTTAATACCTCCTGCCCAAGAGTATTGCTAATATGTATGGTGAGAATTTCAGTATCGCTATAGAGGACCAAAGAGGATTGTATAGGGTTTACAAATTGTAAAGACACATCAATATCATGACCAGCAGCCAATAGCAAAGGATCTGTAAAATTTTGGGCATATATTTTTTGTCCTTCTCCTTTATCTTCAATAAATACAGAAACTGCCTGGCCATTTACTGGTTTATTGAAATGGACCCTTGCCTTATTTGCACTAAATATTGCCACTGGTTTTATTTGCTCTGGCCAAACAAAATCACCGTTTGCATCCAAAAAACAGGTGTTTAACGTAGTTGGAGAAGCGCCGTTATCCATGCCGCTTTTGATAAGAAATAAGGGTTGGTCCTCAAATAATTGTAAGTCTCCGGCATGAACATAATCACTACCCACCTCAAACACTTGCTTGCCGCTATCTGTAAATTGTCTCTCCCCTGTTTGTATGTCAAATTTTTGAATGTACTCACCAGAGTTGCCCTGAGAAGCATCTCTATAGGTACTAGCAGACCAAATAAAATTAGATCCAGGAGTAAAAGAAATAGCAGTCTCCATCTCATTTCTAGCTTGGCTTGTGTCAAAATCTGACCCATTAATACCCCAAGGCAATGTTCCGTCTGGATTAATACGTTGCAAGTAAGAATCAAACCTAGTGCCTGAGCTAGCATAATAGCCGTAATAAACAACATCACCATCGCTGGCCCCGTCATAATTTCTGATAAAAGCAGTAGTCTTATTTGATAGCTGTGTTGGAGAACTCCAAATGGCATTCCCATCTGTATCAAATCGTTGTGCATAAAGCGTGGAACTTATTCCTGAGCCTAGTAAATGGTATACTAAAACGATATTCTCTGAGGAGATTTCATACATATCTGCAGGAGATGAGACTACAGATAATGAGGTATTAGAAGACCAAATAGCAGTGCCATTTGTATCATATTTTTGCATACTAACCACATCGCTGAATATGTTTAACCAAGCCACTACTGTATTTCCTGAAGCCAAAGGCAATATCTTAA
>CAJWXC010000146.1 GCA_913048215.1 uncultured Flavobacteriaceae bacterium | reverse complement strand
GATCTCAAGCGTCCTGTAATAAGGGTTTGAAGATGAAGTAAATTACCTGCTTTGAGCGTACTTGGCCCAATTGACTTTATTCCGTCTAAATAGTCATTTAGTGCATCCAATAAATAGTCTGTTACAAAAGCATGTTCTTTATGGTTTTTTTTGTCCCAATATATTTCCCTAGAACCTTTATATGGTTGAGTTCCAGCAAGTGACATTGTAGAGAAGTTTTTACCTTCTAATTTAAGAAGCCTTTCTGGAGAAGCTCCAAACCAAAAACCTGTTTTTGGATGAAACCAACAATATGTAAAAGCGGAAGTATACTTTTGGGATAAATTTTTAAAGATTTTAATTGGATCGCGAGTATCTAATGTGAACTGAACTGTTCTTGAAACCACTACTTTGTCTAATTCAGAAAACTTTATTTTTTCAATTGCTTTTGAAACTAAGTCAATGTGATGGACTGAATCGTCTTTAATATTTAATGTGTTTGTTAGAGAACTGATTTCAAATTCAACAGCCTCCATCTCAAAAAGAGATGATTTATCAGTAGGTATGTAGTAGCGATCTTTGTGATGATCAAAAGGAGCAAATACAAAGCCTGATTCGGAAAAATCATTAATGGTATAGGACTCAGAATCTAACTGTATATATGATTTTATTGAAGTTTGATCTGGTTTTGAAAACAAAACAAAAGGACGTTTTGAATCCAAGGCTGCTTCAATTTGATTAAAAAAATCAGTGGGTGTTAACATATGTTAGCGCTCTTTTGGTAATGAGACCGTTGTGAGTTTACATGTGGATACTAAATTTCCGTGATCATCAGTTACATCAATATTAAAAATTTGCATAGTTCTTCCAATATGGATAAAGGATGCTTTGGCATACACAAAACCATCTATAACACTTTTAACATGTTTTGCTGAAATATCTATACCACGTACAAAATAAGCATCTGTATCTAAAAAAATATGAGATGCAAAACTCCCAACTGTTTCCGCTAGAGCAACAGTCGCACCTCCATGCAAAACACCATCTGGTTGATGCACCTTATTGCTAACAGGCATTTTAGCAATAACAAAATCGTCACCAGCATCTACAAACTCAATCTGAAGCGTTTCCATCAATGTATCTTTACAAGATGCATTGGCTTTATTTATAATTTCAATTTTTGATAATTTCATGTCAAAATTTATATAGTTGTAAAGTTACGAAAGCCTAAGAATTCCAAATAGCCTATTAACGTTAAATTAGTTGTAAAAAAAAGCGCAACCCAAAGGGTTGCGCTTCTCTATAAATTAAAGTTTTATAGCTTAAGCTGTTTTTTTACAAGCTAATGCATAAACAACTAAACCAAATCCAATTTTGTTAATCGCATCCGCAATGTTGTATAAGACATCAATTTGTAAGCCTAATCCGTCCATGAATGAATACCACTGTCCATCAGCTGTTCCAACTAAGTATCCTAATGGATAAATGATCCATCCAACCAATACGAACCAGCAAAGAACCTTGTGTGCTGCTAATACATCACCACCAGCTTCATTAGCTAGTTTTGCAGCTCCACCTAACCAAATCTCGTAAGCTATGGCAAAATATGCAATTGCAGAAAAAGTACCCCATAAAGCTGCGCTTTCTGGATAAACTGCCTCACCTAGGTAACCTGTTACTAACATAATAACTGAAAGCACAATCATTTTGGATAATAAGGATTTCTTGGCACCTGCTACTTTGAGAATTAAGTAAAATTCAACACACATTAATGGCACCGTAAGGATCCAATCTACATATCTGAAGAAAGTTGGAGACTCCATGTTTGAAGCCCAGTAATCTCTCATGTAGAAATAGTGAACTGCTGCAATAAAAGTAATTAAACCAGAAACTAAAACGGAAGTTCTCCATTTCTTATCAAACTGGTTTAAAGATAAAAAGAAAAAGGCAGAAGCTGCCATCATTGCCATACATCCAACAAAGAATGTAAATCCTACATAATCAGTAGGGTCCATTTTGGCTACTAAAGGTAAAAATAAGTTTGTCATTTTTTTAAATTTTGTTAGTTTTGTTTAAACAAATATATAAAAAAAATTAACTTACCATTAAAGATTGTTTAAACTTATGTGAATCTTTTCTCAATTTAACAATGTTTTATGAATAATATTTTTAAATTCTCAATCGTTAC
>CAJWXC010000145.1 GCA_913048215.1 uncultured Flavobacteriaceae bacterium | reverse complement strand
CCAGCATCTTCACCAAAAATCAATGCTTCAGGGTATTTACTAAAAATAGCATCAAAGTTATCTCTTATTACCACGCGAGCATCTACATCTTCTGCTTGTGTGTTGTAGGTAGGCAATACCTCAGTAATAGTTTTCCCGTTTACTGGGCTTTCACTATAAAGATTTGAGGAGTAGTTTGGTTGTATGGTTTCAAAATACTCATTTAACCAATTTTGCAGATTCTCTTTTTCCTGGTTTTGTTCATTAATAACTAGACGTAGCACTTTTCTGGCTGCCCCAGCTATACTTCTTCTCAAAGGTTCATTTTCTTGGGCTAACTCATTTGTAATAAGGTCTATAAAATTCTTGTTTTCAGAAACCTTAGCTACATCCTTAAGTAGGGTTACTGCTTGTTGTTGTTCTTGTTTTAAAGGTGCAAGAAAAGCCTCCCAAGCTGCTTTTTTACCATTGCGTACTTGTTTTTTAATGTCTTTCTCTATGGCCACCAATTCCTGCGGTGTGGCAACATTAGTATCTAGTATCCAGGCGCGCATTTTTACGTTGCAATCAAAAGCTGCTTCCCAATCCAAACGTTCTTTGTTTTTGTATCTCTCATGAGATCCGCTGGTAGAGTGCCCTTGTGGTTGAGTTAATTCTTTAACGTGTATTAAAACAGGTACGTGCTCTTTTCTGGCAATGTCTGAAGCTTTTTGATAGGCATCAATAAGTGCTGGATAATCCCAACCCAATACACTAATAATTTCATAACCATTGCCTTTTTCATCTCTCTGAAAACCTTTGAGAATTTCAGATATGTTTTCTTTTGTGGTTTGGTATTTTGCATGTACAGAAATACCATACTGATCATCCCAAACATTAATAACCATAGGTACTTGTAAAACACCTGCAGCATTAACAGTTTCCCAAAAGAGCCCTTCACTTGTACTAGCGTTACCTATGGTTCCCCAGGCTACTTCATTTCCTTTAGAAGACAAATGATTTAAATGCTCAAGTCCCTCTGCGTGTCTATATACTTTAGATGCCTGAGCTAGTCCAAGGAGTCTTGGCATTTGTCCTGCAGTAGGGGAGATATCTGCACTAGAGTTTTTAAGTTCTGATAGGTTTTTCCAACTTCCGTCTTGGTTAATGGTTGGTGTTGCAAAGTGGCCACCCATTTGTCGACCACCACTCATTGGTTCTGCAAGTATATCGGTGTGGCCATAAAGACCAGCAAAAAATTGTTGTATTGTCATGGCGCCAATAGCCATCATAAATGTTTGATCACGGTAGTAACCACTTCGCCAATCTCCGGCTTTAAATGCTTTTGCCCATGCCAGTTGTGGTATTTCTTTACCATCACCAAATATTCCAAACTTTGCTTTTCCAGTCAATACTTCACGACGCCCTAGAAGACTACATTCTCTGCTTGTAACAGCAATTTTATAATCATTTAAAACTTCTGTTTTAAAATCTTCAAAAGACATGTCTGTATTTATTTTTGAATCTGTTTGCATCTTTGGGATATTAGCTAATTTGGCCTTATCGCAAAAGTACTAAAAATCAAGATGCTAAACAACGGTAATTTGTTAGCATATTACTAAAAATAACACACTTTGATTAAGAATTATTTAATAAAAGATATAATTTTTATACCTGCGATACGAATCAACAAAATAAAAGGGAGCCCATGTAATAATATATCAAACCAATCTTTAAAGGTCATGCCAGTGGCGCCGCCAGCCACCCATTTTACTTTGCCCCAAATATGTGGTTCTGGAAAAAATGGAGCCATACCAAGGGTTAGGCAACCTATAATGATGAGTTTCCAATTATTGTAGAATGAGTTCATAGGTTGATTTATTTGCTAATCTATCTTTTTGTATTTAGTACCACTCTCTTGTAAAAAGCCCAAGGAGTGTTTTTGGAGACAGGGTTATTTTAAAACGTATTTTTTGGTTATAATTGTCTTGTCCTGGTTCCCATCCTAGGCTAGAATACATAGGAAAATACACTTCAAAATAATTTTGAACTAAATTAATGCGAACCCCAGAGTCAAAGACAGCTTTAGTACCTGTACTTGTATTATGTGCTAAACCAACATCACCATAAATTAAAATCCAACGCCACAGGTTTGTACTAGCATTTACAGTTGTCATCCAACTATTTGCAAAACCGACCTCTAGTTTTG
>CAJWXC010000144.1 GCA_913048215.1 uncultured Flavobacteriaceae bacterium | reverse complement strand
TCATTTCATAGGGGCTAATACTTATATCTTTTGATTGCCCAAAAATTATTTCTTTTACCGAATAAGAAAGAAGCTTTAATAAGATAGTTTGGTGCCAACCCTGATCTATTTCTGTAATCTTTCTGAAGGACTCTGCAATTAAATAGTCACCCGTGCAGATAGCAGCTGGAATACCAAATTCCTTCCATAAACTCGTTTGACCACGTCTGAGATTGTCTTGATCACATATGTCGTCATGTAGCAGGGAGGCACTATGAATTAACTCACATACAACTGCCCAATTAATATAAGTTTGAGATGAAATTCCTAATAAACCGCCTGTCGCAAGTGCTAGTCTGGCTCTCAACCATTTTCCTTGGGATTCTCCGTGGTGTGATAGCCATGCAGATAAAAACTTATCATTAACTTCGAAACTTTTTGCAAAATCAATTTTTACCTTGTCTAAAAATTGATCTGCCTCAGGCGGCACAAAAAAATCATCCCAATATTTTTTCATAATTGATTATTTTTTTAATTAACTTTTATGCTCCAATATCCGATTTTCTTTGAGCGATTAAATAAATCATAATGCCAAATAAAGCGAGTGAAAATATATCTGCTACTGTATAGCCAATCTGAAGATTTATGTAGGAGGTGCTAGGATCAAATATTGGAAGTAAATAAACAATAGGGTAAATTGCCCAAGATAGGATAAGCAGCCATCTTGCATTACTGACCAGGCTACGAACATTTTTCGGTTGTTTTGATATAGGGTGTTTTAATTTTATGATCAGGTAATAAAGAATGTACAAAAAAGGTAGCATTGCCAGTGACCAATATACCCATCTTTCTTGTATTTGATTGGTATCGACTAAAACCTCTCCAGAGTAACCCAAGAGCACCATAATAATTGCTGCAACAGTTAATTTTGTCCCCACAGAAAATGTTTCTTCTCTTGTAAGCCTGATGACTAAGACGAGCTCAAGCAATAGTAATGGGACGGTTAAAAGCCAACCAACATAACGATAGCTAACATTCAATTGCCCACCAGTTTCTTTCACTAGGCCATCTTGAAATATATAGGCATCGTTGAAGCTCTCGAATATTCTAAAATAGTGATAGAGGGCGATTAAGCAAACTAAGCCAGCAAGAGTCAGTGAGGTCTTATAAGCAGGTGCAACTTGTGATCTTTGGCAGAAAAAAAATACGGTACTTGCCCCAAATGTGGCTATTGCAAAAGATAAAGAGTTATAAAGTAAATTGTAGTCAGCTACTTGCATATCACCTTAAAAAAATATTAAAAAAAACGCGCCATAAATGACGCGTTCTTAATATTACACTACAGGTTCAAAAATTACTTGGCTTTTGCACCTGATGTAGCTGCTGCCCAGATTACTACACCGAAGGCAATCTTGTTAACAAAGTCAGCTAAGTTATATACGATGTTTAGAGTACCGGCATCAGCGCTGCCTGTGTACCCAAGATAGTAACCAATTGGATAAATAGCCCAACCAACAGTTACAATTAATCGTAACGCATTAAATGCTTTTTTACTTGCCGCAGTACCTTTGCTTGCACTAATTTGGCTAGCTTCACCTTTAAATACTTCCCAGATGATGTATAACCATGCAACCATACCGATCCAGAAACCAGACCATAAGCTACCACCGTCTCCCATTGCACTTACTTCACCAATGTAGCCTGCAACTAACATAACTACAGAAGCGATAAGTAAACGCCAGAAAACAGAAATAGAAACAACTGCAATAGCAGCAAGGATTAGATAAAACTCTACAATTTGCAGTGGAACTGTAAGTAACCAATCTACGTATCTAAATACTGTAGGTGAACTTCCAGTATCAATCCAAACACCACGCATGTAAAAATAGTGAATAGCAGCAATACCTGTAACCATTGCAGCTACTGTAAGTGAGGTCTTCCATTTACCTACAGCTCGATCTCTCTCAACCCAGAAAAAAAATGTCGCAGCAACCATAGCAGCTGAAAGCAGCCAAAATGATACTCCAACGTAATCTGATGGATTTAACATATTTAAAACCCTCCTATAAAAACGTTAAACAAAAAACATCTTTGCATCATCATCTTAAAGATTGTTTACGTTTTGATTAAAAAAAATGCCCTAAAAAGAGAGCTAATAAATAATAAAATGTAATCTTTATTAGCACACCTGATAAAACAATATTAAATTTACCACAATTTTTAAAAAAAT
>CAJWXC010000143.1 GCA_913048215.1 uncultured Flavobacteriaceae bacterium | reverse complement strand
TAATTTGGTTGGTATTGTAAGCAAGTTATAAACAGCATTGATGTCATAAAAAAATCCCACAAGTGAATGCTTGTGGGCTTTTTTTTATTGAGAGCGAATTAATCTTTGGCTAAAAACATTTCTTTAGCTTTTATAACTGGCTTAGTTATCTCATTGCTTTCAAGTGTTTTATAGAACTTCTTAACTTCTTTACTCATTATTTTTTGAAATTTAGCTTTTTCCTGATCAAACTCATCACTTATAAGCTCGAAGTTACTCTTTAGAGATCCATCAATACGATCATAGTTTGTTGCAATATTGCTGTACAATTCACCCATACGCTCACGTAATTCTGGTTCTGCGCTTGCTACATAGTTATCTCCAGTGGTGACCACTAAATCTGTTCTAAGGTCTTCTAAAGCATCCCAACATCTCTGTGCATGTTTGGCTGGTTTTCCGCCCATATCAATCACTTCTTTGGCTTTAGCTTGTATTTGCCCAATCTCATAGACTAAAAAGGCTAAGTCTTCAACCATAGCAAACATGGTCTGGGTTAGGGCTTCTTGTTCTTTACGCTCATCAAGAGTTGTTAGTGATTTAGTATCATATCTGGTCTCTATGATATGCTCAAAGGTTTGTTTTCCTTTTTTGAGCACTACCTTGTATTGCCCCTCTGTAACACGGGGGGAGGTGAACCCACCAAATGAGAGGGTTTTTGCAGCTGCCATTTTAGGACTACTTGTATTGAATCCCCAGTTTACAATATTAATACCTTTAGATTTTCCTGGGCTAAGAGATGTAATTTTATTACCCTCCATGTCTTGAATTTCTAGGGTCATCTTACCAAAAGTATGTCGCTTTTTTAAATAGTATACAATACGAGCTGCACTAGATTTGTTTTGCCCTACAAATTGAGTTTCTGCACCAAATGAACCCGCAAAGCCGCTTTCTTCTGGCATTGTAAAAGGCTGTGTTTTAAAGAAGTGTGTCTTTTTTGCAAGCACCTGCTGGCTTAATTCTCTCAGTGGGCTTATATCATCAATAATGATAACCCCTCTACCATGAGTTCCCATGACAATGTCATTGGTTTGTTTTTGCATATCAATAAAATGTACCGCAACGGGTGGCATATTATTGGTGAATTGAGACCATCCCTTTCCTCCATTAATGGTAACATAAAGACCCATTTCTGTTCCTAAAAACAACAAGTCTTCATTAACATAGTCTTCTTGGATATTTCTAACAAAAGCATTTTCTTGAATGTCTTTTGATATGATACTTGTCCAAGTTTTCCCGTAGTCTGTAGTTTTCATGGCATAAGGTTTCATATCTCCCATTGTGTGGCCATCAAATACAGCATAAGCAGTTGCTTTTGAATGCACACTTGCTTCTATGTGATATACCCAAGTATTGGCAGGAATACCTGTAAGATTAGCTGTAACATTACTCCAAGATGCTCCCGCATCTGTGGTTATTTGAATATTACCATCATCGGTACCTATCCAGATTATGTTCTCATCTATTGGAGATTCAGCAATGGTGAAAATAGTAGTATGGTTTTCTGCACCACTATTATCTACAGAAAGTCCTCCAGATTTTGATTGATCTTGTTTTGTTTTATCATTGGTAGTAAGATCTGGAGAAATTATCTTCCAGTTATCTCCCATGTCTTCACTTACATGCAAAAACTGACTTGCCATGTAAAATCTATCTGGTTGGTGTTGGCTTACTGCCATAGGAGCGTTCCAATTAAAACGCAGTTCTGGATCTCCTTTTTTTGGAAGTGGTTGAATGGTTTTGGTTCGGTTACGGTCTATATCATAACGCCATACATTTTCTGCACCTTGCATTTCTGAGTATACAATGTTTTTGGTAGGGTGTTTTAATACTCTAAAACCATCTCCATATCCAACACTGTTCCAATCTCTGGCATTTACGCCCCCTGGAGAGGAAGAAGGTCCGTACCATGATCCGTTGTCTTGTAGGCCTCCGTATACATTATAAGGCTCTTGGTTGTCTACACTAATATGGTAGAATTGTGATAAGGGCAAGTTTTCTACAATTTCAAAGGTAGATCCTCCATTCCAAGAGCGGTATACACCACCATCTGTTCCAGAGTAAATCACATCACTATCATTAATGTGAAATGCAAAATCATGTATATCACTGTGCATGTTTCCTAGGTTTTTAAATGTCTTTCCTCCATCACGGCTAATAGACCCATTTAATCCGCCTTTTAA
>CAJWXC010000142.1 GCA_913048215.1 uncultured Flavobacteriaceae bacterium | reverse complement strand
TTAATTAGTACCTAACGCTTCATTTGCTGGTTGTTGGCCTTTAATAAAGAACCTTATTTTATTTCCTGCAGTAAAACATCAACTGCTTTTTTAAGTTGAGCATCCTCACCTGTTGCGCCCCAACCTGGCGTGTTTTTTACCAAATAGTCTGGGACTGCAGGAGCATCATTTTCCATGTTGAGTCCAGACTTTTTTACATACCAAGCACGAAACGGCATACGCACATACCCTTTTGACAAACTATAGCCTCCTGTGGAGATAACTGCCCCAAAGGTGGGCTGACCCACTAATTTACCAATTCCTAAATTTTTATACGCATGTGAGAATATTTCTGCATTAGAGTAACTATTCTCATTACATAAAGCCACTGTAGGTTTTGTATTCACTGATAAAATTGCTCGCTCGTTGAAAGGGTAATTACCTTGAAATTTTTTATTCTCTTTCTGTAAGTTGCTTGCAGCACCTCTTGGTATTGTATAGGCATGTTGGTCTACATTCAAAACAGCCATTAAACGATCTGTAGTCCAACCTCCACCATTGTATCGAACATCAATCACAATCCCTTTTTTACCGTATCCACTGGCCTTTAGCTCGCGTTCAAAACGCTCAAAACTTGGAGCATTCATTCCTCTGATATGAATATACCCTAGCTGTCCGTTGGAGTATTTTTTTACCAATTCACTTCTAGATGCCACCCAAGCCTCGTATTGAAGAGTTTTTAAAGAACTAGAGGTTCTAACAACAACATCTGTTGCGTCACTTTTGGTTAATAACACCTCATCACCTTTAGAGTTTTTTAATAAACTATAAAAATTTGTGTTTTTACCGATGGGTGTTCCATTAACCCCTGTGATGATATCTCCAACTTTCAAATTTACTTTCGATGTATTTGCTACTGAATTTTCAAGCACATATTCAACTTGGACTCCATTTAAAACATGCTTCACCTCAAGGCCTAACAAGCCTATATTATCGCTGTTTTTACGCTCAGAGGTTTGTGCTCTATACCCCATATGGCTTGCATTTAATTGACCTAACAGTAAATTATACACAAAACTATAATCTTGCTCAGTGCTCGCTTTTAATGCTAATGGTTTGTATTTTTTAATCAAAGACTCCCAATTGTAGCCATGAAAGTTAGGGTCATAGAAACCCATAGTTAGCACACGAGTTCCTTCTTGGTAAATTTGTTGATTCATGGCAGCAAAATCTTCTTTGTATGATGCTACATGAGCCAAAGAGGTAATTTTATCGTCCTTGGGGTTCAATTTTTTTAATTTACCTGACCCAGTAAAATAAAATGTACCATCAATATCTGCAACCCTCCCTACTTTAGAAGTTCCTTTTATAGCTTTAGGTTCAGATCCGTCTAATTTTATTTTAAAAAAACTTCGTTTATTGGTGGATGGATCTGTTGCAGAGTAATAGACATGTTTACTCTTTGGACCAAACATACCCCCAAACTCATCGTCTGGTAATCTGGTAATTCTAGAGAGTCTATCAAAAATTCTTTCTGTATCTATAGATACCTGTATCTGCTTTTCTTCCTCTTTATCTTTGGAATCTGTGTCAGCCTTTTTTTCTGTGTAATAGTCTCCATTTTCTCTGTCTGTTTTAGATCGTTCCCAATCCTGCTTTTGTAGCCAAACCATCCAAACATCATAATCTATTCCACCACGGTTTCCACTTCTATTAGAAGAAAAAGCTAATTTTTTACCGTCTGGACTCCAAACTGGAGCTCTATCACTTCTTGGGTGCATAGAAACGTTAAACTTATCGTTTAAATTCTCTATAGATTGTATAAAGATTTCACTATCAAAATCTAAGTCTTCCTGAGAATAAGCAATATACTTGCTATCTGGACTCCAACTTACATCCTCTGGCGCTGCCCATCCAGAGGAACATGCTTTGCTATTGGAGATAACTCCATCCCCTACATCTGCCAGCATTAAGGTTCCTCTACCTACTTTGTAAACTAATTTTTTGTGGTCTGGGGAGACCACCATATCATATACATCTTCTTTACTGCTAGTGAGTTTTGTGATAGTGATCTTTAAACTCCTTTCTAATCCTACCAGGGTGTCCTTAGAGACAGCTTTATATATCTCATTATGGCCGTCTCTATCTGAAACAAATAATAACTCTTTATCACTGATCCATTGCGGGTTTCTATCTCTGTAGAAATGATTACTTACATTATTAGAATTTTTTCTGTCCTTTTCATTTTGCTTCACAAAAATTTCTCCATTGATTTCAAGAGCGATTA
>CAJWXC010000141.1 GCA_913048215.1 uncultured Flavobacteriaceae bacterium | reverse complement strand
ATTAAAAAAGAGATTGGGCTCCCTTGTCAGTAATGATGTTGAATTTAATAATAATAAAAAGATGGCTTTCATTAGTGAGATGAATAGTTCTCCTGTTGCACTTGTTCCAGAATTAGCAAATGAACAACATTACGAGGTCCCATCAAAGTTTTATGATTTTTGTTTAGGTAAACAAAAAAAATATAGCTCATGCTACTGGACTGATAAAACACGCAATCTAAATCAATCAGAAAATGAATCTCTTAAGCTTACTGCCAACCATGCCCACCTCAAAGATGGACAGTCAATCCTTGAGTTAGGTTGTGGCTGGGGGTCTTTAACACTTTGGATGGCTAAAAAATATCCAAAAAGTAAGATTACGGCTGTTTCAAATTCAAAATCTCAAAAAGTGTATATATTAAATGAGGCAAAAAAAAGGAAGTTAAAAAATATTAAAGTTATCACTGAGGATATGAATGTATTTAGCTCAAAAGAAAAGTTTGATCGGGTAGTTTCAGTTGAGATGATTGAGCATATGAGGAACCATAAAAAGCTTTTTAAAAATATTGCAAGCTGGTTAAAGCCCAAGGGAATGTTCTTTATGCATATATTTGTTCATCAATCACAACCCTATTTATTTGAAGTAGAAGGAGATGATGACTGGATGAGTCAATACTTTTTTTCAGGAGGAATGATGCCATCAAAAGACCTCCCCCTCTACTTCCAAGATCAAATGAAACTTTTATCACAATGGGACTGGTCTGGGACTCATTATGAAAAAACAGCCAATATGTGGCTTGAAAACCTAGATAAAAATAAAACGCGTGTATTGCCCATCCTAAAGGAAACTTATGGCGAAAAGGATGGAGAAATGTGGCTTCAAAGATGGCGTATCTTTTTTATGGCTTGCGCAGAATTATGGGGATACAAGAAAGGAGTTGAATGGCGGGTTGGTCACTACCTGTTTCAAAAATGATATTTAAAATAATAAATTTTGTATTATTTCAGGCTGGCTGGTTTATCGGTGTTTTAGGTGCCTCCTATAATCAAACTTATCTTGCCTTAACGCTATCAATAGTTATTTTATTGGTACATTTTGCGCTTATAAAAAACCGGATTTTAGAGCTTAAACTAATCATCATTGCTGGCCTTATAGGGCTTTTATTTGATGGTGCGCTATTAAATTTTGACCTCATTATTTATAACGACCCGGGTTTACCTTACCCCCTTACCCCTATATGGATTGTGATGCTCTGGATGTTTTTTGCGATGACCCTAAACCACAGCCTAGCTTGGCTAAGACAAAAAATTTATATATCTATTCTTTTTGGTGCCTTAGGTGGTCCATTAGCTTACATTGCAGGAGAAAAATTAGGTGCAATTACCTTACTAAGCACAAACTCAATTATCATATTAAGTATTGGATGGGCATTCATTACTCCTGTCTTGTTAATTATTGCAAATAGACTGAATAGAAATGTTTGATCTCTATACAACAACGCTCATTTACTTCCTTGTATTTGGTTTTATAGGCTGGGTTTTAAGCTTATTTTTAAAAAATGTAACTCATGTCGATAGTATGTGGGCCCTATTTCCCCTCCTAGGAACATTTGTATGTATGCAAACACTGCCATTAAACCTGATGCAGACTCTTTTTTTCTGTTTAATATTTTTGTGGTCTCTAAGATTATTCGCCTACCTAACCAAAAGGAACTGGGGAAAAGCAGAGGACAGCAGATACCAAGTCATAAGAAAAAATAATGAGCCACTATTTAAGTACAAAAGTTTATACATCATTTTTTGGCTTCAAGCCTTCATGGCATCCATCCTTATGCTATCGATCATCCCTATTTTCATAAACGATATAACGATAAACACATTGAGCGTAATTGGATTTCTACTCGCCTTCTTTGGGCTTGCTTATGAGTCTATTGCTGATTGGCAGCTCTCGAATTTCCTCAAAAGTAAGAAAGGGAGTGTTATGAATCAGGGTCTCTGGCGTTACTCAAGACATCCGAATTATTTTGGTGAATTTTTAGTTTGGTGGGGTATTTACCTAATTTCATTTAATAGTATATTTTCTGTCACTTTGCTATCCCCTATCCTAATGACTCTGCTATTATTAAAAGTATCAGGTGCGGAACTATTAGAGAGCACAATCGTCGATAGAAGACAGGGTTATGCGGAATATATAAAACAAACACCTATGTTTTTTCCTTGGTTTAGAAAACGATAGATTTAAAAAATAATTAACTTTAAGTATTAAACTTTAATGACTGTTATAAAACACTTTTTTT
>CAJWXC010000140.1 GCA_913048215.1 uncultured Flavobacteriaceae bacterium | reverse complement strand
TTGTTGAAAACAACACAAATCTAATTGGTAGTGAATTAACTTTTACGGGTGGAGTAGCCTCTAATACGCTAGACCCTGCTTATGTAGCAATTGCGTTTATCAAAGTATTGGCTTCAGATTTTTCTGTACTTAAATTTGAAACAGCACCACTTGTGGCAGGTCAAGATTTTTCTATTACTTACTCAAACGTAGAGCCAGAAGATACAACTATCCAATACGGATACCAAGTATTAGGTTTAAACGCTAATCCTGCAGATGAGGATGCACTTGGTAGTATCGTTATTGTAGATACTGTGTTAGGAGCTAACGATTTTGATACTACAAGTATCTCTACGTATCCAAATCCAGTAACTTCAAAATTGAACATACAGTCTGAAGAATTAATTACTTCTGTATCTATTTTTAACACACTAGGTCAAAAGGTGTTAAATGTAGCCGGTGGTTCATTAAATCTTTCTGTAGACATGTCTACGCTTTCTCCTGGAGTTTATGTGGCAAACGTTGCTACAGATAATGGTTCTAAGACAATGAAAGTTATCAAGAAATAATTTATTTATTTTTTGTTTTAAAAAGCTTGTTTATATCCAATAAGCAAGCTTTTTTTTATCATTTCTTTATCTATTTAATGCTGCTTTATTTTAAAAAAAGCAACATAAATATCATATTTAATCTATAATGTTATTTTTGTATCCATGAAAAACATCATAAAAAAAATAGCTGTTCTAACTAGTGGTGGAGATGCTCCCGGAATGAATGCTGCCATAAGAGCAGTAGTTCGCTCGTGCGTGTATCATCAAGTTGCCTGTGTTGGGGTTTTTAAAGGATATGAAGGATTAATTGAAGGTGATTTTACTGCATTAGATGCACGATCGGTAAAAAACATTATCAATAAAGGAGGTACTTTTTTGAAATCTGCTAGGTCTAAAGAGTTTATGACCCCACAGGGAAGAGAAAAAGCCTATAAAAATTTAAAAGAGCAAGACATAGATGCGCTTGTTGTTATTGGTGGTGATGGTACTTTTACCGGAGCCATTGTTTTTAATCAAGAATTTGATTTCCCTATTGTAGGACTTCCTGGAACCATTGATAATGATATCAATGGTACAGATTTCACTATAGGGTATGATACTGCCTTAAACACAGTAGTTGAGGCTATAGACAAGATTCGAGACACCGCAATATCTCATAGCAGACTCTTTTTAGTAGAAGTAATGGGCCGTGATGCTGGTGATATTGCTCTTAATGCAGGGATTGGTGCTGGTGCCGAAGAAATATTAATCCCAGAATTAGACATGGGAAAAGAGCGATTACTTTCTTCTTTAAAACGAAGTAAAAAATCAGGAAAGTCTAGTAGTATTGTTGTAGTTTCTGAAGGTGATCAAATCGGAAAAAATATTTTTGGTCTTGCATCTTACATACAAGAAAACCTAGAGGAGTATGAGTGTAAAGTTACTGTTCTAGGCCATATTCAAAGAGGAGGTTCACCAAGCTGTTTTGACAGAGTACTGGCCAGCAGGCTAGGAATAGGAGCAGTAGATGCCCTTCTAGCTGGGAAACATAATGTTATGATAGGACTAGTACACAATAAAGTAGTTTCTATAGACTTTCAAAAGTCTTTAGAGGGATCAAACAAAATAGACACAGATTTAATTCGTGTTGCAGATATAATATCCATATAAAAATTTAAAATTTAAAATTAAACACACCCTTTGGTGTGAAATTTATACTTATGAAAACAAAAATTGCAATTAACGGTTTTGGCCGTATCGGTAGAATAGCTTTTAGAATAGCGTCACAAAACCCAAATATAGAGGTAGTAGCAGTAAACGATCTACTTGATGTAGATCACCTTGCGTACCTTTTAAAATACGATTCTGTACATGGTACCTATAGTGGTAGTGTAGCTGTTGAAAATGGAAACCTAGTCGTAGATGGAAACCACGTGAGAGTGAGTGCAGAGCGTAACCCAGAACTTTTAAAGTGGGATGAAGTGGGTGCTACTATTGTGCTTGATTGTACTGGTATTTTTACAGATTTAAACACAGCTGATGCCCATATCAAAGCAGGAGCTAAAAAAGTTGTTATTTCTGCTCCTTCTAAAACAGCTCCTATGTTTGTAATGGGTGTGAATCATATGGACGTTAAACCATCAGATACTATTGTATCAAATGCTTCTTGTACTACAAACTGTTTGGCACCATTGGCAAAAATTATTGATGATAATCTAGAGATTGTTGAAGGACTCATGACCACAGTTCATGCCTTAACTGCAACTCAGGCCACGGTAGATCAGCCTTCTGCCAAA
>CAJWXC010000139.1 GCA_913048215.1 uncultured Flavobacteriaceae bacterium | reverse complement strand
CATATCAATTCTAAATTGATAATAAACAAATGCTATTGTTTGTTGATACGCGAATTGAGATGTATTTTTGTAAGCAAAATATAGAAAACTCAACCATAATGGGAATCATATCCTCTTCAATTGCTAGAAAAGTTGCCATGGCACTTTCTGGTTTGTTCTTAGTGTTTTTTTTAGGACAGCATTTTGTTATTAACGCAACATCAGTACTCTCTCCAGATACTTTTAATAGTTGGTCTCATTTTATGGGAAACAACGGCCTTGTTCAAGGAATCTTGCAGCCCATATTAATTTTTGGAGTTGTTTTTCACTTTGTAATGGGCTTTGTGCTGGAGCTTAAAAATAGAAGCTCAAGAACGGTAAAGTATGCCTCTTACAAAGGAGCTGCAAATGCGAGTTGGGCTTCTAGAAATATGATTATCTCTGGATTGGTCATCTTGGCATTTTTGGGGCTACACTTTTATGATTTTTGGATTCCAGAAATGATACACAAATATGTAGAATCTCACCCTGAAGATCCAACTAGATACTACGCAGAAACTGTCCATAAATTTGAAAACCCGGTACGCGTTGGATTGTATGTAGTTTCTTTTGGCCTTTTGGCGATGCATTTATGGCATGGATTTGCCTCCTCTTTCCAGAGTGTAGGTTTTAACAATAAATATTCTGTAGCATTAACCAGATTTGCTAAAGTATATGCAATACTAATTCCAGTAGGGTTTATATGTATTGCCATTTACTTGCATTTAAATCAACTCCCACACTAAAAACCTCGCTATGTCTACATTAGATTCTAAAATACCATCAGGGCCACTAGCAGATAAGTGGACCAAACACAAAAACGAAATTGACCTTGTAAATCCAGCAAACAAGCGTAACATTGATGTTATAATTGTAGGAACAGGTCTTGCAGGGGGTAGTGCCGCTGCAACCCTTGCAGAACTTGGCTACAACGTAAAAACATTTTGCTACCAAGATTCTCCAAGACGTGCCCACTCTATTGCTGCACAAGGAGGAATTAACGCAGCAAAAAACTACCAAGGAGATGGAGATTCTGCCTACAGGTTGTTTTATGACACTGTAAAAGGGGGAGATTATCGCTCTCGTGAGGCAAATGTACATCGTTTGGCAGAGGTGTCAACAAATATTATAGATCAGTGTGTTGCTCAAGGAGTCCCTTTTGCGCGTGAATATGGAGGCCTTTTAGACAATAGGTCTTTTGGTGGGGTTTTGGTGTCCAGAACTTTTTATGCCAAAGGGCAAACAGGACAGCAGCTTTTATTGGGAGCTTATTCTGCAATGAATCGTCAAATAAATAGAGGAAAAATACAATCTTTTAACCGTCATGAAATGCTTGACGTAGTAAAAGTTGATGGAAAAGCGAGAGGTATTATTGCTCGTAATCTTGTTACAGGAGAGATAGAACGCCACGCTGCTCATGCTGTTGTTTTGGCCTCTGGAGGTTATGGTAATGTATTTTATTTAAGTACAAATGCCATGGGTAGTAATGTTACTGCCTCTTGGAGAGCCCATAGAAGGGGCGCTTATTTTGCGAATCCTTGTTATACCCAAATACACCCAACGTGTATTCCAGTTTCTGGGGATCACCAGTCTAAACTTACGCTAATGAGCGAATCTCTGCGTAATGAT
This sequence comes from uncultured Flavobacteriaceae bacterium, assembly GCA_913048215.1. Lineage (GTDB taxonomy): Bacteria > Bacteroidota > Bacteroidia > Flavobacteriales > Flavobacteriaceae > Patiriisocius. The sequence goes on along the minus strand of CAJWXC010000139.1, from coordinate 678 downwards.
GGGCGTATATGGGTTCCTAAAAAGAAAGAAGATGCCCAGGCTATAAGAGATGGAAAGCTAAAACCAACACAGTTATCTGAACAAGACAGAGATTACTACCTTGAGAGAAGGTACCCTGCCTTTGGTAATTTAGTGCCACGTGATGTGGCCTCTCGTGCAGCAAAAGAATGCTGTGATGCTGGCTTTGGTGTAAATAAAACAGGGGAGGCAGTGTACCTTGATTTTGCCTCTGCTATTGAGCGTTACGGAAAAGAAAAAGCCTTAACAGAAAAAATTAGCAATCCAACAGCTGCAGAAATATATAAGATGGGAGCCGCTGTTATTGAAAATAAATACGGAAATCTTTTCCAAATGTATGAGAAGATTGTAGATGAGAATCCATACAAGACCCCAATGATGATTTATCCAGCCGTTCATTACACAATGGGTGGGTTATGGGTAGATTATAACCTGCAAACCACCGTTGAGGGGCTCTATGCAACGGGAGAAGCAAATTTCTCTGACCATGGTGCCAACAGGCTTGGCGCTTCTGCACTAATGCAAGGATTGGCAGATGGATATTTTGTATTGCCATATACCATTGGAGATTATCTCTCTAAAGATATTAGAACAGGAAAGATACCCACAGACACCAAAGAGTTTGACCAAACAGAAAACGAAGTTAAAGACCGCATCAAT
>CAJWXC010000138.1 GCA_913048215.1 uncultured Flavobacteriaceae bacterium | reverse complement strand
GAGTTTTCGATACTTTGTATGTCCCGCTGTCCAAAAAACACATCAGTTTCTGTGTGGTCTATATAGCCAAACTGATTATCTCTTTGAGAAAAATCGGTATTTATTAAAACAAGAAATTTGTCTGAGAAACGATATCTGGGAGAAAATTCTATAAAATCCTGTCTCTGGGGTTGGTCAAAATCTTTTCGATGTCCAATACTAAGGTCTACCGCAAAGGCTTTTCTATAATCTGTTGACACGAATATTCTTGCCCCCAAACTTTCTGAATATGTGACGAATTTTCCTTCTACTCTTGGTTCAAAATAATCATTACTACTTGATCTATAATCCATAAAACCTCCAAAGGCAACTCTAGTTCTTAGCACAAAAAAACTTTCTAGTCTAAATGAGTTTCCTGTAGTGACACTAGGACTATAAAGTCGCCTATGTCTGGCAGATAATTCAAATTTATATTTATTAAAGGTTTTTGTAGGTTCAAAGTTTTCATAAGAAATTTCTGCCTCAAGGTTATTAAAATTATTTCTTCTGTTTAGTCCTAAATCATTGATATCATAGGTAGTATTGGCAAATTTATGCTCAACACGATACCGGAAATTCCCTTTTATTCTGGATACTTCAATTTCTGATAAAAAGCCTGTGCTAATCCCATTATCTTCACTCACATTGCTAGCTACATTTCTACCAAAAATATTAAAAGTGTTTTGTTTGTTAGACACATCATATACAACAGCCGTTGTATTTGCATCTCTAAATTGGCCCTCACGAGTAACGTTGGTGTTAATTAGAGCAATAGAAGAGTTGTCATTAAATTGCTGATCTAACACAAAAATATTATAGTTTGTTAAAGGCTCTACTAATATCTCTTGGGTTTGGTCGGTTTGTTGGTTTACAACCGTTGCATATGTTTTTTCTGTAATAGCATTAAAAAAACCAATCCCTAAATTATCTTTTGTTCTTCCTGAGACTTTTACAGCATTTAATAAATTAACGCTCTCTGGATATTGTTCAACAACTTGATCTTGCTCAAGATTTGTAATTTCTCTACTAGGAGCACCACCCACTCTTCTTGAGAAAAAAAGTGCTCCTTTATTAAAAAGTTCTGTTCCTTCTGTAAAGAATTGCCTTTGTTCTTCAAAGGTTTGCTCAAAAGGTCCAAGGTTTAGAGTCACCTCATCAAAAGCAGCTTGTCCAAAATCTGGTATCAAAGTAGCATCTAGAGTAAAGCTGTCGCTAAGGCCATATTTTAAATCCATACCAGCGCTAAAAGTAGTTGCAGTTTCACCCTCAAGAGTGGAGACAGCTCCTTGGGTAAATGGAAAAAAAGTAAGACGGGTAGGTGGGTTTATTTTTTCAACACCAAGAATTACTGCATTGTACTGGGTAGATTTTCCTTTTGTGTTATCAATAGGCGCAAAACTGTGTGTTTGGTTACTATTTATGATACGTCTGTAGAAATTGACACTCCAATTCTGAACCTCAAGTTCAGGAAATCTTAGCGCATTATAAGGTATTTTAAATTCTGCATACCACCCTTTACTGTCTTTTGAGATTTTACATTGAAAAACAACATTGTACCCTAAATCTTCATCGTTTATTGATATTTTAGAATCAAAAATAGTACCTGCACTAGTGACACCAAAACGAGTTTCATTAATACCATCATTGTAGGTGTTTAATGCCACAGCAATAAAATCTGCTTGGGCTTCTACATCATCACGCTGTGAGAATTGACTTGCAATAGATTCTGGATTTGGATCTTCCATATATGCTGCAATGTATACAGCTGTGTCATCATAGGCTAGTTGCACTTTGGTTTGATAACCCTGAGGAATAGCAGCTTGTGTTCCAGGCTCTAGCATGTTAAAGTTTCCAAAGTAGGGCAGACGTTCCCAAATTTGGTCATCCAAAACTCCATCTATGCTGGGCGCATTAGTAATTCTAGTTGCAGTTATTGTTTTTTCTTGTTGAGAAAATAGAAGTGTTGTGTGAAGTAACACTAAAAAGAAAAAAACACTATTTTTCATAAAAAAACTTCTTTGTAGGGTTTAGTATGACAAGCAAAAAATACAAATTTACCGCTATGGTAAAGGCTCTTTTACTAATAAAAAGTTAAAAAGATTTTCATCTGTAGATACAGTGTTAAATTAATGTAGCTTTGTTTAGACTATGAAAGAAATAATTAAACAAGCTGTATTTGCAAATGGATGTTTTTGGTGTACAGAAGCTGTATTTCAGCGCCTAGAGGGTGTTGTTTCTGTAGTTTCCGGATACACTGGAGGCCACGTTAAAAATCCAGCATATAGAGAAGTTTGCAATGGCACAACTGGCCATGCGGAAGCCATCTGTATTGATTTTGA
>CAJWXC010000137.1 GCA_913048215.1 uncultured Flavobacteriaceae bacterium | reverse complement strand
CAAGAAGGTAGCGTGGTTCAAATACCTGTCCGGCATTTTCCGAGAGTTGCAGGTACAGCAAAATTTGGTGTTTGGAACAGACTTCTAGGTCCTTTAATGGACTGTTTTGCATACCTGTGGATGAAAAAAAAATACATTAACTACACCATTGAAAGCAAAGGATGAGTGATTGGGTTATTTACACCATAGGGTTTACTGCCCAACTTCTTTTTTCAGGGCGTTTACTTTTGCAGTGGATACTCTCAGAGAAAAAAAATAAAGTAGTTACCCCATCCCTGTTTTGGAAATTAAGTTTACTTGCCTCTTTTTTATTATTTATATATGGCTATTTAAGAGATGATTTTGCCATTATGTTAGGGCAGTCTCTTACTTATTATATCTACATAAGAAATCTTCAATTACAAGGCCAGTGGCAAAGATCTCCAAAAGCCCTGCAGTGGCTTTTATTAATATTTCCTATTATCATAGTAATCTACGGCTATAACAATGGCCAATATGACATACTTTCACTTTTTAAAAACAAAGCCATCCCCGGGTGGCTATTAACACTGGGTATTATAGCGCAGTTAACATTCACCCTCCGATTTGTATATCAGTGGATAACCTCTGAAAAAAACAAAAAATCTCAATTACCCATTGGGTTTTGGAGAATGAGTGTAGTAGGTGCTGCATTAATTTTAAGCTATGCAATTTTAAGAGAAGACCCAGTTTTGTTTGTTGGTCATTGCGCTGGCCTGGTGCTATATATCAGAAATATCTTTATCTGGAAAAAACAACACTATGAGGTATCTTAGAAAGCGTCCTTTTTTACTGCTAACGCTAATTTGTGTTGCTATTTTTATGATGCACCTAGATGCGCTATGGGTGAATGTAATGGAGGCCAGAAATTTTGTTACAGCTCGGGAGATGTTGCAAGATTCTAACTGGTTGCTCACCACTTTAAACGGGGAGCCAAGATATCAAAAACCTCCATTGCCTACGTGGCTATCTGCAGGGTCGGCCTTCTTGTTTGGCATAAAGAGCGTGTTTGCAATGCGCCTACCCGCGGCACTTGTTTCAATAATAATGGTATTAACAACCTATGTATTTACTAAAAAACTGACAACTAATAACAGATATGCTTTTATCAGTAGTTTAATTCTTGCTACTTCGTTTTTTATTGTTTTCTCTGGCAGAAATGGCCAATGGGATATTTTCACCCACGGATTTATGATGGCAGCTATTTATCAATTGTATTTATTTTTCAGTAGTGCAGAAAAAAAATACAAACGAGCGCTAATAGCAGCAGTATTTTTTGGTTGTTCTTTTATGAGTAAAGGACCGGTTTCTATGTATGGATTACTACTCCCTTTTTTCATATCATATGGATTGGTGTTTAAATTCAAAAGAAAAAAAAATACAATGTTGCCCATATTTTTATTTTTTATAGTAGCACTTATATTGTCTGGATGGTGGCACCTCTATACCTATGTATTTGACACAGAAATGGTGCTAGCTACAACCACAAAAGAAACAACAAATTGGACGAGCTATAACATACGCCCTTTTTATTATTATTGGAGCTTTTTTACTCAAAGTGGGGTTTGGTGTATTCCTGCTTTTATAGCCTTATTATACCCTTATTTAAAAGACAAGGTGTTTTTCAAAAAAGGATATCAATTCACACTACTTTGGACCCTTTGTTCTGTATTTCTACTATCTATTATTCCAGAAAAAAAATCAAGATACCTACTCCCTGTTCTTATCCCACTAGCATTAAACACTGGGTTTTACATAGAATATCTTTTTAGAAGATTCACAAATATTTCAGATAAAAAGGAAGTTTTACCGGTGTACTTCAATTTTGGTCTTATTGGATTAATTGGGCTTGTTTTTCCTTTTGTTGGATATTATTTTTTAAAGGATTTATCTGGTGTGGCATGGCCCTGGTTTGTTGTATTATCTATAATGTTATTTTTGATTGGTATTTTTATTTGTTTACAGCTCATTCAAAAAAAAATTGAACGTGTTTTTTATGCAACCATATTTTTTATAGTAAGCATTATCTGTTTTGGGATGCCCTTATCTAAAGTAGCTTTTCAAAACAATGATTATAAATCATTCACACAGTTAAAAAAATGGGAAGAAAAAAACAACATTCCAGTGTATGAGTTTGCTTATTTCACGCCAGAGATTATCTGGGAATATGGCAGTAGTATACCAGTAATTTTTAATCAAAACCAGACCATCTTACTTCCAAAAGAAAAAACCTTTGCAGTGCTTGTTGGTCTAAATAAAGAACAAGAGTTAAAGGAAGCTTTTAAAGAGTACACTATTGAGAAAATAACTAGGTATGATATCAATCCAAGCAAGATGTCTGAAAAAGGATACAATGGTAGGCTTTGGCGTGATTTATTTTTAGTCTCTACAAAA
>CAJWXC010000136.1 GCA_913048215.1 uncultured Flavobacteriaceae bacterium | reverse complement strand
CACGGCCAAGAAGCTTTTGACAATGCGATTAAAGCTTCTCAAATTCTTTTTGGAAAGTCTACCTCTGAAGATTTAAAATCTTTAGATGAACAAACCTTTTTAGATATATTTGAAGGTGTACCTCAGGCATCGGTTTCTAAAGAAGACATTGATAACGGATTAGATATGATTGGCGCCTTGGCTGCAAAAACAGGATTCTTAAACTCTAATGGAGAAGCCAGAAGAGCCTTGAAAGAAAACGCAATTTCTGTGAATAAAGAAAAAGTAAAAGAAGATTTTGTGATTTCTACTTCAGACATTATTGCCAATGCCTATGTGTTGCTTCAGCGAGGAAAAAAGAACTATTTTCTGTTAAAAATAGCTTAGTTGGTATAGAGGTGATTCTACATCACCATTAAATTACATCCTCTAATATCTGAATGATCAAAACGTCCTAGCACCTCAAAACGGCCGTTGCTGTTTACTTTTCCTAAGTCTTGTGTTGCAATAAATGAGCATGAATTGTAGTTGGCCAAATCTATAACATTTAGCCCTCCTGTTTTGTTTGCCCCAACTAAAGTAAGCGCATCTTCAGTATCTCTGGTAAGTATTTTCATCCAGGGAGGGCAGTCAAAAACACCATCTCCGGTAGAATATCCTTGGCTTAATAGTTCGGTCATACCGTACTCTGAGTGAATTTTAGACACGCCAAAACCTGCAACTAAAATTTCATGTAATTCTTCTCTGATGAGTTCTTTACGTCTTCCTTTCATACCCCCTGTTTCCATAATAACGGTATTCTTTAATGTAAAGGTTTGGCTTTCTATGAGATCTAACAATGCAAACGTAACTCCAATTAACAGTACTTTTTCTCCTTTTTGATCTAGTGCTATCAATGTTTTTGTTAGCTCAGATAGATTGTCTAAGTAAAAACCACTCTTAGGGTTGTTGGATTTATGGATAAAGTCATTGACCATATAAATTAATGAAGAACCCTCCCGCTCTAAATAATTAGGCAAAAGCCCCAGAACCGTATAGTCTTCAATAGGCCCATAAAAATGCTCAAATGCTCTGGTGTAGCTTGCCTCATACCAACTTACATCTGCCACCAAATGCTTACTTACTTGAGCCCCAGTGGTGCCCGAACTTGTAAAGGTTTCTTGAACCGATTGGTTGGTGGAAAGCACTTGATGGGTTTTAAAAAACTGAATGGGCAAAAAAGGAATTTGGGCTACTTCTTTTACATCACTTGGATGAATGTATAGCAAATCGCAAAAAGACCTGTACACCTTATTATTTTCAAACTGATGTTTAAACACTTGCAAAGCGCAGCGCTCAAAATCAGTTTCGTTTTGTATGTTAAATATGTCTTTTTGCATATATCACAAAAATAGTAGGATTTAGTTAAAAAACTTTGATTATAATTGATAAATACAGCCTATTATTTTGCAAAACTTTATTGTATTTTTGTGGGCACAAATCAAAATAAAAAAATAATGTCAGATTTTGGAATTCAACAAGCCCTAAAAGAGTTAGGACTTAAAGATGTTAACCATGGAACTTCTACTGGTAGTCACAATTTTTCTAATGGAGAACTTATTGCCAGTTATTCTCCTGTAGATGGAAAATTAATTGGTAAGGTAAAAGCAAGTACCAAAGAAGATTACGAACAAGTAATGAGTACTGCTACTGCTGCATTTAAGACTTTTAGAGATATGCCAGCGCCACAAAGAGGAGAAATTGTACGTCAGTTTGGTAATAAACTACGAGACTTAAAAGAACCTCTTGGTAAATTGGTTTCTTATGAAATGGGTAAATCTTTACAAGAAGGGTATGGAGAGGTTCAAGAAATGATTGATATCTGTGATTTTGCTGTTGGATTGTCTAGACAATTAAATGGGCAAACTATACCTTCGGAACGTCCTGGGCACGTAATGAGAGAGCAATGGCACCCTATTGGTGTGGTAGGTATTATTTCTGCTTTTAACTTTCCGGTAGCTGTTTGGGCCTGGAATACGGCTTTGGCTTGGGTTTGTGGTGATGTATGTGTGTGGAAAGGTTCTGAAAAAGCGCCTTTGTGTGCGGTAGCCTGCCAGAATATTATTGCAGATGTTTTAAAAGAACACAACTTACCAGAGGGTATTTCTTCTATAATTAGTGGAGATTATACGGTGGGTGAAATGATGACTACAGATACAAGAATTCCTTTAGTATCTGCTACTGGATCAACACGAATGGGAAGAATTGTTGGTGCTACTGTTGCCCAACGTTTTGGAAAATCTTTATTAGAATTGGGCGGTAACAATGCCATTATTATTACACCAACGGCAGACTTAAAAGTGGTAGTACCAGGAGCGGTATTTGGAGCTGTTGGAACCTGCGGACAACGTTGTACCTCTACACGAAGACTCATTATTCATGAATCTGTATATGCTAAAGTAAAAGATGC
>CAJWXC010000135.1 GCA_913048215.1 uncultured Flavobacteriaceae bacterium | reverse complement strand
ATTACAATGATTTTCTTTCGGTATTTTTGCAAAAAAAAATCACACAAAATTCACACTATGGACCAATATAACATAACTGTACAACCAACAAATAACGAAAATATTGTGAAGTTTGTTACAAATTCGTTTTTGACACAAGCAAAAAGTTATGAGTTTTCTAATATAGATCAGGCAAAACCAAGTCCTTTAGCTCAAGAATTGTTTTATCTTCCTTTTGTTAAGACGGTTTACATTTCACAAAATTTTATCGCAATTGAAAAATTTAACATCGTTGATTGGCCATCTGTACAAGATGAAGTGGCGCAATCTATCGCAGATTACCTCAATAGTGACAAAAAAGTAATCACTGCAGAAGAAACATTAAAAAAGGTGCCTGTTACAGTTTATGCAGAAAGCACTCCAAACCCAAGTGTAATGAAATATGTCGCCAATAAGCCCCTTGCAGATGGCGTGTTTGAATTTAAATCTATAGAAGATGCTGTAGAAGTTCCGCTGGTAAAAGAACTCTTCTCTTTTGCCTTTGTAAAAGAAGTTTTTATTAGCGCTAACTATGTATCTATAACAAAATACAATGTGGTAGAATGGACAGAAGTTTCCAATGAACTGCGCTCATTTATAAGAACCTTCATTGAAGAAGGTAAGGCTATTTTTAATGATGCTTTTTTGCAGAGTAAAAAAGAGATTGTAGTAAAAAATGATACGATAAAAACGGGAGCTTCAGCAGAAAAAATAGACAAAACATATAGCACAATTGAGCAGCAAATTGTTGATATCCTGGATGAATACATCAAACCCGCTGTAGCAAGTGATGGTGGGCATATTGCGTTTGACTCCTATCAGAAAGACACAAAGACGGTGCATGTTATTCTACAAGGAGCTTGTAGTGGATGTCCCTCTGCTACCGTTACACTAAAAAATGGTATTCAAACCATGCTTCAAGAAATGATGCCTGGCAGAGTAGAAGCTGTAACAGCAGTAAATGGATAATTTTGTAATATTTAATTGTATCTACAGATATTTCACACGCTAGTTTGAAATTTATAAAAGTGTATTTTTGTTTGTAAGATTTAAACCCCGGTATAAATGAAACATCTTTATTTAATTTTACTTTGTTCTATTTTATTTTTCTCTTGTAATACTTCAAAAAAAGATTCCGTGGATATACCTAAATACACTAATTTACTTGCCCAAGAAACAAGTCCCTATTTATTACAGCATGCTCACAACCCTGTAGACTGGAGAGCTTGGAATGATCAAACATTAGAGGTGGCAAAAAACGATAAAAAACTCATGATCGTTAGCATTGGGTATGCTGCCTGTCACTGGTGTCATGTCATGGAGCGAGAAAGTTTTGAAGATAGTGCCGTTGCCCAGGTAATGAACAAAAACTACATCAATGTCAAGGTAGACAGAGAAGAGCGTCCAGATGTTGATCAAATCTATATTAATGCAGTGCAACTATTAACAGGAAGTGCAGGATGGCCGCTTAATGTAATAACACTCCCAGATGGAAGACCGGTTTGGGGAGGTACTTATTTTAAAAAAGAGGACTGGACCAACGTATTAGAGCAAATTCAAAAAATTTATGCAGAGAATCCAGAGAAACTCTATGAGGTTGCAAACAATCTAGAACAGGGTATAAAAAACATGGATCTTCTTCCGTTAAATAAGGAAAATATAGATTTTAAAAATTACAACACTGATGAATTAGTAAGCCAATGGCAAGAATCCTTTGACAACACATTTGGCGGTTCAAACAGAGCTCCTAAATTCATGATGCCAAATACTATTTCTTATCTTTTAAGAAAAGCAAAACAAAGTAAAGACAAAGCCCTACTTGAGTATGTTACCAACACTTTAGACAAAATGGCCTATGGAGGTATATACGATCATATTGGAGGAGGATTTTCAAGGTACAGCGTAGATAAAAAATGGCACGTTCCTCACTTTGAAAAAATGCTATATGATAATGGGCAAATGGTGAGTTTATATAGCAACGCATATCTGGCAACCAAAGACAATTTATACAAAGAAGTGGTTACACAAACCCTTTCATTTATTGCTAGAGAATGCACAAATAGTGAAGGGGCCTTTTTCTCTTCCTATGACGCAGATAGTCTTACACAAGAGGGTGTTCTTGAGGAAGGGGCCTACTACGTGTTTTCCAAAGAGGAGCTAATAAAAGAACTTGGAGAAGATGTTGAATTATTCTCAACCTACTACAATATCAATTCTTTTGGTCTTTGGGAGAACAATCATTATGTTTTAATACGCACCAAAAGTGACTCGGTGATATGCCAAGAGTATGGTATTACCAACGAGGTATTACAAAACAAAAAAGAAACTTGGAGAAAAGCTCTTCTTAACTATAGAAATAAACGAGATAAACCAAGACTAGATGATAAAATACTCACCTCATGGAATGGGCTTATGCTAAAAGG
>CAJWXC010000134.1 GCA_913048215.1 uncultured Flavobacteriaceae bacterium | reverse complement strand
ATGGATTTAATTGACTCATATTTTCACCTTAAAAATTTAATTGGTTTACAAGTTTGCTGATCTTTCCTTTAATTGAAAGATCTAATGTTTCATCACCTATTTTAATTGATAGGCCGCCCATTATTTCTGGGTCTTTTGAAAAAGTTATAATGGCGTCTTTGCCATATGTTGATTGTATTTTTGATTTTATCATTTCTTTTGTATCAAGGCCTGGATCTACCGCCACTGTAACTTGTACAGATTTTTGGTTTTTATGGTTTTCCAAAAGCCCTTTATACATTGTATAAATCGGCTTAATTAAATTTAGCCGATTATTCTCACTAAGGATTGATAAAAGTTTTTTTGATGTTTCTGTAATACTTTCATCAAAAACTGATATAAGAATTTTTACTACCTCTTCTTTGGAAAGCGCTGGATTTTCGATTGTTTTGATTAGCCCTTTCTCTTGAGAGGCTCGTGCCATTATTTTAAGCTCATTAAGTACCTGGTCTGACTTGCCTAACTCAATAGCTGTATCAAATACTGCTTTTGCGTATGGTCTAGCCAAGGGTGTGAGCTCAATCATTGTTTATAGCTCCTCTGCGGCTCTTCTTAAAACAGCATCATGCTTTTCTTTTGATACCTCTTCATTGAGAATTTTTTGAGACGCATCAATAATGATGTCCGAAAGCTGTTGCCTGAGGTCTTCTTTGGCTTTGCTGATTTCATTTTCAACCGATTTTGATGCTGATGTTAATATTTTTTCAGCCTCTTTTTCAGCTTTTTCTTTTGCATCTCCAACCATTTGACTGGCACGATTACTTGCTTTTTGTAAAATTTCTGAAGCTTCTAGTTTTGCTTTTTCCATCTCCTTGTCAAATGCGATTTGGGCTTCTTCTAAGGCATCATCTGCTTTTTTTGATGCCTCAATCCCATCAGATAGCTTTTTCTCTCTTTCCTCCATAATTGAAAGTATTGAGGGCCAAACATTTTTGTAGCAAATATATACAAAAACAGCAAAAATAATCGCTTGTGATATAAGTGTTGCGTTTATATTCATAGAGTATTAAATATTTTTATAGTTTCTATACAGCAAATAGTAAGTAAAGACCAAATACCATAGATATAATCGGTATAGCCTCAACAAGCGCCAAAACAATAAAGAAATTTGTTAATAGAAATGGTCTAAGTTCCGGCTGCCTGGCTATACTTTCAATAAACTTGCTTCCCAACACACCCAAGCCAACAGCGGACCCAATGGCGCCAAGACCTATTAGAAGTCCCGCTCCGATATAAATTACTGATTGTTCCATTTTATTCTCCTTTTTTTAAATAATTATAATACTAATGTTCTGGTGTTTCATGCGCCATTGACAAATATAGGATTGTTAAAACCATGAAAATGAAGGCCTGAAGGCTGACAACAAGTATATGGAATAGAGCCCACAACAAATGGAGCCCAAGACCTAAAACACCGAATAGGGGTGATTGAAAGAAAAGCAATAATGCTATCAGGATAAATATCATCTCTCCCGCATAAAGATTTCCAAAAAGCCTTAAGCCTAAAGAAAGAGGTTTTGCGATTAACTGAATTGATTCCAATAAAAAATTAAATGGTATTGCGTATTTTCCAAATGGATGCAGAGTTAGTTCTGCAATAAAGCCCCCAAGCCCTTTTATTTTTATACTATAAAAAATAGTCAGTATGAAAACACCGAGTGCCATTCCCAGTGTTACGTTGGGGTCTGTTGTTGGAACAAATTTAAAATAAGCATCATTTGGATCATCAACGAGACCCATTGCATAGCTTGTTTGTTTTGCTGCCTCGGGCAAAAAGTCAACCGGTATTAAATCCATTAAGTTCATTAAAAAAACCCAAACCAAAACTGTTAGCGACAAGGGCCCAATGAGTTTATTTTTAGTAGGTCCAAAGACTGACAAAATATTTTCATTTACAAACTCAACACACATCTCTACAAAGTTCTGCATTTTTGTCGGTTTTTCATGCGCCGGGTTAAGTTTTATGAATTTGAAAAGCCCAATAAACACAAAACCGAGCAGTATTGAAATTGAAATAGAGTCTACATTGTATGACCAAAAACCCATCTCATTGTAATAATTGTGGTCACATGTCCAGCCAACAGACTCTGTTTTTCCACATGTAAGATTTGTTAGGTGGTGGTTTATGTAGGACTGTGTTGTTAACTCTTTAGCCATTAGTTAATTGTGTTTTTTAATATATAAAATTTTTCGAGTGGATTATATAAAATAAAACTCTTTAATAATAGTTTGTTTCATTATTAATTTAATAATTTTGAAATAATTGTTTCTAGCTCATCAGATGTTTTATAGGAAATTTTAAGACTTCCTTTTTGTTTTGTTTTTGCCTCTACTGTTATTTGATGTCCAAAAACTTCTGACATTTCTTGTTCTATTAAAATAACATCTGTCTGTTTTTGTTTTTTTGTAATTTTTTGTTGTTTTTTGTTTTTATTGGAATCACTCAAGTCTTTTACGGTTAGTTTGTTTTTAACAATATTCTCTGCTGCCTTTTCTGCTTCGCTGGGCTCCATTGAGGCTAGAAGTTTG
>CAJWXC010000133.1 GCA_913048215.1 uncultured Flavobacteriaceae bacterium | reverse complement strand
GATCTGTTTTGTTCTCTAGCACCTAACTCAACATCAACCTGCTCGCTAAAAGCGGTATTCTCGATATTTCCGAAATTATAATTAGTTTCTACACCTAAGCTAAAATTTGGTGATATCCTGTAGGCAAATGTTAAAAAAGCTTTGTTAAGGCCTCCTGTTCCTGTGTATCTTGTTGTAACATCACCCACAACATTTTGGGTATCATAGCCCACTGAGGTGTAGGGTAATAATCCAAAACTAGAAACTAATTTACCCATAGGAATTGCTAGGGCAAAATAGTCGAAAGAAGTTGTTGATTGTGCTTGGGTTTGTGAAACTGTTTTTTGGGTAGTTTCTTTATGGCTCACACCAACAGCATAGTTAATTAAACTTAAATCTGCAATTGAAGCGGGGTTTTGGACGCCAAGATGGATACTGTCTGAATACACACTAATGCCTCCCATTGTTCTATTCTCAACAGTACCTTTAAAATTAAGAGAACCAATACCATAGAATGAATAAGGTGATGAAGTCCCATTTTGAGCCATCGTAACAGTAGAAATGAGTAGAAATACTCCAATAATTATTCGCATCAGCATCAATCTTTATTAAATTCTAAAATATAATTCAAGCCCTCTAACAGAAAATTTGAGTTGGCAAAGATGTCATTTTTTAATCTATCTCGCAAAAAATGAGCGTCTCCTCCTGTTAAAATAATTGTTAAATCGGTGTATTGGTCTTTATATTGGTTTATTACACCATCTATTTCATGAAGAACTCCCTGTATAACCCCACTATGCATAGCGTTTTTTGTGCTATTGCCAATCATAGGAAAGACCGCTGTTTTTTCTAACAGTGGTAACTTTGCTGTAAAGCTGTGCAGAGATTTATATCTCATGGCAATTCCGGGGGAAATACTACCTCCCTTGTATTGATTGTTGTCAGAGATAAAATCATAGGTAATGGCACTTCCTCCATCAATAACTAGTACATTTTGTTTTGGAAATTGAATTGCTGCCCCAGCAACTAATGCAATTCTATCTGGACCAAGTGTCTGTGGGGTTTTGTAGGTATTTATAAAAGGCGTTTTACTTCGGTGTGTTAGCACATGCAGATGTGTAAATTCTTCAAGAACAAGTATTGCCTGTGAAGGCAAACTACCTACTGAAGACAAAATACAGTGTGTAATTTTAGGGTAGCTTACGCTAAGTTGTTTTATGTATTGTAAAACCTGCTGTTTTTCACACCGCTGAATTTCCACAAGAGTATTGCCATTAAAAACGGCAAGTTTATACAAAGTGTTTCCAGCATCTACTATAAGATTCATATCGTTGCAAAGACGACAAAAATACATAGTTATTTCAACAGCAAAGAACAATTAGGACATTGAATTGATTCTTGGCCTAAATAGGGCGCCCACAAAACAAAAATGGATGACAGACATCCCTTTTGATAAAGAACTTTAGAAGGCGCATTTAAATAAAGATATTTTTCAAAAATTGTTTTGCTGCAATTAAAATACCATTATATTTGCAGCCGCTAAGTAAGTTAATTTTCTTGGCAAATGGTGCCTTAGCTCAGTTGGTAGAGCAATGGACTGAAAATCCATGTGTCCCTGGTTCGATTCCTGGAGGCACCACCAAAAACCCACTCATTGAGTGGGTTTTTTTTTGGATTTACTTTTACCTCTCAGGTAATTAATACAAAACAGCTTTACCAGTTGATGTGTATAAATTTGAATAATTACCTTATATTGTGGTACATAAATGATACAAACAAAACAGTGGAGGAAGTTCTTAAAAGTGCAGTTGAGAAAAAATTTGGGTTTAAAATCTTAAACAGAGGTGATTGCGAAAAACTATCTGAAGTGATACAGGAGCAAACAAGCAAAAGTGTAAGTTACAACACCCTAAGACGCATGTATGGCTTTGCAAAACAAGTGAAAACACGCAAAGACACCCTTGATATATTAAGCCAATTTGTTGGCTATAGATCTTACTACCATTTTGCGAATGCTGCCCCCTATGAAATAAGTTGGGAAAGCCGCCTGCATTTATATGAACACAAAAGTAATAAAGATACAAAATCACTTCTTTTATTTTTAGAGCAAAAATCACAAAGAGGTGAAGACATTACTCTTGCTGTAATTAATTTAATACGAGAATTTTTATTGGCAAAAAGAATACAAGAGTTAAATACCTTGTTTGCCTCAGATTTGCTGAAAAACAACATCGTAACCTACAAACAAAAATTAATTATTGGAAACTCTGCTGGTATATTACTGCGTGACATAAAATTTAGTCAAAAAGAAATCAATCTACTTTGCGACACCCAATTTTTTCAGGCAACTATTTTTGAAATATTTGTAGACTACTCTTTTTTAAATGGATTTTATGCTGTGTTCTTAAAATATTTTAGTGAAAAGCAAAGCTATAAAAACAAACTTTTTGTAAGCTGTTTATTAAATCTTAAAAACTTCCTTAACAATAAAAAAATAAAACCCATCCAAATTAGTGACGCTAAACTTACAGAATTGCATCCCATACTTATTGGGAGGTACTTTTCAAATTTTTTGCTTACAGAAAATAAGCAAGCTATTTTTTTTGACATCAAAAAAGCAGCAAA
>CAJWXC010000132.1 GCA_913048215.1 uncultured Flavobacteriaceae bacterium | reverse complement strand
TATAGAACACAGTGATGTTTCTCTGTATGTGATGACACCAGAGTTTGGAGCAGCAACACAATTAGAGAAAATAGACATGCTAGATTTTGCAGACTTGGTTGCTATCAATAAATTTGACAAGCGCGGGTCTTTAGATGCGCTTCGTGATGTAAAAAAGCAGTACATGCGCAACCACCAATTGTGGGATACTCACCAAGATAACTTACCCGTATTTGGCACCATTGCCTCACAGTTTAATGATCCTGGGATGAACAAGCTATACGGTGCTGTTATGGCTGAGTTGGAAGAAAAAACTCAGACAGATCTAACATCTTCATTCCAGATTACAGATGAAATGTCTGAGAAAATATTTGTCATCCCTCCAGCAAGAACACGTTATTTATCTGAAATTTCAGAAAGCAATAGAGCCTATGATAAAAAAGCCAGCCTACAAGCAGAGGTTGCACAAAAGCTCTATGGTATTTTTAAAACCATAGAATCTATAATAGGGGTAGTCCCTGAGTTAGAAAAGGCAGGTATTGCTATAGATATAGCTGTGGTTGCTGATCAGAAAAAAGATTTAGTAACACTACTATTGGCAGAATTTGACCGTGAAAAATTAAATTTAGATCCTTACAACTGGGAAGTAATTACAGGCTGGGAAGCACAAGTGAACAGATATAAAAACCCTGTATACAGGTTTAAAGTAAGAGATAAAGAAATAAAAATTGATACCCACACCACTAGTCTATCTCATTCTCAAATTCCTAAAGTTGCACTTCCTAAATACAAGGCCTGGGGTGATATTTTAAAATGGACTTTGCAAGAAAATGTGCCTGGAGCCTTCCCATACACAGCAGGATTGTATCCATTTAAAAGGACAGAAGAAGACCCAACTCGTATGTTTGCCGGAGAAGGTGGGCCAGAGAGAACCAATCGCCGTTTTCATTACGTATCTTTAGGTATGCCAGCCAAGCGTTTATCTACAGCCTTTGACAGTGTTACTCTTTATGGTAATGACCCAAATCTAAGGCCAGATATTTACGGAAAAATCGGTAATGCGGGCGTGTCTATCTGTTGTTTGGATGATGCCAAAAAACTCTACAGTGGCTTTGATCTTAGTGACCCTATGACCTCTGTAAGTATGACCATTAATGGGCCTGCTCCAATGCTACTTGGGTTTTTTATGAACGCCGCCATAGATCAAAACTGTGAGAAATATATCAAAGAGCACGGTTTAGAGAAAGAAGTAGCGAAAAAAATTAATACTATTTACAAGCAGCGGGGCGTACAAAGACCAACCTACCAAGGTCCTTTACCAGAGGGGAATGACGGGTTAGGACTTCTTTTACTTGGTATTACAGGAGATTTAGTATTGCCAAAAAAAGTATATGATACAATAAAAGCAGCTACTCTAACTCAAGTTCGTGGTACGGTGCAGGCAGATATTTTAAAAGAGGATCAAGCGCAAAATACTTGTATTTTTTCTACAGAGTTTGCACTAAGACTCATGGGTGATGTGCAAGATTATTTTATTAGACAAAAGGTGCGTAATTTTTACTCTGTTTCTATAAGTGGGTATCACATTGCAGAGGCAGGTGCAAACCCTATCACGCAATTAGCCTTTACTTTGTCTAACGGTTTTACCTATGTTGAATATTATTTAAGCCGTGGGATGGATATCAATAAGTTTGGTCCAAACTTATCGTTCTTTTTTAGCAATGGTATTGATCCTGAGTATTCTGTGATTGGTCGTGTTGCTCGTAAGATATGGAGTAAGGCATTAAAAGAAAAATACGGAGCCAACCCAAGAGCACAGATGCTTAAATATCATATCCAAACATCTGGCCGCTCGTTACATGCTCAAGAAATAGACTTTAATGACATACGTACCACTTTACAGGCACTATATGCTATTAATGACAATTGTAATTCTTTACATACAAATGCCTATGATGAGGCCATCACAACCCCAACAGAAGAAAGTGTAAGAAGGGCTATGGCTATCCAGTTAATTATCAATAAAGAATTAGGACTGGCCAAAAATGAGAATCCAATACAAGGAGCTTTTATTATAGAGGAGCTTACAGACCTTGTAGAAGAAGCAGTACTTAGAGAGTTTGATAGTATTACAGAAAGAGGTGGTGTTCTAGGTGCTATGGAGACCATGTACCAACGCAGCAAAATACAAGAAGAAAGCTTGTATTATGAAACCCTTAAACATACAGGAGAGTTTCCTATTATTGGTGTAAATACTTTTTTGAGTAGCAAAGGCTCTCCCACGGTACAACCTGCTGAGGTTATTAGAGCAACAGAGCAAGAAAAACAACATCAAATACAAACCCTCACTAATTTGCACACCGCATTTGGTGAAAAAGCTGGGGAGAGCATCAAGAAAGTTCAAGATGCTGCCATAAACAATCAAAACATGTTTGAGCAGCTTATGGAGGCAACTAAAGTATGTTCTTTAGGGCAAATCACAGAAAAGTTATTTGACGTTGGTGGGCAGTACAGAAGAAACATGTAATTATTAGAGTTACATATTTTGGTTACAAGGTCAACATCCAAGTATTTTGGAGCGATTTAAATTTTTTGAGCTCTTTTCTTAAAATGGGTAAAAAATCTTT
>CAJWXC010000131.1 GCA_913048215.1 uncultured Flavobacteriaceae bacterium | reverse complement strand
CCTTTTAATTTAATGAGAAACATCCCAATTTTAGCAGATGAAATTGAAGATCTGATGAACTCTTAACCTTCTATTAGCGGGGCTTTTTTGTAGTATTCAAATATATTTACCCCAATAAAAACTATTAGCCCTGGCAATACCCAGCCCATACCTTGCTTTGAAAAGGGAATCCATCTATAAATACCCTCTAAAGCTCCTTGGGACATAAAAATTTGTAAAAAATCTGGAATACTAAACACAAAAGTAATCAAGGTTACTGCTCTAAAAACTCTTGCAGAGGCAAACTTTGTAGGCATGCTATTTAGTGAAATTAGCACAATGGTAATTGGATAAATAAATAGCAAGGCGGGCAAGGCTATATCAATGATCAAACCAACATCAAATTGCCCCACCAAAACACCCAGTAGACATCCCGCCACTGCGGTGATTGTGTAGGCTCCTGGAGCATTTTTAGCGATTCCTTTTACAAAATCTGCGGTGCCCGTAACAATACCAACAGCAGTGGTAAAACATGCCAATGCCACAAGCACCCCTAAAAAAGCAGTACCGTAGTCTCCTAAGGTATTTTTACTCAATATTTTTAATAGTTGCGTTCGTTGGGTGACTTGCAAATCTGAGCTATAATAAGCTCCTAGTGCAATAAGGCCACCATAAATTACAAACAAGCCAATACCGGCAAGGAGCCCAGAGCGAGCAATCATGCGTTTTTTTTCTTGATAATTATACTTCCCTTGCAAGGCCAAAGAAATTACAATCACACCCCCAACCACAACACCTCCAAGGGCATCAAAGGTTTGATAGCCCTCCAAAATACCGGTAGTAAATGTGTTTTCAAAAATAGTGTCTCTCATAGGAGTTGTATCTACACAAAACCCCAAAGAGATAATTAGTATAAGTATGAGTATAATCAGGGGGGTTAAAAAATTTCCAATAAGACTTAAAATACGAGTTCTATTGAGGGCAAATAGCAATACCAAAGTAAAATAAAGAATGCTTACCCACAGAGAAGAAATGTCAAAATAAGGTTCAATAGCAATTTGGTAGGCAACAGATGCCGTTCTTGGAGAAGGCAAGCTTACACAAATGCAATAGACAATAATGGCGTACAGTAATGCAAATTTTGGAGACACCTTTTTGGCAAAGTCCAAAAGCGTCCCTTGAATACGCGCATATCCATAAATAGCCAAAATGGGTATTACAACTCCAGAGAGCGCAAAACCGGTGGCAACCCACATCCAACTACTTCCAGCATTATAGCCTAAAAAAGGAGGTAAAATTAAATTCCCTGCACCAAAAAACAGAGAAAACAATGCAAAAGCAACAAGATATGTTTGTTTGGTGTAATTCATAGAAAAGAATCTGGTTAATGGCTATTTTTGCAAACAAGGTTCAATATACCAAAATGATTTTTCACTACCACAATACCCCTATACATTATCACAAACAAGGATCTGGCCCTGCCATTGTGATGCTTCATGGTTTTTTAGAAAGTAGCTCTATGTGGCAAAAAATAGCCGCTGTATTGGCCAAAGAACACACCATACTTATGATAGATCTTCCAGGGTTTGGAGAAAGTAGTATGCTTGAAAAAAGACACACCATGGAAAATATGGCCACCATGGTATGTGAGTTATTAGTCCTCGAAAAATTATATGATATTACACTCCTTGGACATTCTATGGGTGGCTATGTAGCTTTGGCCTTTGGAGAATTATTCCCAGAAAAAGTAGGGAAATTAGTTTTACTAAACTCGAGCGCTTCACCAGATAGTATCTCTAGAAAAGAAAACAGAAATAGAGCCCTTTCTATTATTGACAGAAATAAAGACGCTTTTATCGCCATGGCCATTGGCAATTTATTTAACGCAGAAGAAAAAGTCAAGCATCCACTGGCCATTAAGGGTCTAAAAAATGAAGCCTTACATACTTCTGCAAATGGGGTTCTGGCAGCCATTAAAGCAATGCGTGATAGAAAAGATAGAACTGCAATACTAAAAAATCTATCCTGTGAAAAGCACATTATTGCTGGAAGTAATGATCTTATACTACCCCTTGAGGATATTATAACGCTATCAAAGCAAACAAAAACAACCTTGCACATTATCCATAGCGGCCACATGAGTTGGCTAACACATAGCTCAGAGCTTGTTGCCCTTTTACAAGGTATTGTTTAATAACTTATTACCTACTGGTTTTCTTGAGTGGCACTCCAGCCTCTTGCAATAAGGGGTATTTTAGTATTGTCTCTAGTAACAAGATGAGTTCCCTCTGTTGGCTTTAAAATATGTCCTATTACTGTTATGTGGGGGTTTGCCTTAATTTTAGGATAGTCATCTTGGGAAATTGTAAATAACAACTCATAATCTTCCCCTCCATTAAGGGCAATGGTGGTGCTATCCATGTTAAATTCCTCAGAGGTGGTGATTACTTGAGGGTCTAAAGGTATTTTATCTTCATAAACGGTACACCCAACTCCGGATTGCTTACAAATGTGTAATATTTCAGAAGAGAGACCATCACTTACATCAATCATAGAGGTAGGTTTTACGCCCAACTCTTGCAGCAGTGAAGGGATGTCTTTTCTGGCCTCTGGTTTTAACTGTCTTTCTAT
>CAJWXC010000130.1 GCA_913048215.1 uncultured Flavobacteriaceae bacterium | reverse complement strand
AGCTTGGAATAACAATGAAGATTTTAGAGCCGTCCATACCCAAAGTACTCGCACAAGCTCCTCTGGTTTTGGGGGTGGCGCTGGTGGCGGTTTAGATGATAGGTTTGATTTTATAATGGTATCGCAAAATATGATGACAGATACCAATCTTAATTACAAAACAGATAGTTACAAGGCCTATGGAAATAACGGAAACTGTTACAACAACAATATTAATGATGTTAATTGCGGAGGTACTTACAATCAAATAATACGAGAGGCACTTTACAATATGAGTGATCATTTACCTGTGGTGATGGAGCTTGAAACAGATCAAGAAATTGTAATTTTAAATACCCCACAACATGGAGTCACTCAACCATTTTCACTGAAAAACACATTGGTATCAGATATACTTACCATATATACTCCACAAGCAAGTTCAAAAGATGACAGTTTTGGGATATTTAATACCCTTGGGCAAGAAATACTACAGTTTAAAACACCTACCAACACTACGGTTTTAAATATAGCTCAATTTGCACAGGGCGTATACTACATTACCAATAAGTCCAGCAACCAAACATTGAAATTTTTGAAGAATTTTTGATGTATAAATGTTACATATCCATTTTGCTGTTTGTTGTGAGTTTACCCATTTGGTCACAACACACAATCACCATTGATGCAAATTTGGATGATAAGGCACAAACCATTGATATAAAACAACATGTGCTTTTTGAAAATACCACGGGCACCCCTTTAGATACGCTTTATTTTCATGATTGGGCAAATAGTTTTAGCACAAAAAAATCTCCATTAGGAATACGTCTTGAAGAAAATTATGTAGGTGCTTTTCATTTTGAAAAAGACAAACATAGAGGCAATACTAATATAAAAAAAGTGTTGGACGATACAGGCAACACCCTTGTATGGAACCGTGGATCTGAGGTTGACTTGCTGTATGTTATCCTACCCAAAGCGCTAGAAAATGGAGCTAGCTTTGGAATAAATTTTACCTATACCCTAAAAGTTGCAAAAGACACCTACACGCGCTATGGGGTAGATAAAAAAGGCAACTACAAACTGCGGTATTGGTATTTCTCCCCGGCTGTTTATAACAAAAGCTGGCAGCTATACAGTAATAAGAAATCTAATGATCTCTATCAAAGAGCATCAAATTTTATTATTACGCTTCACCTTCCGCAGGAGTTTCAAGTTACTACAGGACTTGATATACTCAAAACCAGCACTATAAAAGGAATTAAAACCGTTTCCTTAAAAGGGCAACAACGTATAAATGCTACTTTATTTTTAGGTAAGACAAATCTATTTGAAACCATTATTGTAAATGATCTAGCGGTACAAAGTAATTTATCAAAGTCAAAGATCACACCTACAATGAGGGCTATTACCCTAGATAGAATGGTATACTTTCTTACTCAAAAAGTGGGCCCCTACCCTTTTAACAAAATAGTTATCAGTAATGAGGATAATAAAAATAATCCTGTATATGGTTTAAATCAGTTACCTGGTTTTTTAAGTCCCTTCCCAACTGGTTTTGAGTATGATATTACACACTTTAAGACCCTCACAAGGACATATCTAGAAAATACGCTGCTACTACATCCAAGAAAAGATGCCTGGTTATACGGTGCACTTCAAATTTATTTAATGATAGAGTACGTAAACACCTACTACCCAAAGATGAAATTGCTGGGTAGCATAAGTGATTTTTGGATTATACGTTGGGCACATATTGCAGATTTAGAGTTTAATGATCAATACTCACTTTTGTATTTAAACATGGCTCGAAATAACATTCATCAGCCTTTGAGTACCCCTAAAGATTCTCTATCAAAGTTTAATAAAAAGATTGCCAACACCTATTATGCAGGAAAAGGACTTGAATACCTAAAAGATTTTCTAAACTCTGATGCCCTAGAGATTGGCATACAACAATTTTATAAAAAGTATAAACTAAAACCTAGCACGCCTCAAGATTTTAAAAATAATATTGAGGCATTGAGCACAAAAAACATAGATTGGTTTTTCAATGATTATGTGCACAAGAGAAGCACCATAGACTTTAAAATTAAAAAAACTACCAAAAGAAAAGATTCTATAGAGGTTACAATACTAAATAAGCGAGACAATGTATTACCAGTTTCTGTTTATGGTAGTAATAAAGAAGGAGATCTATTATTTAAAAAATGGTCTGCACCAATAGATAGTATTGCGGTAGTTACAGTACCTTCTAAAGATTTAAAATCATTAGAATTAAACAAGCAAGGATTTATTGCTGAATATAACAGAGCCAATAACATCAAGACATTTGGAAGTGTTTTTAATAGACCACTTCAGTTTAGATTATTTAAAGATGTTCAAGATCATCGGTATAATCAAATGTTTTTTATGCCAGTGGTTAAATACAATCTCTATGATGGTGTAACAACAGGATTAAAGCTATACAACAAAACAATTCTGCCTAAGGGAGTGCACTATAAATTAGAGCCTCTTTATGGATTTACATCCAAGACTCTTATTGGTAGCGCTAGCGTACAATACACAAACCAATTTGAACAAGGAAAACTCAGGAGCATTAGATATGGATTCTCCGGAAACTATTTCAGCTATGATACTGGTGTATTCTATAAACGCTTT
>CAJWXC010000129.1 GCA_913048215.1 uncultured Flavobacteriaceae bacterium | reverse complement strand
ACCCCAATCCATGGCGCTATCTGTAAAGGTTAAATCTCCATTGTTTTTAAACATTGCATTGTAAGATTTTTTTTCTGGCAAGAAAGATATTACACCTTCAAAAAGAGCCGGATTGTCTGTAAGGCCCTTTCCTTGTTTGTTGTTAAAATCTTTGTTAAAGACCTCTCTTTTAATACCATTAGTTACATAGATATCTTTATAGCCATCATTATCAAAATCTGCAATAAGCGGGCACCAAGACCAATCTGTCTCTGCCACATTTGCCATCCAGGATATTTCACTAAAGGTGTTATTACCATTATTTAATTGCAAACTATTATGCATATCTTGGTAGTGATACCCTGAAGCTACAAAACCCCAATATAGTTTTGGATTCATCGAGGCCATGTTTACTTTTTTTGAATAGTTGTCTTGACCAAGCATTTCAGAATTAAAAATGTCCAATAATCCGTCATTATTAATATCTGCAATGTCTACCCCCATTGAAAATTTAGACATGTGTTTAAGAGTAGCATCTGTAGTATTGGTAAAAGAACCATTTCCGTTATTGATTAATATTGCATCAGGTTTTGAATAGTCGTTAGCAATGTATAGGTCTTGAAAACCGTCCTGGTTTAAATCTGCGGCAACAATTCCTAGCCCGTAGTCTGAGTTTACAAGCCCTGCTTTTTTTGTAATATCTCGGTAAGTTCCATTTTTGTTTTCATATAGTTTGTCGCTGTCTTGGTAAGTGCTGCCTACATCTACAAGTCTAATATCACCATTTGGGTATTCTCTAGTTTTGGTATGTTTTTTTGGATTGTTTATTAGGTACATGTCTAAATCACCATCATTATCCATATCAAAAAAGCAAGCCTGGTTAGATCTAGATTGATCGGTAAAGCCATATTTGCTTGCACTCTCTGTAAAAGTTAAATCTTTATTATTTACAAACAATAAGTTACTTAGTTTGTTCTTTTGATCATCTCCAAACCACCCAGACCTTGATATAAATATATCTTGGTAGCCATCACTGTTTATATCTATAATAGAGACTCCAGTACACCAATCTTGAGTGTTTGAATTTATACCAGCTGTGGCTGTAATATCTTGAAAGCTGAAATCTCCTTTGTTGATATACAGTTTGTTGGAGGCCATATTTGCCGTAAATACGATATCTAAAAGTCCATCATTATTAAAATCTGCTGTAGCAACACCACCGCCATTATAGAAGTACTCATAGGCAAAATAATTATAGTCATTATTTTCCTTATTAAAGTTATTAAAGCTTATGCCCGATTTATTGCTTGGCACCAAAGAAAATAAAGGGTCAACTTTATTCACCTCCACACTACTTGATTCAGTGGTGGTTTGCTGAGCTTGTTTTTTTGTGTCAGTACAAAAACTTAATGTAAGAGAAATAATAAGCGTAAAGTAAATTTTCATTTATAGTGAGTTTAATTCAAAAATAGAGATTTTTTCTTGTTAATTAAAATCTCTTTAGCGATGCCTAAAGCCGATTTTAATTATAATTAAATCAAGTATTTATTAAAGTTAAATACTATGTTTACGTCATTTGATAACAGTTTTGATTATAGTAAACTATGTATATTTTTGAACTTTAATTATAACATTGTGCGCGAACAAGCCCCTTTAGAAGAAAAGTATAATTACCAAAGCCATGGTTTTGGTTTTGTTTTATCTATACTGGCTTTTGTACTTTTACTATTAACAAGCAACACTGGCTCTTACAGCACTTTATTTGCATCTGGTGTTTATGGTCTTTCGCTTTGCATCTTGTATTTCTGCTCAGCCAAATATCATCATACTCAGGATCCTGTTAAAAAACTGTTTTATAGAAAACTAGATCATATTAGTATCTACGTTTTAATTGCAGGCACCTACACTCCCTACACACTTATTTTTTTAAGCCATAGCAAAGGAGTATTGTTGTTTGGTATTGTATGGTCTATAGCCCTTTTGGGCACTTTTTTAAAACTATTTTTTACAGGTAAATTTGAGGTGATTTCTTTGCTATTATATCTTGTGATGGGATGGTTAATTGTATTTGATTTTTCGGCCTTAGAACAAGCGATCTCTTCTAGAGCTATTTCTTTACTCATTACAGGAGGAGGATTTTATACAATAGGTATTGTATTTTATGTTTGGAATGCTTTAAAATACAACCATGTTATTTGGCACCTATTTGTACTGGCAGGAAGTATCTGCCATTTTTTTAGTATATACTTGGAGCTTATATAAAGTAAGCAATAATTATGGCTGCTATAATAGTGCTTAGCTTTGCCAGATTAAATTTGTGATCTTTACTACTTTCAAATAATATGGTAGTTGAGACATGCAAGAATATACCAATTGATATAGCGTTCAACTCATCTTTAAAAATCATTACATCTGGACTGTTTAAAGAAAGCCAACTACCCAGTGGTGTCATACTAGCAAATAAGAAAAGAAAAGATAGTATAGTTACAAGCGGATATTTTGCTTTTATAAAAAAGAAAGAAAGGATCATTGCAATAGGAATTTTGTGCACCAATACACCAATAAACATACTGGAGTGTTCAGCAATTGGAAACCCTTCAAATAATGCGTGAATAGAAAGACTACAAAAAAGTAACCAAGGAAAACTTTTCTTATTGTCATGTATGTGAACATGACCA
>CAJWXC010000128.1 GCA_913048215.1 uncultured Flavobacteriaceae bacterium | reverse complement strand
GCATGTAACCAGAGCTTTTAATTGGCTCAGATTCTTCAGCTAGAATGGTATATTTTACTTCAACAAATATGTTCGCATTATTAAGTAAATGGTAAACATATCCTGCGCCTATGTTGGCACCGAAATTTGAGCTTTTTATTGCTTGTTCTCCAGACACAAAATCACCAACTAATACTTTATCTATAAATGTTTCATATAGAAATTGGCCTCCAGCTAACATATAAATTTTATCATATACATTGTACCGGGCATTTATATCCATGGAAAACCATTTTAAACGCTCTTTACTTGGTAACTTACTTACAGTGAATAAATTAGTGTTTGCAATACTCCACTTTTCATTTAATTGATAAATTAAATCAACACTACCACCTACAGCATCAATTTCAGAGAGGTAACCTGCTGCAAAACCTGCACCAAATCCCTTGGAAACATTGTACTGTTCTTGTGCTTGAATGGCAGAAAAGCCAACAAAAAAACAAAATAATAAAAGAAAATTTTTCATGTTATTTTTTATTTACAATTATGGCCACAAAAATACACTTTTTAAAGTAATATAAATGACGGTGTGTTTGTTTTACAAAAATGAAAAACCAATTGAGAGGGTTAAAACTGAGTTTTTAACACCAGAGTCTTTTAATATCTCTGTAAGGCCAAAATTATACCTTCCTTCAACACGAAGTCCTAAGGGAAGATCATACCCTACTCCTATAATTCCAGAAATATCTGAGGTTTCTGCTTCAACAATTTCTTCATATAAGTCTTTAATAGAGTCGTCAACTAAAATCCCAAACTGAGGTCCTCCTTGCAGGTGTAAACCTCCAACTAGGTAGTATTTTATAACAAAAGGGAGGGTAACATAGGTTAAATCAAAGGCTCCTGCATCAAAATCTGCACCCTGTTGAGAATACAACACATCTAGGTTAATTCCAACTTTATCATTAAATTTTACACCCCCAAAAATACCAGCTTGAATCCCTGTTCTTGTTGATGAGCCCTGCTGAGCTTTACTTATGGATGCAAAATTAGATCCTAATTTAATACCAAGGTCTAATTCTTGAGAATACATGACAGTGCTCATAAAAAAAGCTACAACTAATACTATTAAATTTTTCAATTGATATAGGTTTAAAATTATATACCAAATATACTTATACCAATGCAAACACATTTGTTATTCGTATCTTTAATTTGTATTAAATTAATATCGCTACAGATTCTTTACCATGAAATGGCAACAGGCATTAAAAGACTATCAAAGCTATTTGAGAATTGAAAGAGGACTCTCTGAAAACTCAATACATAATTACGCCTTGGATATTAAAAAACTAATACGATGGCTAGATACTTCTAATATCCAAATAACACCCATTGCAATACATCCAGAGCTCATACAAGAGTTTATTTACTCCATTTCCAAAAATATAAATCCAAGATCTCAAAGTAGAATTATCTCAGGCTTAAAAGGTTTTTTTAATTATCTGATCTTCGAAAACTATAGGCCAACAAACCCCTTAGAGCTTATTGAAAGCCCGAAAATTGGCAGAAAACTTCCAGATACTCTTGCAATAGAGGAAATAGACCAACTCATAAGAGCCATAGATCTAAGTAGTGCTCAAGGGGAACGCAATAGGGCAATGCTAGAAACCCTCTACGGATGCGGTTTGAGAGTGAGTGAATTAACCTCACTTAAAATTTCAGATTTATTCTTTAAAGAAGGTTTTATAAAAATTACAGGAAAGGGAGACAAACAACGTTTTGTACCCATTGGGGACACTACGATAAAATATATCAAATTATACCAAAAAGAAGTTCGAGTACACCAGAAAATTGCACCTAAGGCTCAAGACACTTTGTTTTTAAATAGAAGAGGAAACCAACTCACAAGAGCTATGATATTTACAATTATAAAACAATTGGCAGAAAAAGCAGGTATTGCTAAGGTAATTAGCCCGCATACCTTTAGACACTCCTTTGCAACACATTTATTAGAAAATGGCGCAGATTTAAGGGCAATACAGCAAATGTTAGGACACCAAAGCATTACCACTACAGAGATTTATACCCATGTAGAAACTTCCTTTTTACAACAAACCATCACCAAATTCCATCCAAGAAAAGACCAGTAACAATGCTTATTATTCTACAGGTGGATGTCCGTGAATACTCTCATAAATGTCATCAAAATTCTCTCTTAAATAGCTACGAAGTTTTAAACGATAATCATTTTTAAGCCATGCTATAAAATTATGTGTGCTTTTACTTATGCATTTTGAATACCGCTCTATTCTAAAATCGATATCATCCCCCAATTTTTTTGCTAAGAGTAAGGCATCATACACATCTTCACTGTTTTGCGAGCAAATTAAAGCATGTTGCGCGATAGAACGCTCTAGTATAACTTTGGAGGAGAGGCCCGCCTTAACAGAGTCTGTATAGGCTTTCTTTATATCAAAACTAACACTCTCAGATTTAGAAAATGCGGCTCTTAATTCTTCTGGCATCTCGTAAATAAAGTAGCTTTCCAGCTCTTCATCATCCATCAAGTTGTCTAGATAATAGTTTGGTGATCTAAAAATTCTTTGCCAATCCAAATCTGCACCCCAGGGTCCAAAACGGTGAAAATTATTTCCAAGATCAATAACATCAAAAGTAGATTTA
>CAJWXC010000127.1 GCA_913048215.1 uncultured Flavobacteriaceae bacterium | reverse complement strand
TCCAGTAGTTGGTTGTCTTGACCTGCGAGAGTTGTTGGGCTGTTTCCATACAAAAACTCCCATCTACCCGAACTATTAACAGTGTCCCAAAATAAAACATCTTCAACAAAGCAGGCAACCCCGGCTGTCTCATTAATAAGCTCAGCAGAGATGTTCATTGTTTCTGTAGTAGGGATGTTATGATAAAAATCGAATCGGCTTTCATCAATTAAGGTTTCCTGGGCAATTATAGTGCCCTGGTTATCTGTAACGATCCAAGTGATGGCATTTTCTTCTCTTGGCCAAGTTAAGTAGTGCCCAGAGTGGTATATATCAATATGATCTTCAATAGATCCTACATTGACTACCCACGTTTTTTGTTCGCATGGTATGTCTGTTTGCGCCTTTATTGTTTGTGTTAGTCCTGCAATAATAAATAGGGTAAAAAAAATACTTTTCATGATGTTTGGAGTTTAAATTATATAGTGTAAAAGTGCAAATATTTTATACTTATCGCTTCACGTATATACGTGAAAGATACAATTTCATAGCTATTTGTGAAAATTAGTTCTAAATTTTCAGGAATCCTTTGAAATTTCAATGGCTCTTTTAATGAGTAATACTTTTTTGTATTTGGTTTCTTTGAGTTCAAAAAACTGATACATTCTTCTTAGTGAAGAACCTATACCGTCTATACTGAGAAATACTTTTTCTGAAATTTCTTTGTTGCTTGCCTCTGGATTATTTAACAGAACATTTAGCACACTCCAATCGGTTTTATTGAGCTTTCTGTTAATACTTGCCTGAATTTTTTCTTTATTGAGTTCAAAATTACTTGCGTCAACCAGTAGATTTAATTTTTCTTTTCTTTTTAGTGCATTAATTTCTAATAACAAAGCGTCCAACTCTTTTCTTGTTTTTACACTTTTGGTCCTAAAAATATATACAAAAAGTATAACTAGCAGTGTAGTGATTGATATCACGAAATAAATCCTGTAGGTATAGGTGAGTTTAACAATGGCATTTTCTTTTTCATTTATGGACTTATTTTGTTGAAGTTTTTGTTCGTATTGGCTCTTAATGGTTTCTTTTATAATTAAGATTTTATTTTTTTCTAATTGAAAACTGTCCCTAAAAATAGTGTGCTTTTCAATCATAGACAAAGCCCTATTTGTTTGATTACTTTTTTTATAACACTCATATAGTAATTTATACAAATCTGCCTTTATTTGGTTACTAGTCTCAGGTTTAATAAGTTGTAAGCTTTTTTCACTTAGGTTTTTTGCCTGTGCGGGTTTGGTATCTAACAGTAAATATGATTTTAAAATTTGCGCTTCAATAATTTTCGAATTATTGTCTAACTCATTGTTTATTGCTAATGCCTTGTTTGTGAAGGTTAGTGCAAGATCTTTTTCAAATAGTTTTTTGTTGGCTTTGGCAAGAAGCATGTAACAATTAGATAAGGCATTTTTATTATTTGTATCATTAAATTCGATGATCGCTTTATTTGAATACTCAAGGGCCTGATTGTATTGTTGCTTTTTGTAATAGATTTCTGCTTTTTTTAGAAATATACTTCCAATTTGATTTTGTTTTGAGATTTTATTTGATACGCAAATAGTAAGAGATTTGTCAAAATACTCCATGGCGAGATCCAGTTCATTTAGAGTGTTGTATATGTCCCCAATTTCTGTAAGAATACGAGCCTCAGAGGTTTTTAATTTAAAATCTCTTATAATTTTTAGGGAGGTGTTAAATGAGTTAAAAGCTTTTAGATAATCTTTTTGCTCTTTATAAATACTTCCAATGTTAGACTGTATCGCTATCAGGTTTTTTGGCTCGTTAATTTTTTCAAACAAACTAATTGATTGTTTAAGCACCTCAATGGACCTATTAAGATCACCTTTGATATAGTGTGCATAAGATCTTTCATTTAAAGCGCTAGCCATTTCTTTGACGACTCCTTTTTCTTTACCTAATTGGTAATGGTATTTAGTGAGCGTGATCACAGTATCTGGCTTTGCATACGTATTTTTATAATAATAGTCTTCAATTGCTTTAAATCTTAGACTGTCTGTAATAGTAGTATTGACCCATATGCTCTCTAAAGAATCCTTTTGTGTTTGTGAGCTCATGGTAAACCAACACATCAGTAAGCTAAAAACAAGTATTATTTTTTTTAATTTCTTATCCATTATTATTTTATAATCAACTTTATTGTAGAAGTTGAATTGCTGGTTTTAACAACTACCATATACATTCCTGGGGGTTGCTGTAATGTAAATTGGTCACTTGGATTCAGGTTTTCCTCAGAAAAAACCAACTCACCAATTAAATTATATATTTTGATGGAACCAGTAAGGGTTTGGTTGGTCTGGATAGTAAAGATTCCTGAAGAAGGATTAGGGTATAGTACTATGTTTTCTTTCAGACCAATAGCAGCAGTTCCAGTTGATAGGGTTGTGAGCATATTCTTGTATACTCTTGATTTGAAGGAGCTTCCAGATATATTAGCAATTCCAGTGACAATTGCATCTAAATCATTGTCATTATCAATATCTCCAAGTGCTGTTGAGGGTATATAAACTGTTGCAAGTATATCTACTAGGCTAAAGTTGTTATTGCCCTGATTTTCGTAAATATGTGCTGCAAAGTCTGGACCTCCTGCTGAGCCAGTTACTAAGATATCCATATCATTATCATTGTCAAAATCTGCAAAATCTGCTGTGCCAGCAATTGTTTGAATAAAAGGTGTTCCGGCAAGAGGGTTGAATGCCCCGGTGCCGTCATTTAAATATAGTT
>CAJWXC010000126.1 GCA_913048215.1 uncultured Flavobacteriaceae bacterium | reverse complement strand
ACTATTTTTTGATTTGACACATAAACTCACATACCTATTCATTTTTTTACTTGCGACACTGCCAATGTGTTCACAGGAGCCTCTTAGTTGGGATTTAGAATTAGACTCACCGGCTAAAATAATTTCGTTGCCAGCTCTAGATCTTGAGGCTATTGTGGCAGAAGACGCCTTAAATGATATTTATAAAAACCAACCATGGCGCTATGGTATTTCAAGACCCCTAGAGATTGACATCGCCTCTCAAGGATCTTGGACAAACCTTCCAAATGGGCAAGGTAGGGTGTGGATTGTAGGTGTCAGGTCTCCAGATGCTGTCAATGTAAGTGTAAATTTTGATGATATTTTCATTCCAAACGGCGCTCGTTTGCAGCTATTTAATGGAGATAGAACAGACGTTTCACGCACCTATGGCTCACAAGAAAACACTCCTGATGGCAAACTAGGTTCTTGGTTTGTTTCTGGAGATGTGGTTTGGATAGAATATTTTGAACCCCCTGGAGTTGATCAAATTTCTAAACTTCAAATAGGAAGTATTATTCATGGTTATAGAATGGGAAGGGTAGCGCAGTTTGTGGCCAAAAACAAAGATTTTAATGATAGTGGTGCTTGTAATTATGATGTAAACTGCCCAATTGGTGATGATTTTGAAAGCTATAAAAATAGTGTAAAAAAATCGGTAGCATTACTCACCCTTGGTAATGGATACTTATGCTCTGCTTCCATGCTCAACAATACTGCAGGAGATAAAAAACCATATCTATTAACGGCAAACCACTGTTTGCAAAATAGTGATCCAACTTACTGGAGTGTTCGTTTTAATTGGATGAGTCCAGGGCCTGTTTGTGCTCAAGAAGACCCAAGTGTAGATATACAAACA
The DNA here is from genome assembly GCA_913048215.1 of uncultured Flavobacteriaceae bacterium. Classification (GTDB taxonomy): domain Bacteria; phylum Bacteroidota; class Bacteroidia; order Flavobacteriales; family Flavobacteriaceae; genus Patiriisocius. The sequence continues at coordinate 1,910 of CAJWXC010000126.1, read as the reverse complement.
AATTTCACTATAAGTGGTGCAGCCCTTAGGGCAAATAATACACTTAGTGATTTTGCATTAGTAGAACTTGTTAACCCTGTTCCTGCCTCCTGGGATATTGTTTTTGCAGGGTGGGATAGAAGTGACACAGCTCCACTTTTTGAGGTAGGTATCCATCATCCAAACGGTGATATAATGAAAATATCTAGAGATGATGATGGCGCTGTAAAAGAGAATGCAAATGGAACTCAGGTTTGGCTCATTGGGGGGGTATCTGTAGGTAGTGGTGATGGTTGGGAGCTTGGAACCACCCAGAGCGGTTCTTCTGGATCTCCACTTTTTAGTGATAACGGGAAAATTATTGGCCAATTGTATGCGGGGCAATCTAACTGTATAGGAACCCAAAACAATGATGATTATGATATTTATGGCAGGTTTGGAGTCTCTTGGGATGGTGGACAAAATGCAACTTCAAGGCTTAAAGATTGGCTCGATCCTCTAGGCACTGGACAAGCTACAACAGAATCTTTACAAAATGTATTAGGGGTGCCAGATAATCTATTAACTGGTGTTTTAGAGATATATCCCAACCCAGTATCACGTTTGCTTAGAGTAACAAATACAAGGTATCCTAATCTTGTCTATAATTTGTATAGTGCTACCGGGCAACGGGTAATGGGAGGTTCACTCTCAAACACAGACAACCTAATAAATGTAGAAAGTATGGTTAACGGCATTTATTTTTTACAGCTTATTGATGGAAACACCAATGAGCAAATCACTAAAAAAATAAGTGTATATAAATAGTTTTTTATTCAAAAGATTTCTGTGCAGTCGTTTCTTTAAAAACTAAGAAACGATTTTTTTATTCCCTAAAGTGGGGCTAAATAATAGTATTTTTGCAAAACAATGGAGCAAACCAAAAAAGACATACGTGCATTATCAAAAGAGGAGCTTCGCTCTTTTTTTGAAACTATTGGAGAAAAACCCTTTAGAGGTGATCAAGTATACCAGTGGCTTTGGAGTAAAGGCGCGCACACTTTTGACCAAATGACAAACCTATCTATACAAACCAGGGATCATTTGCAGGCGCATTTTGTTATAAACCACATAAAGGTAGATAGTATACAAAGAAGTAAGGATGGGACCATTAAAAATGGTGTAAAGTTGCATGATGGTCTAGTTGTGGAATCTGTTCTAATACCAACAGGTACAAGAACCACTGCTTGTGTGTCCTCTCAAGTAGGTTGTAGTTTAGATTGTAGCTTTTGCGCAACGGCTAAATTAAAACGCATGCGTAATTTAAATCCTGATGAGATTTATGATCAAGTAGTTGCCATTGATAAAGAGAGTAGGTTGTATCATAACAGGCCTCTGTCTAATATAGTTTTTATGGGTATGGGTGAACCTTTAATGAACTATAAAAACGTATTGGCTGCAATAGAAAAAATAACCAGCCCTGAGGGACTAGGCATGTCACCAAAACGCATTGTAGTGTCCACATCAGGTGTCCCAAAGATGATAAAGAAAATGGCAGATGATAACGTGAAGTTTAATCTAGCGGTTTCTTTACATTCTGCTATTCAAGAAACCCGCGAGAAAATCATGCCTTTTGCAACATCTTTCACACTAAAAGACCTTAAGGAGTCTTTAGCGTATTGGTATGAAAAAACAGCAAAACAAATAACCTATGAGTATGTTGTTTGGAAGGGTATAAATGATCAAAAGCAAGATGTGGAAGCCCTTATTACCTTTTGTAACTATATACCTTGTAAGGTTAATATCATTGAGTACAACCCAATAGATGATGGAGTGTTTCAACAGGCAGATAACAAAGCCCTTGATTTGTATATATCGATGTTAGAGAAAGCAAGAATTCCTGTTACTGTAAGAAGAAGTAGAGGGAAAGATATAGATGCTGCTTGCGGGCA
>CAJWXC010000125.1 GCA_913048215.1 uncultured Flavobacteriaceae bacterium | reverse complement strand
AGGCCAAAAATTACACAAGCCTGTGATGTTATTTTAGCCAATTGTTATCCCTACTGGGAAGGCTGTAGTCTAGAATATTCTCTGGTGTATATGAAGCAAATGTTTCATCACGCAAAAGCAGTGGGCATGGGTAAAAAGGTAATTATTACCGAGACTGGTTGGCCTAGTGAGGGAGCTTCTTTAGGGGGTGCACATCCATCCTACGAGAACGCATTGCGCTATTTCATAAATGCCCAAAATTGGTCCAAGCAAGACGATATAGATATGTTTTACTTCTCCTCTTTTGACGAATCATGGAAGGTAGACACAGAGGGAGATGTAGGTGCTTACTGGGGACTTTGGGACAAAGACGAAAATTTAAAATTCTAAGCTATTTTTTTGTAGATTAGCTTATGGATTATACAGAAATTTTTGGAGTACACAAAGGATTGGCCGTTTGCTATTCTGGATATAGACATGGGCAGCGTCCTGGACATCTATACCCTACCTACAAGCAGGTAACAGAAGATTTGCTCATTATTGAGAAACAATGGCAATACATAAGGCTTTACAGCTGTGATGCACATTCAAAAACTGTTTTGGAGGTAATAAAAGACCAAAACATGACCCTAAAGGTCATGCTAGGAGCCTATATAGAAGCTGAAGAAAACAACGCAAATTGCCCATGGGGAGGTTCTTATGATTTGGATCAATTATCCAAAAATAAAAAAACCAACCTACAGCAAATGGATGCCCTTATATCTCTTGCTAATACCTATCCTGATATTATCTTTTCCCTCTCTGTAGGTAATGAGGCCTGCGTAGATTGGACAGATCATTTGGTATCAGTAGCGGCTGTGATTTCTTATGTTAGATATGTTAAAGCTGGTGCAAAACAACCCGTCACTTTTTGTGAAAATTATGTTCCATGGCTTGATAAACTTGAGCCATTGGCCCATGAAGTAGATTTTATCTCGATTCACACCTATCCTGTTTGGGAGCATAAGACCATCGATGAGGGGATAGAATTTACAAAGCAAAATTATGAGGCCGTTGCCCGTAAATATCCCGACAAACTAGTTGTAATTACTGAGGCGGGTTGGGCCACTGAATCTAACGGGTATGGAATCCCTCAAGATAACGTGAATGATGATGTGCAAAAAATTTACTACAAAGCACTCTCGCATTGGAGTACATCAAAAAGTATACTCACCTTTGTTTTTGAGGCTTTTGATGAACCCTGGAAAGGGTCTGACGATCCTAGAGAGCCAGAAAAACACTGGGGTCTTTATACGGTAGACAGGGCGCCAAAACTTGCCATGCAACCCATTGGGTACAAATAAACCAATATTATATTACACCAACCGCTACATTACATATTCTAACCAAAGCCCACCTATAAGGTGGGTTTTTTTTATTGTGAAAATTTTTACCAAGGTGTATTTTACGTCTGCTATTGGCTATAAATTAATCCCCTACTCAAAGTGAAAGAGTTCCTCTATAGAAATCTTAAACAACTTTGACATTTTAAATGCAGTAGGCAAACTAGGATCAAATTTATCCTTCTCTATTGCATTGATTGCTTGCCTGGATATACCAATTAAAGTAGCGAGATCCTGTTGGGTTAAATTTTTACTTTTCCTAAGTTCTTTTACCCTATTTTTCATCGAAATCTTCTTGAATTAACGATATTGGCAATAATGTAAGAACATGAAATAAACATCATTAGATATTCGAATTCAGGCTCCTTGCCAATAATACCAAAATCAAAAGAGACTTCATAGGTAAGACCCACTATTACTGCTAAACCCAATGTAAGGGCCATTGCTTCAAATTGAATTCTCTTTTGTAGTTCATCATAGGTCTTAAATAAATTTTTATTAGCGATGATCATACCTATACCGATAGCAAAATTTATTATTAATCCTATTATGGTATATATTTTATTATCCCAAAGTGAGTTCTCTGCTGCTGTTAAAACACCTAAACTTACTACCCATGCCAAAGTCCAGGCAAGCATAATTTTCTTTTGTTTTTTTTGATCTTTCATATTATCATTTTGTAATGTTTACTTTACAAATATATATAAAATAAATGTAAGGTGTTATTTACATTTAAAAAATTATTAAAAAGATTAAGAAAGGGCTTGTAACCTTTCAAACATATTTAGAAGAATAGTAACTTGAGTGTATAATTGAACTACTAGTAAAAATTAACTTAAAATACACGTACTATATTAAAGCCAAATGAAATTTCACCCTTGGACCAATCTCCAGTGGTTTCTGTTAAAAAACTACTATCATTACTAGCCCTAGAGTTGGTAAATAATAATTGAAACACGTGTCCTCCTGTCTCAATATCAAGACCCATTGTTAAAGGGTTGTTGTATAATGAATTACTGTTTTTGCTAAAATTATAAGCATAATCCAAATTAAAACTTAGTCTTTTCAGAAGTTTGTATCTCCCACCAAATCCTAAAAGTATTTGATTGTATGTGGGTGTTATTGTATAATTTAAATCTTGCAAATTGTGTCTCACATAAATAGGCGCTAATTGCAAGGATAGCTTTTGTGAAAAACTTCTAGATGCTAAAATTTGTGCTGTATATGAAAACCGATCAGAGGTTTTTAACCCAGGGTAAACACTTGTTTTAAGCTGTGAATTTACATCTACACTTCCATAAAGTGAAACATTAACAGGAACGATATCGGATTGTCTGAATACCTTATATTTGGCAGTTCCAGAGTAAGTTTTTTCATAACTATCTCTAGAAATTCCTACTTGTAAATTTGGCAATAAGCCATACAATAATTGAATTTTAGTATTGGCTTGGTCTAATCCAAAAAAGTCATCTATTCCATTTTTTACAGTTCCAAAACGGTGGGCTACTACCATATATAAATCTGCATTATCAACCACTTTTGTTGATTGTAGATTACCAATTTGAAGTGCTTTAAAAGCAGGTAATTCAAATCTGGTTTCATTTTGATTTAAATTGTCCAACTCTTTTAGTAAATCATCTTCCTGAGCTTGACCCA
>CAJWXC010000124.1 GCA_913048215.1 uncultured Flavobacteriaceae bacterium | reverse complement strand
CTTTTTAAATATCCCTTCATAAAGCCCTGTAAATCATTATTGCTCCAGGCAATTTCTTGATCTTTCATTACCTTTAAAATGGCTGCTTTATTTAGGGCTTCTGTGTTTTTAGTTTGTACTTTTTCTTGGGGTACTTGGTTAGTCTGGTCGCTGTTGTCAGTGCAACTCCAAAGACTAAAAATAAAGATAAGGGTGTATATTATTTTCATGGGTACAGTTTTTTAATAATGAGTCATAAAGTCTTCTTGTAAAACGCTATGGAGTCTAAAGATAAGCTCTTTTGCATTGTCCATACTAAAGACCATGGGAGGTTTTATTTTAAGTACATTATGATCTGGACCATCTGTGCTCATTAAAATTTTAAAATCCTTCATTCTATTTGCCAAATAACTTGCCTTTAGTGGCAACGGCTGTTTGCTCATATCACATAATTCGATGCCAATAAAAAATCCATGACCTCTTACATCTGCAATAATAGGCTGTTTTTGTTGTAGTTTTTTTAGTTCTTTTAGTAAAAAACTACCTACAATTTTTGCATTTTCTTGTAATTTCTGTGCTTCAATAACCTCTAAAACAGCACTGCCAATAGCGCAGCTTACTTGGTTTCCGCCAAAGGTGTTAAAAAATTCTAATCCATTTGCAAAACCATTGGCAACCTCTTGAGTACAGGCTACTATTGCCAAGGGGTGCCCATTTCCAGCTGGTTTACCCATCGTTACAATATCTGGAGTAACCCCGTGGATTTCAAAACCCCAGAAGTGTGATCCTACACGGCCAAAACCTGTTTGCACTTCATCTGCAATACACAATCCGCCTGCTGCGCGTACCATTTTGTACAAGGCTTTAAAGTATCCTTTGGGCGGCACTATTTGCCCCCCGCAGCTGATGATAGATTCTGCTATAAAACCAGCAATGCCCTCATTATTAAGAGCAAGACGGTCTATATGTTGTTGGGCGTAATTGCCGTAGGTAGTTCCTGTATCATCACCCTTGGTATGAAGACCTCTGTAGGAGTCTGGAAGAGGTATTATATGGGTGTTTTCTGGTTTTCCATTCCCTGGCTCACTATCAAACTTATAGGAGCTTACTCCCATAGCTGCGGTTGTGTTTCCGTGGTATCCCACCTGTATGGCAAGCATGTTTTTTTGTCCTGTTGTTGTTTTTGCCATACGCAGTGCAAGTTCTGTAGCTTCACTTCCTGAGTTTACAAAATGAAGCACAGAAAGCTCTGGTGGCAGCTTTTCAAGCAGCTTCTGGGTATAGGTTATAATATTTTGGCTAAGGTACCTTGTGTTCGTGTTAAGTAGAGCAGTTTGCTGTTGTGCAGCTTTAACGACCGCTGGATGTTCGTGCCCAACATGGGCCACATTATTTACGGTATCAAGATATTTCACTCCCCAAGTATCAATTAAATATGCACCTTCACCACGAACAATATGCAGGGGCTCTTGGTAGGAGATACTTAAACTTTTCCCGAGATGTTTTTTTCTGAAATCTAAGATTTCTGAATTTGGAGCATCATACCGCGTAACTAGGTTTGGATTTTTAAACAACAGATTGGGGTCTGGGCAGATACTTTCCCAGACTTGCATTTGGCTGGGATAGCATACCCCTGGAAAGTCATCTATAAAATCTAGCATTGTGAGCATAACTTGAAAGTGTAAATGGGGAGCCCACTGTCCATTTTCTTGAGGGTTTCCTAGGACCCCAATTTGGTCTGCTTTTTTTAATGTGTCGCCCACCTTTAATGCTTTGATACTTGCCAGGGAGAGGTGTCCATATAGAGAGTAGAAAACAAGCCCATTCTCATTGTGTTTTAAAATAACAAGCCCACCATATTGCTTGTACTGCGGGTTGTAAGCTGCCACAATAACTTCTGCCTTTAAAACAGAATGCACCGGTGTACCTGCAGGTAACCAAAAATCAACTCCTAGATGTACTGTTCTATTCTCTTTTGAGGTGTTTCCTTGTTTTTGATAGGCAGTAGAGGTGTATATAGGGCGCGGTTCTAGATAGCCATTTGCGATAAGTTTTGTTGGATGCTTTTTTTGAAGTTGATTGATTTTAAATTCAAATAAATCTAGGTCATTAAACTCATGGCTGCTGCCCATCCAGGTGCTTGAAATTTTTAAATCCAACAGATGTATGTCTGTTTTTAAAATTTCAGAAGGAAATAGCTCAGAAAATGTGTAAGAATTTTTTTTTACCCACTGCTCAAAGCCCAGTTTATTGGGATGGGCCTCAAACCCGCAGCTATCCCTAAAGCGATATTCAGCAAAATCTGGGTGTATTTCGCTCCATTTTTTTAATAACTCCCAGGCAGGTTGTTCACTAATGCTATGATAAGGGTTGGTGGAGTTTTCCTGTTTTCTTAAGGCTGCTTTTGTAAGGGTGGTAATAAGGCGCATGGCCACAAGGGTGAAGAGACAGTGTAATTCATTTTCTGTAAAACTATACTGTTTTTTGTAGCCTTTTAAAATTTCTACTGCAGCATCTAGGGGGTCTGGCACATTCATAACTCCGTAGGCTATTGTAATGGCCACATCATTAATAGTTTGGGTGTAGCAGGCGTCTCCAAAATCTATAATACCTGTAATTTCAGGGTTTTTAAAATTGTTAGAAACGATGCAATTATAATCATTTACATCTGCGTGAATAGTGCTTTTTGGGAGGGTTTTGTGACAAGATTCTACCGCCTTAAAAAGTGATTGAAACTTTTTTATAAGGGCACGTTTTTCTGTTTTAAAAAGCGCGGTGTGCTTATCACTCCAAGACGCATTTGCTAAATCCCAGTGAGAATCACTCTGGCTTTGGCTGGATGTAAAATTTAGTAAGGCTTTTGTAATGGCGCCTGCTTTGTATCCTAAATCATGTCTTAATACGCTTGTTTTAGGGTGTACCTTGGCCCAAAGCCTTCCCTCTATAAATGTGAACAAGCGAACACAGAACTGGGTAGTGTTACTTGTTATTATTGTGTGTTTTTCACCCTTTGTGTTTGGGAGTATTTGGGGTATGGTAAGGGGTAACTCTTTTTGGTATAAAAAATCAAGTATACTTCTTTGAGTGTCTATTTTTTCGAGATTTGTGGTTGCTATTTTTAGTACATAACTGGTGGTTGGGGTTGTGATTTTAAA
>CAJWXC010000123.1 GCA_913048215.1 uncultured Flavobacteriaceae bacterium | reverse complement strand
TATCAAATGCTTCTTGTACCACAAACTGTTTGGCACCATTGGCTAAAATTATTGATGATAATCTAGAGATTGTTGAGGGACTTATGACAACAGTTCATGCCTTAACTGCAACTCAGGCCACGGTAGATCAGCCTTCTGCCAAAAATTACAGAATGGGTAGAAGTGGTGTAAATAATATTATACCCTCTACAACGGGTGCAGCTGTTGCTGTCACAAAAGTGATACCTGCTCTTGAAGGAAAACTCACAGGAATGGCCTTTAGGGTTCCTACGGTAGATGTTTCTGTGGTAGATTTAACTGTAAGAACAAAAAAAGCGGCTAGTTATGAGGATATTAAAAAACTATTTAAAGATGCCTCTCAGGGGGCCTATAAAGGTGTAGTTTCTTACACTGAAGATGCTGTTGTATCTCAAGATTTTGTAGGTAGCACTCATACCAGTAACTTTGATGCTGGAGCAGGAATCGCATTAAACGATCATTTTTTCAAATTAATATCGTGGTATGACAATGAATACGGATATTCTGCAAAACTAATCGAATTAGCTACACACGTGGCAAGCCTTTAAATTATGATTTTACTCACAGATGGAGGGTCAACAAAATGTGATTGGATATTATTAGATAGCCAAGGTGCTGTTGTGTTAAGAACTAGAACCGTGGGTTTAAACCCTGCAGTTGTTCATGCAGATGAACTTTCAAAAAGGGTTGCAGATAATTTAGATCTGCAACCTTATTATGAACTAGTAACACGTCTAGATTTTTATGGTGCAGGTTGTGGTACAGAAAAACCTTCATTATTACTTAAAGGTGTTTTACAAAAGGTATTTCCAAAGGCTGTTGTAGATGTTCAAGAAGACACAATTGCTGCCGTGTATGCAGCTACTATATTGCCGGGTATAGTTTGTATCTTGGGTACTGGATCAAATAGTAGTTACTTTGATGGAACTAAGGTTCATCCTAGTGCTGTATCTTTAGGGTATAGCTTAATGGATGAGGCCAGTGGAAACTATTTCGGCAAACGTTTGCTGCGAGATTATTTTTATAATAAGATGCCTGCAGTTCTAAAAGCCGAATTTGCTAGAAGGTTTGATCTTACCCCAGATGTTATAAAATACAACATATACAAACAAGAGAATCCAAATATGTATTTGGCATCTTTTGCAGAATTTATTTTTAATCCTGGTGCCCTGAGACCAAAAAATGCTGTAGAAATTAATGGGTATTTTTATAAACTTATAAGCGAGGGTATTAATAAGTTTATTGAATGTAGAGTTTTGTGTTTTAAAGAAGCACAAAGCGTACCTATACATTTTATAGGTAGTATTGCACATTTCAGTGAAGATATCATAAGAGATTGCATGCAACCTTATAATTTAACTCTTGGTACTATCATTAGAAGGCCTATAGACGGCCTTATAGAGTATTACAGAAATCATATTTTAAAAAACAACCTATAAAATTCTTTAGTTAAGTACTAACTACCTTATGGCATTACCAAAAATAAATCCTATTACTACCAAGTCTTGGAGCAATTTACAAGACCATTTTACGGCTATGGAAACTGTAAAAATGCAAGACTTATTTGCTAATGAACTAGACAGAAAAGAGCGCATGAGCCTTTCTACAGAACTTGTTTCATTAGATTTTTCAAAAAACAGAATTACTTCTAAGACCATAGAATTATTAGTGGCATTAGCCAAAGAAACAAAATTAGATGAGGCAATTGCTTCTCAATTTAGTGGAGCTGTAATCAATGAAACAGAAAACAGAAAGGTATTACATACTGCACTTAGAGACTTTACTAAAATGAAGCCAGAGGTGGAGGCTACTTTATCTCAAATGAAACAGTTCTCTCAGGCCATAATTGATGGAACACACAAAGGATACACTGGCAAAGCGATAACCGATATTGTTAATATTGGTATTGGAGGAAGTGATTTAGGCCCAGCAATGGTTACAGAGGCACTCAGTTATTATAAAAATCATCTTAATGTACATTACATTTCCAATGTTGACGGAGATCATGTTTGTGAAATACTACAAAGACTAGATCCACAAACAACACTTTTTGTAATTGTAAGCAAAACATTTACAACCCAAGAGACACTTACCAATGCCACAACTGTTCGTAAGTGGTTTTTGCAGCAAGCTGGAGAAACAGCTATAGCGCAACATTTTGTGGCGGTATCAACAAATCTTTCTGCTGTAGCTAGCTTTGGTATTTTACCGCAAAATACTTTTACCATGTGGGATTGGGTTGGTGGAAGATTTTCTTTGTGGAGCGCCGTTGGGCTTTCAACCTGTTGCGCTATTGGATATTCTAATTTTGAGCAGTTATTACAAGGAGCTCATAAAATGGATTGTCATTTTAAAGAATCTGAATTTACACACAACTTGCCCGTAATTTTAGGATTGCTATCCATTTGGTATACTAATTTTTTCAAAACAGAAACAGAAGCCGTCTTACCTTACACTCAATATCTTTCTAAGTTTGTAGATTATTTGCAACAAGCCTCCATGGAAAGTAATGGTAAATCTGTGGATAGAAATGGAACTCCAATTAATTACCAAACAGGCCCTGTGGTCTGGGGAAATACAGGAACCAACGCACAACATGCTTTTATTCAATTATTACATCAAGGAACCCTACTCATACCCACAGATTTTATTTTATGCGAGACTTCTTTGCACGGTAAAGAAAATCATCAGGATATATTAACTGCAAATTGTTTTGCACAAGCACAAGCACTTTTAATGGGTACATATGGCGAAGATATTTCTAATCCATATAAGGTATTTCAGGGTAATAAACCCTCAAACCTAATCACACTTCAAAAATTATCTCCAGAGAGTTTAGGTGCTTTAATTGCTATGTATGAACATAAAATATTTGTTCAAGGAGCTGTATTAAATATTTTTAGCTATGATCAATTTGGTGTAGAATTGGGTAAGAAAATGGCTAATAAACACTTAGAAGGATACTAAAATTATCACAATTTTCTTAAAATCGTTGTGTTTTAACATTTTGTCTTATTAGGTCAGGATTTCTTTTTAGTATTTTTGGTAAAAAGAAATATAACATGAAAAATACTACCCTCGTTTGCTGTTTAATAACTCTATTTTGTTTTACTACTGCATACTCACAAACATTAGCTGAACGCCAAGCAATAACAGAAAGTTATGACCAGCAAGCTC
>CAJWXC010000122.1 GCA_913048215.1 uncultured Flavobacteriaceae bacterium | reverse complement strand
GATTACAGTTGGAATGGAGGAGGCTCTGTTATTGGAGGATATGTATATAGAGGTGAAGGGTGGTCTGATCTTTATGATCAATACATTTTTGCTGATATTGACGGTATGATCTCTACACTTAACACAGTAAATCTTAATTATGTAAACCAAGGACAGTTTCCAGGCACTTGGGTTGGCTTTGGTGAGGATATAAACAGGGAGCTATACATCGTAAATCTAGGAGGAAGTATCTCAAAAATTGTGGGGGTAGGATTAAATATACTAGAATATCAAAACAATAATGTTTTAGTATATCCAAACCCAGCCACCGACATAGTGAGTATCAAAATGCAAACACAGGTAATGGAACATCTTAAAATTTCGGATGTAAAAGGGAGTATTGTATATACTGAAACGCTACAATCAAAGCAAAAACAGTTAAACACTTCAAGTTTTGCCAAAGGAATGTATTTTATCACCATCACCACAAAAAATGGCGCTGTTGCTGTAAAAAAGTTGATGATTCAGTAATCAAACGCAAACAGGCAAGTAAGACCCAAAAAAAATGGAAAGCAAGAAAGGAAACCTATACCTTATACCGTGCACCCTTGGAGAAAACTCACCTTTAGAGGTGCTTCCTCTTTTGGTAAAAAAAGCAGTAGAAAACATAGATCATTATATTGTTGAGCATGAAAAAAGTGCTCGTAGATTCATAAAAGCAGTGGTTAGTAAAAAACAGCAAAGCAGTCTACACATAGAAGAAATAAACAAATTCACAAAGCCCCAAGACATACCCCAAATGCTGGAGCCTTGTCTTAAAGGGCAAGATGTTGGGGTCATCTCTGATGCTGGATGTCCTGGCATTGCAGATCCTGGAGCAGCAGTGGTAGCAGAGGCCCACAAAAACGGAATTAAAGTAGTACCCCTAGTTGGCCCCTCCTCTATACTACTGGCAATGATGGCAAGTGGATTTAATGGCCAAAATTTTGCTTTTAACGGGTACCTACCCATAGATAAAGCAGAGCGTAAAGCGAAAATTAAACAACTAGAAAAAAGATCTATTCAAGAAAACCAAAGTCAATTGTTTATAGAAACGCCTTACAGAAATAATCAAATGCTAGAGAGTTTGACAACAGCTTTACAAAAAAACACAGAAATCTGTGTTGCCTGCGATATTACCCTAGCTACACAATACATAAGAACTGCATCTGCACAACACTGGAAACGCATCAAAGTAGATCTTCACAAAAGACCTACTATGTTTATAATACAAGGATAAGTAAACAGAGGCTATACCGCTTTGGCTTTTCTATTAGGGGCAATACATGAGGTATCATACCCAGAAAACTTCTTCAAGTAGGTTTGTATAGTGGTGCCAAAGGCATCTTTAAAGAAAAAGTGTCCATTACTTCTAAGATATTTTTTGACATTCCCTGCGCCCGCTAGATGAGCGGCAGCTAAAATACCAGACTCTGTAACAAGTACATTATTTATTGTAGTTCCTACAAAACGTTTGATATCTCTGCGTAAAATCCATTTATTTCTGGAGGTGTAGGCAACAAATGCTTTTTCTTGCAAGGCAGCACTGCCAATAAAGGTATTTGTATTATAAACACCCACCAGAGAAAGAGTAGTTGCAGCAAATTGATATTTACCAAGATACCCATAAGTATTCACACTAGCGTAATTACCTGTAGATTCGTTAAAACCTAAAGCTTCTTTAAAACCTATAAATGTTTTTCCTAGAAAAATATTGAAAACAGGTTTGGGAGGCAATAGAGAAATTTGGATGGTTTCTTTTTTTGTAGGTACATGGTATTGGTAGGCATTTTTCTCAATTTTGTAATGAGAAAGGTCTGTTGTGGTTTCTTTAGAAGAAAATCCAAGCACAGAAAACACGGTTATAGATAGCAACAAACTTGCTAATAGTATGCTTTTTTTCATGAGGCATTTCATTTGGAGTGAGAAAAAAATCCTCACAAAATTTAGGGGATGCAAACATATAACAAATAATTTAATACTCAAAACCAAGAAAAATCACAATTCAACTCAAAGCTTAGACGTTACATAATACAAACCTTACGGGTCAGAAACCAAACAGTAACCAAACAGTAACCAAACATAAAAAAGTATAAAAATCTTATAAACTATAAATACATTACATTTAAACAGTTTTGTACCTTAGCCCTATGCTTTCAATTTTAATACCTACATACAATTACAATACCTTGTTGCTGGTGAAAACACTGCAGCAGCAAGCTATAAAAAGTAAAATTTCTTTTGAAATAATAGTGTTGGACGATGCATCTAGTGATACACAAAGTAGCATTGAAAATAATAAAATTAATACACTTGAACATTGCACTTATATAGAGAGTGAAAAAAACCTTGGCAGAACAGCCACCAGAAATATATTGGCACATAAAGCAAAATTTAATTGGTTGCTTTTTTTAGATGCAGATGTAATTCCTTTAAACCATGACTACATTGAGACATATGTAAAAGAGTTGAACAACAAATATGATGTTATAAGTGGCGGAATTGTGTATGAGACCCAAAGACCAACTCAAAACCAATTGCTTAGATGGGTGTACGGCAAAACAAGAGAATCAAAAAGTGCCAAGGCAAGAAATAAAAAACCTTACAATATAATATCTGCTAATTTACTAATTACTAAAGAAGTATTTTTAAAAGCCAATAACTTTGAAACAAACCACTATGGTCTTGATATATATTTCTCTTACAAAATAAGAGAATTAAAAGCCAAAGTACAGCATATAGAAAATCCAACAATCCATTTAGGGCTCGAGAGCACTGCAATCTTTTTAGAAAAGTCATTAGGTGCAATCCAGACAACATATACCCTTGAAAAAGATAATAAAATAGATCTCTCTTCCCGTGCCCTACAAATTAAATACAAGCAATTAAAAACAATGGGGGCAACAACATTATTTATGTTTATATGTAGGGGCTTTGAAAAAACATTTATTAAAAATTTAAAGTCAAAAAATCCTTCTTTATTTTTTTTCGATCTATATAAACTTTGTTTTTACTGTAAACTAAAGAAAAATGCCTAGATTTTCAGTCCTAATACCAGTATATAACAAGGAAAAATACCTTTCTAAAACCATAGAAAGTGTTTTAAAACAAAGTTTTACAGATTTTGAGTTAATTCTTGTTAATGACGGATCAACAGATGGCAGTGAAGAGATTATAA
>CAJWXC010000121.1 GCA_913048215.1 uncultured Flavobacteriaceae bacterium | reverse complement strand
ACAACAAAAAAGCTTATTAGAAAATAATAACCTTTTTAATATTTTAGAAAAGCCGCTTATTGTTAAGCGGCTTTTTTATTACACTACTTTTAAATTAGATTTTTTACATTTACACAAAATAATTTTATGAAAATCTTTAAAAAAAATATAATCACATTACTACTTATAGGAGTGTCTGCGCTATTTTTATCATGTAAAGACTCAAGTAAAACAATTTCTTTTGATAAAGAAAATACAAGTACGTTTTACTTTTTTAGACATGCAGAAAAAGACAGAACAAACCCAATAAACAAAAACCCTTCACTAACTACTCAAGGGCTAGAAAGAGCAAACAAATGGGCCATTTTTTTTAAAGACAAAAACATAGATGCAATATATAGCACGAATTACAAAAGAACACGGCAAACTGCACAACCCATTGCAAAGGAGCAAAAGATAGAGATTATTAGCTACAACCCAAAACAGCTTATTTCAGAAAAATTTATAGCAAAAAATAAGGGAAAAAATATTGTTATTGTTGGTCATAGTAACACAACTCCAGAGCTTGTTAATAGGCTACTTGGAGAAAAAAAATATGAAGAGATACCAGACACAGATAACAACGATCTTTTTATAGTAACTCATCATAAAAACAAAACAAGTGCAAAAAGAGAAAAGGTAAATTAACTTTCATTGCACAATCCCCTTTATAAGTTCTATTTTTACAGCATGGCTATTCAAAAAAACATACAAATAAAAAACCGAAAAGCTAGATTTGAATATGAAATCTTAGATAAATATACAGCAGGTATAGTGCTTGTTGGTACAGAAATAAAGGCAATAAGAGAAGGTCAAGCCTCTATTGCCGAGAGCTTTTGTGAGTTTAATGAGCGGGGAGAATTGTTTGTAATTAATATGACGGTACAAGAATATAGCCATGCAACTCATTTTAATCACAACCCAAAGAGTGAACGTAAACTTCTTTTAAACAAAACAGAATTAAAAAAGCTGTATAAGAATGTAAAAACCTCTGGACTCACTATAATCCCTCTTGTATTGTTTACCAATGACAAAGGACTTGCCAAAATTACCATTGCGCTTTGTCGCGGAAAACGAGAGTTTGACAAAAGAGACAATATTAAAGACCGTGACAATAAAAGAGACTTAAGCAGGCTTAAAAAAAGTTTCAATAGCTAAACCTATAGTATTGAAATACCAAAGTAAAGTTCAATTAAAATGTAACAAAAGTAAAAGCAATTCGTAGTTATACTATAAGCCTATGAAACACCTAGTAACCTTTCTTTTATTACATTTTGCTACTTTTGGACAAGCTCAAATTGTTGGAAAAATAACAGACTCCAATGCTAAGGCCATACCCTACGTAAATATCTATCTTGAAAACACCTACACAGGTACCACATCAAATGATGATGGGAATTATAAACTTTCAATACAAAACAGAGGAAACCATACTATTGTCTATCAATTTTTAGGCTACAAAACAGTGACTAAAAAAATTACGATTGAAGACTTCCCGTATATCCTCAACATTACTTTAGAGCCAGAGACCACCACGCTGCAAGAAGTTATGCTAAATAACAATGAAGATCCCGCAGAAAGAATCATAAAGGCCACTATAGCAAAGCAAAAAGAAAATTTAGGTAGAATAAGGAAATACACTGCAGATTTTTATTCTAGAGGGGTATGGAAGATAAAAAATGCGCCTGAGAAAATACTAGGCCAAAGTATAAGAGGAATTGAAGGATCTTTAGATTCTACAAGAAGTGGTATTATATATCTTTCTGAAACTATTTCAAAGATATCATTTCAGCAACCTGCTAATTTTAATGAACGTATTATAGCAAGTAAAGTAAGTGGAAATGACAACGGCTTTAGTTTTAACAATGCACAAGATGCAACATTTTCTTTTTATGAAAATACTATTGAATTAAATACGGCAATAGTATCTCCTATTGCCAGTAATGCGTTTAATTATTATACGTATAAACTTGATGGTGTTTTCTACCAAGGAAATAAACTTATAAATAAAATTAAAGTAATTCCTAAGAGGCCTAATGATAGGGTTTTTAAGGGGGTAATTTACATAGTAGAAGACTGGTGGCAGTTATATGGTATAGAGTTAACAACAACTGGAGCTGCTTTGCAAACTCCTTTTATTAAAGAGTTGGTCTTTAAACAAAATTTTAAATATGATACCACTCAAAAGTTTTGGGTAAAATTATCTCAAACCCTTGATTTTGGCTTTGGTTTTATGGGGCTAAATGGCGATGGCCGCTATACATGTGGGTACAGTAATTATGATTTTAAACCTAATTTCAAAAAACGCTCTTTTAGCAACCAGGTGTTGTCTTTTGAACCAAAAGCCAATAAAAAAGACAGCGTTTTTTGGAACTCCTTAAGACCTGTGCCACTCACAGATGAAGAGCTTAATGATTACATAAAAAAGGACAGTCTTCAAGAATTAAAAAGATCTAAACCATACCAAGATTCGCTAGATCGCGTATCAAATAAATTTAATATAACAGATCCCTTATTTGGGTATACCTACAGAAATACCTCAAATAAATGGAGACTAAATTACAAAGGGCCTGGTAGAGGTATTTCTTTTAACACCATACAGGGATATACTAGTAAAATAGGATTAAATTTTTACAAATGGTATACAGAAAACAGAACAAAGTGGTTGTCTATAAGTCTAAACGCAACTTATGGCGAGGCTGAAAACAAACCCCGCTTTACTGGGAATATTACCAAAAAATTTAATAGTAAGAACAATTTAAGAATTACTCTCTCTGGAGGAAGCAAGCTAACCCAGTTTAATGACAGCGAGCCTATTTCGCCCCTAATAAACAGTATCTCTACACTGTTTTTTGAAAGCAACTACCTCAAAGGATACAATCTTGATTTTGTGCAAATAAAATACCGTCAAGAACTTTTTAATGGCCTAGAGACCTTTGCAAAAATTGGCTATGAAAAAAGAAGCGCTTTGTTTAATAACACAAATCATTACTATATCAATAATAAACAAGCGCAGTACAGCTCAAACAACCCACTTGACCCAGAAGATTTTACTACAAAATCTGTGGAGGAGCACCAAGTGTTTAAATCACAAATTACAGCACGCGTTGTTTTTGGACAAAAGTATGTCTCTATTCCAGACAGGAAAATTAATATTGGTAATGGGCGGTATCCAAGAATTGATGTGACCCTTGAAAATGGATTTGGAGCCTCT
>CAJWXC010000120.1 GCA_913048215.1 uncultured Flavobacteriaceae bacterium | reverse complement strand
GTTGTAAAAGATGGAGCTTTAACAGGCCTACTGATTGATACCCCTATGGATTTGGTTTATCAAACCCTTCCAAAGCCAAGCCCAACAACTATTAAAAACAACTTAAAACAAGCACAAGAAGTGTGTTTGTCTTATGGGCTTACAACTATTGATGATGCTGGCTTGTCTATAGAGGTTATAGATGCTATTGAGCAATTACATAAGGCTAATGAACTTTCTGTAAGGGTGTATGCCATGGTAAGTAATACCAAAAGAGATTTAGATTATTTTTTACCCAAAGGAATCATTAACACAGGTAAGCTTCATGTAAGGTCGGTAAAAGTATATGCAGACGGTGCACTTGGAAGCAGAGGCGCTGCCCTGCGTAAGCCCTACAGTGATCGCCACAATCATTTTGGTGCTATGATTACGGACCCAGCCACCTTAGAGCGTGTTGCCTCAAGAATATTAAAGGCTGGTTACCAGATGAATACTCATGCCATTGGAGACTCTGCAAATATTGCAGTTATTAGAGCCTATAAAAAAACCTTAGCTAGCACTAAAGATGCTCGCTGGAGAATTGAGCATGCCCAAGTTATTAGCCCCACAGATTTTTCTAATTTTTCTAAAAACATTATCCCCTCCATACAACCCACTCATGCAACCAGTGATATGTACTGGGCGCAGGAAAGACTTGGTCCAGAGAGAATTAAAGGCGCATATAGTTATCAAACGCTGTTAAAAAATGCAGGTATGGTGGCTTTGGGTACAGACTTTCCGGTAGAGGGTGTAAACCCAATGCATACTTTTTATGCAGCGGTAGCAAGAAAAGACTTGAATCAATACCCAGATAATGGTTTTAGAAGCCAAGAAGCATTAACTAGAACTCAGGCACTTAAGGGCATGACTATTTGGGCAGCATATGCAAATTTTGAAGATACAGTTAAAGGGAGTATTGAGATGGGTAAGTTTGCAGATTTTACCGTCCTGGAAGAGGATATTATGAAGATCCCTCAAGATAGTATTCCAGGGGTAAAGGCTTTAGCTACTTTTATTGATGGGGTAAAGGTATATGAATTAAAAAGCGATACCAAAAGGCCCTAGATTGTTAGTTTCCTCCTTTTGCCTGTAAATCTTCAATGCAAAAATCTAAATCAAAACTTGGGATGTTTTGTAAAACCTTTAAGCGCTCCATACGTAATTTTAAATTGTCTTTTGTAATACTTTGGGCTTCAAAGTACATTAAACAATCTTCAATAATACAATGTTTTGGATGGTCCAGGTCTTCGTGTTTATCTCCCGGATGTATATCATCGTTTTGGATATTAACGAGTCCAAAAATATGTCCAAACTCATGATATAATGTAGTGGCCTCCAAACGTGTTAAATCATCTGGGACGCTATTTGTGACCTCTTGCAAGGTTTTTTCATAAATTACTATTGACGTGTTTTGGTAAGCAGATCCTAGTGTTACTGTTGTGTTTGTATCTGAGTTTGCATTACCACTTGCAAAGTAAACATATACCGCGATATCATCACCTTGGGTGTAGATTGTTCTTTGCTCGTTTTCTATGTTCCTAATTTGTGAAATTGAAAAAGGACCATTTTGGTCTGAAATAATTGTTTCAATAAAACGAACACCATCGGGTTTGTTTACCCTTGAGTTAATAAAAGACGTGAAGCCATCTAGGGTTTGTTGTGTTGGCCTGTAGGCTGGTGAGAATACCATCTCTACGGTCATGCTTTTATAGCTATCATCACTTAATAAATCTTCTGCAGATATTCCTAGTGCTTTGCGATTTTCTGCTCTGTTTTGTAGTATTTGATTGTCTTGATCTTCCTTACATGAAAATGTAATTAAAGCCAATAAAATAAAAAAAGCGAATTTTTTGATATAGCAGTTCATATACTAAAATTAATGTTTTACAAACTTAAGTTTTTAATTAGGTTTTTAAAACCATATTATTTTTTAAACACTAAATTTTTGAGTCAGGCATCCATTATTATGTACTTTTGCTACCATGGAACAAATTCTAAAACAGCTCCCTAAAAAAGCCAAAGAAAAACACAACGAGCATAAAAAATTCTTCGCTAAACTTAAGAGAAAAACGCCAAAACACTTGGACACGATCATGTCAGATTTACATGATGCGGAGTTTAAAAAAACAGATTGCCTAACCTGTGGTAATTGTTGTAAAACAACCAGTCCTATTTTTACTGAAAAGGACATTTTTAGGATTTCTAAACATTTTAGAATAAAACAGCAGCGTTTTATAGAAACCTATTTACAAGTAGACGAAGATAATTTTTATGTTTTAAAAACGGCCCCTTGTAGTTTTTTAGACCAAAACGACAATAGCTGCACCATTTATGATGTAAGGCCAAAAGCCTGCCAAGAGTATCCACATACCAATCGTAGAAATTTTCATAAAATAAGTGAGATTACACTTGTAAATACCACCATTTGTCCTGCTGCTTTCAATATTGTTGAGGCCATGCAAAAAGCAATAGATGTTGGTGTAAACCCAAAGGGTAAGAAATACAAGTTTAACGGCAGAGACTAAGTGTTAGTCATACAGCAAATATTTTTTTCTCATTGCATTGTAGTTCTGTAAGCCCTTCTGCCAAGAGTCTTTAATTTGTTTTTGGCTGAGTCCTTGTTGTATTTGTTCTTGCAAAAGGGAAGTACCAGATAGTTTTAAAAAAAACGAATTAAAGAAATCCTTCTTGTTTTGGGAATCTCTGTAGGCATCTATAAGCCAGTTGAGGTTTATTTCATTAAGTTTTTTTGTGGTACTTACATCAAGCCCAAAGCAATCTTGTGATTTAAATTTTGGGTTTTTAGCCCCCAGATTCGCCTCGGGAGTAAAACCATAAGTGTAAATTTCTTGGGGTAGTGTAGGGGATCCAAATAGTTGGAATTGCTTATTGGTTCCTCTACCTGCGCTTATGGGAGTTCCTTCAAAAAAACAAAGACTAGGGTATAGGTTTATGGAAACATCATTGGGCAAGTTTGGTGAGGGTTTTATGACTAGAGAATAAGGTGTTTGATGTGTGTAATTTTTCATAGCGATCACCTTTAAATCACATTGTGCCTTATTTTTTAACCAGCCCTGGCCATTGATCATTTGTGCGTACTCTCCAATGGTCATCCCATGAACAACCGGTACTGGGTGCATGCCAACAAAACTAGTATGCTGGGGTTCTAAAACAGGACCGTCAATGTAGTGTCCATTTGGGTTTGGCCTGTCTAGAACTACAAGCTGAATATTATTT
>CAJWXC010000119.1 GCA_913048215.1 uncultured Flavobacteriaceae bacterium | reverse complement strand
TAAAAATCACTATCAAAGCCTTGTTTTTCTGCAAATAATGAAAACCAGTCAGAGAGACAATAAGTTAACGTTACAATATAACCGTATGTTGGGGTTGGGGTAGTGAATCTGTCTGCAATAATATTTGTCACCAGCACAAAACCACTTCTAAAATTGTTTTGTGTTTGAATGGAAACTTTAGGGCTTATGGTAAAGGGATCCTGTGGTGTAAAAGGATTACTAGCGCTATCAAAATTAGCGCCTGCATATACAGATATTGCAGGTATTAACTCCTCCCAGCTAAAAGTGTTGTTAGCCTTCCAGCTCAACAAATTTGGTCCTTTTAAATCACGTTTTATATAAGGGTCATACACCAGGTATTTAAGCCCAAGAGTGTTGCTCCTAAAATTTCGCTGCGCGTAAGTATTGGTAGTTCCACTGCGGGTATCTACTACACTATTTGACTGAAATTCTCCGGTTAAGATCACCTCAAGTTCTTCTTTCCAAAACCCGTAACGGGCACTGTAATCTATAGCAAATGCATCTGCTTGGGTTTTCAATAAAGCATGATCTTCTTGGCCTATACCAAATCCAGTTTCAAACTGTAATACATTTGTGCCTACAGAAAACGCTCCTTGTGAGCCTCCTGGTCTGTTATTGTTGATAGTTTCTGTGTACTGCCCAGATGCTGTAAAACAGCATGAAAAGGTAAGGATGGTAATTAAAAAAGAAACAGATTTCATAGGCTTTGTTTAATACCAAAGATATAAGATTTATCATTTATTTAATACCCTTGTGCGGGGTTTTTGTGGCACTATTTGTATTTTTGAATCTTATTTTTGGATATGGATACATTTATAAAAACGTTACTAACTGTACTGTTAGTGTACTACGGGTTAAAAATCATTTTAAAACTCGCGGCCCCTTACATTATGAAGTATTTTTCTAAAAAATTGGCAGCCCGTTTTGGCGCTAATTTTTCAAATACCGCCTCTACAAACAACGCTCAAAAAAAAGAGGGAGAAGTTACCATTGAAAAAGTGCCTACCAAACAAAAATCTTCCAATACCGTAGGTCAATATGTTGATTATGAAGAAATAGACTAAGGGTATTGTTTTTAGTGTTTATATTATCTGTTCTACATAATTTTTGGTAATTTTCTATTTTTAAAATCAAATACATTATATGCAACTTTCTTTAAAAAAAGTAGTGCCCCACATAGTTGTCATTGTTTTATTAATGATTGCTTCAGTATCTTACTTTAGCCCCGTATTGAGTGGTAAAACAATATATCAAAGCGATATTGTGCAGCACAATGCAATGGCCAAAGAACTGAGAGATTTTAGAAAAACTAACGATACAGAAACCTATTGGACAGACAGTGCCTTTGGTGGTATGCCTACCTATCAGCTAGGGGCTCGGTATCCTCATAATTACATTAAATCCTTAGATGAAACCCTTCGTTTTTTGCCTAGACCTGCAGATTACCTGTTTTTATATTTTATAGGGATTTACATATTGTTTCTGGTATTAAAATTAGACTATAAAATTGCCTTTTTGGGAGCACTAGCTTTTGGATTCTCTACTTATTTAATAATTATTCTAGGAGTAGGGCACAATGCCAAAGCCCATGCCATTGCTTATATGCCACTTGTGTTAAGCGGTATTATACTAACTTTTAGAAAAAGGTATCTCTGGGGCTTTTTACTTACCACAGTTGCTATGGCTTTAGAGCTTGCGGCAAACCATTTACAAATGACATATTACCTGCTATTTCTTGTGCTATGTCTTGGTATTTCTTATTTAATTGAGGCTATAAAATTAAAGACCTTATCTCATTATTTTAAAGCTGTAGGTATCATGATCTTGGGGGTTGTATTGTCTTTGGGATTAAACGCCACCAATTTATTGGCTACCAAAGAGTATGCAGACACCTCAACTAGGGGCCCAAGCCAATTAACAATCAATCCAGATAGATCACCCAAAGTTGTTACTGATGGTCTTGATTATGATTATATAACAACCTATAGTTATGGAAAGTTAGAAACATTTAACTTGCTTGTACCTCGTTTTATGGGAGGGGGCTCCACTGAGTTATTCCCAGAAAACTCTGCTACCCAAGACGCGCTTTTAAAAATGGGTGCATCACCACAACAGGCTAGTGATACATTGTATCAAATTCCTCTGTATTGGGGAGATCAACCAATTGTAGCTGCGCCAGCCTATGTAGGAGCTGTTGTTATATTTCTAGCCATACTTGGGCTGTTTTTAATGCAAGGCCGTGTAAAATGGTGGCTTGTTTCTGGTTTTGTACTAAGCTTGTTGTTGTCATGGGGAAAAAACTTTAGTATACTCACAGACTTTTTTATTGACTATGTGCCATTATATAATAAATTTAGAGCCGTATCCTCTATACAGGTACTCATAGAGTTGGTTTTACCAATTATGGCGGTATTAGGCCTGCATCACTTTTTAAAAAGCACTACTTCTTTGCAAAAAAAGAAAAGTAGTATACTATGCACAACATCAATTCTCGGCGGGGTATTACTAGTGTTTATTTTGTTTAAAAATGCGCTTTTTAATTTTGTAAGCCCTTATGATGGAGACATAATTGAGGCATTGGGAGCTCCTTTTATGGATGCTGTTAGAGAGGATAGGGCAACACTGCTTGTAAATGATTCTCTGCGCAGTTTAGTTTTTGTTGTACTAGCAGCCATTACACTATGGCTATACACGACCAAAAAATTTAAACAAACTCTTACAGTTGCAGTATTAACAGCACTTATTGTTTTTGACTTAGTAGGGGTAGACAGGCGCTACGTGAATACTGATGATTTTGTCAATAAGCGTGTCATGCAGCAGCCATTTCAAAAAACAGCAGCTAGCCTTCAATTAGAAAAAGAAAAAGGCAGATATAGAGTGTATGATGCTGCTAATAATGCCTTTAATAGTGCAGAGGTAAGTTACACCAACAGCTCTATAGGAGGCTATCACGCTGCCAAACCAAGAAGAATGCAAGACATTGCAGAGTTCTATATAAACCAGGGTGATATTAGCATGTTAAACATGCTAAATGTGCGTTTTATTTTAACTAGAAGTAAAAATGGAGCTGTTATAGGCCAGCGTAATCCCTATACAAATGGTAATGCTTGGTTTGTTGAAAATGTATTGATGGTAGATAGCGCAGATGCAGAAATCACACAATTAGATAGTATTAATACCAAAACTACAGCTATTGTACATAAAGAGTTTATGCCTTATCTGCCCCTTGCAAATATCCAGCGAGATAGCAC
>CAJWXC010000118.1 GCA_913048215.1 uncultured Flavobacteriaceae bacterium | reverse complement strand
CCTGCGGCCTCCACGTCCCAAACGTGGCGCGATAACCGGGCTACGCTACACCCCGTGACTTATCTTTTATATAGCAGTATGTCAATCAAACCGAAAATTAAACGTATCGGTTACCTTGCGGAGAGACAGGGATTCGAACCCTGGGTACCCTTGTTAGGGTACGACGATTTAGCAAACCGCTCCTTTCGGCCACTCAGGCACCTCTCCAATGCAATTAAAAATAATTAAAATTGCGAGTGCAAATGTAATTTTTAAAAAACATTCATGCAAACTAAAAACAACATTTTTTAAATAATTTAAAGAAATAAATTAGCGTAATTTAGTAGGTATCTCATACTCAAATAAAAGCAGTATTTATTACTCAATACAAGGCAGTGTGTTTATAAAAAACTCTTTGGGGTAAATTGGGTTTGCAAGCTGCTCATTGCTTATGACCTCTGTAAGTTTTAAGTCAAAATTTGTACTTAAAGATCCTATGCGTATACTCTCTATGGCAGATGTAGATAATCGCTCTTGAGCAAGAGAGTCAAGATAAAAAGAAGCTTCGCTTGTGCTGTTGTGCATCGCGTTTTCTTGCTTACTTTGTCTTGCACAAACATCTACCCCTAGGTAGGGTGCAGATACAAAAGTACCGTTATCAAGTTTAAAGGAAATCCTGCTTTTTTTATTGTAGCAAATAAGTGGTGGTATTTCTTGGCTGTTTAAAGAAATACTAAGTACCACAGATTTCACACTGTCTTGTTGCATGAGTGAAAAATATACAAATATTGTTTTTTTCTCTCCAACGGTAAAGTCAATTAGTGATTCTTGTGTTAATTTAAAAATCTCCTCTTGGGTATCAACATTTATTTTATAATCACAACTGCTTTGAGCCCTTGCAGCGCAGTAGAAAAATAACACTACCAATAACAAATTATATTTCATCAAAAATTTTTGAGCAAATTAATACTATTTTTTTATCATTTTCAATAGTTGTGAAAAACAAATACTTGTTACCACCTTGTTGAAGCTTCCATTTTTCCTGCAATTTTGCCACAGATTCTGGAAAATTTCTGGTGCTAATATTGGCTTTATCAAAATCAATACTAGAGCGCATCTGCTTTTTTGAGTAGGGCACAATCTTTTCTATTTTAAATCTTCTGCCTGGAAAGTCTATAAGCTCTTTACTTGTGTACAAATGAGAGTGCTTGTGCAACTTACATACTCCATAATCAGCACACATATGGTCAAAGGCGCCGCTTTTTAAAATAGCTGCATTGGGCTCATATAGGTAGGCTAGCGGGGCACTCAGGCTACTTTGAGCTGGGCTGTTCCATGAAAATGAAAATTTTTGCATTCCTGCCTTGGTGATATTTACTGTGTGTACCTCTGGAGTTTTTGTATGCTCTTTGTCTAGTATCCATAACACTTCTTTTACCTCATTTTGTAGTGCAACAATGTGTATTTCAGCAACGCTTTTAAGGGCCTTTAAGGCCACAGAGATATCTAGCATTGGAGATGTTTTTACAACTAGCGTAGCACATCTTTGCAATAGGTAGTCTAAATTTTTTGGTATGTTGGGCTCACAATCTTCCAAGAAAAACACTTTTCCTTTACTATCATGACGCCTGGAGGGATCTGCGTATATAACATCAAAAGTTTTGTGTTCTATGGCCTGTAGCCCGTCTTTTAATTGACTTTTAAAACCCTTGTTGGGTAGGTGTTTAAAATTGTGAGAAACAATATGGTAAAGGTGCTCTTGTATTTCAAAATGATGTACCTGTTTAAAGGTTTGCGAAAAATAATAGCTATCTATTCCAAAACCACCTGTAATATCTGCAAGGGTGTTGCCCTTGACAATGCTTTGCTTGTAAGCGGCTGTTGCCTCAGAGGAGGTTTGCTCTATATGTAGTTTTGCAGGATATATAATACCAGGGGTATTAAACCATGTCGGGAGTTTTGTTTTTGCTTTTTGTCTGCTCTGTATTTGTTGTATAAGCTCCTTGGTGCTCACTGTATCAAAAGGGCTTTTTGAAAAGGCCAGACGAGACAACTCCCCAGTATAGTCTTTGATATACGCTTGTACCTCTTTTTGTATTAAATGATCAAACAAATGATGTGTATTTTACTAATTTGGTTTATAAAGATACTACCTGGAGGCTAGATTTTTTAGCTTATATCTATTTGGTTTTTAGAGAAAGGGCATATAGCCCAATACTAGCGGCTTGGGTAACGTTCATGCTGCTGTTGGTTCCATGCATTGGTATGTGTAAATGGGTGTGTATATGTTCTAGAACTTTGGCAGAAATACCCGTTTTTTCATTGCCAATAAAAAGTGCAATAGGTTTATCTATGTTGTTAAAATCTCTTAGAGCTTCGCTTTTGGAGGTAAGTTCTAGGGCCAGAGGCCTATACCCTTGTTTTGTGAGTTGTTTTAATACCCCTAGGGTATCTATATCATCTGTGTAGTTCACCAAAAGGTGGGTGCTTCTGGAGGTTCTTTTTATTCTTGGGCTGGTAAGGTCTATTTTGGTGCCACAGAAATAGATTTTTTCTATGCCAAAGCTATCACATAGTCTAAAAATCCCGCCAATATTCGCAGGGCTAGTAACACCATCACATACAAGTATTGTGGTTTTTTTTGCTGTTGTAAAAGTAGTATTTCGGTGGGTAAGTTGGGCTGCCATCACTCAATGCTCAAAGGCGTATTTGATGATATTGGCGCCCATACGCAGTGCTTCTAGCCGCACTTGCTGTGGGTCATTGTGTACCTCTTGGTCTTCCCAGCCATCTCCAAGATCACTCTCAAAGGTGTACAGTAATACAATTCTCCCCTCTTTTTCTATAACAAAACATTGGGCTCTGGCATTGTCATGCTCATGTATTTTGGGCAATCCTTTTGGAAATTTAAAAGGAGCTAAAAATAGGGGGTGATTTCCAGCAAGTTCTTTTAATTCTTGGTTTGGAAATAGTTTAGAAATTTGACCTCTCACATATTGATCCATACCATAATTATCATCAATATGTAAAAATCCACCACTATTTAAGTATGCCCTGAGGTTTTCTATATCTTGGTCAGAGAAAAGTACATTCCCGTGACCTGTCATATGTAAAAAGGGGTATTCAAAAATATCTACACTGCTGGGAGCTACAATTTTTGGGGTAAGGCTTAGCGTGGTGTTCAGTTCTTTGTTACAAAAAGCAGCTAAGTTTTTTAGGGCAGTTGGGTTGCTATACCAATCACCGCCGCCGCTGTATTTTAAAACAGCAATGTCTTGCCCTAAGCAAAATTGCGAGAATAAAAGTAGTATAACAATGGCACGAAATATCATAGATGTAAAAGTACAAAAAACAAAAA
>CAJWXC010000117.1 GCA_913048215.1 uncultured Flavobacteriaceae bacterium | reverse complement strand
GGTGGGTATTTCATTTATACCTCTGCAGGCGTCCATTAATTTGTTGTATCCCTTTTCACTGGCTAGTAAGGCATCGTTACTAAAATCAAGAATACTTCTGTACTGGGCTTGATACATAAAAAATTTAGCAACCCCAGGAGAAAACGCTTTGCTTAATACGGTATTGTCTCCAGAAAATAATTCAGCGGGAAGAATATTGTTTCCTGTAGATTTTGCCATTTTCTTACCATTAAGGGTGAGCATGTTGGCATGCATCCAATAATTTACAGGAGATTTTTTGTGTATGGCTTCACTTTGTGCAATTTCACATTCATGGTGCGGAAATTTTAAATCCATACCTCCTCCATGAATATCAAATTGAGGTCCTAGATACTTTGTGCTCATAGCGGTACACTCTAGGTGCCAGCCAGGAAAACCCTCACTCCATGGAGAGGCCCAACGCATGATATGCTCTGGGTTTGCTTTTTTCCAGAGGGCAAAATCTTGTGGGTTTTTCTTTTCAGATTGTCCAGATAGCGTTCTTGTGTTGCTTATCATATCTTCAAGATTTCTTCCACTAAGTTTTCCGTAGTGATGGTCTTTGTTGAAAGTGCTAACATCAAAATACACAGAGCCATTTACTTGATATGCGTATCCTTGTTGTATGATATTTTCAATAATTTCAATTTGTTCTATGATATGTCCAGTGGCTGTGGGTTCAATACTAGGAGGAAGGGCATTAAACTTTGCCATGGTTTGGTGAAAATCTACGGTGTATTTTTGCACTACTTCCATAGGTTCTATGTTCTCTAGCTTGGCTTTCTTTGCTATTGGGTCCTCGCCGCTCTCTCCATCGTTTTCTAGGTGTCCTGCATCTGTAATGTTACGTACATACCTAACTTTATAGCCAAGGTGTTTTAAATACCGAAACACTAAATCAAAAGATAAAAATGTCCTGCAATTTCCCATGTGTACATTGCTATACACGGTGGGTCCACAAACATACATGCCTACCGCCCCTTTGTTTATGGGATTAAATTTTTCTTTCTTTTTAGAAATAGAATTGTAGATGTATAATGTTTGTGTGGTATGTAGTTCCATTTTATTTGTTCCTAGGTGCATTAACCTAAAGTGTGCGCCTATGTATTGTTAATTTATGTTGTCTCTACTTTTTTTTAGAAGGTATAAAGCTACTAAAAAGAAGTGTCAAATTTTATATAATCTAAAAACTCTCTTTTGGTGTTTGTGTTTTTAAAAGCGCCACCAAACTCGCTGGTTACTGTGCTACAATCTACATCCCTTATTCCTCTTGAGTTTACACACAGGTGCTTTGCATCAATAACGCAGGCAACATCTTGGGTGTTTAACACCTTTTGCAACTCCTTTACAATTTGCATGGTTAGGCGCTCCTGTACCTGTGGTCTTTTTCCAAAATAGTCAACAATTCTGTTCATTTTACTAAGACCCACTACAGTGCCGTTTGATATATAGGCAATGTGTGCTTTTCCAACAATAGGGAGTAGGTGATGCTCACAGGTAGAGTATAAAGAGATGTTTTTCTCAACCAGCATTTCATTGTACTTATATTTATTTTCAAAAGTGGATGCTTTTGGTTTTCTATCTGGGTGTAAACCGCCAAATATCTCACTGACAAACATTTTGGCTACTCTCTTTGGAGTATCTTTAAGGCTATCATCAGTAAGGTCTAGCCCTAAAGTATTCATGATGCGTTTTACATCATCTGTAATGCTTTGAATTTTATCTACATCACTGATGTCAAAAGCATCTTTTCTTAGGGGTGTTTCATGGTTTGCACTATGGTGATCTAAATGATTTTCTTCAGGTGTTTGAGGCTTGTTTTTTATTTCCATTTTTTCTATTTATTGTGGTATAAATCAACTTCACAAAGATATTAAAATATCTATAGGCAATCTACCTATTGAGTCCCATTATTTTATCATTTAATATAGTTGTAATTTCATAAAATTTTCTTAATTTTCATGCGTTATTTATAGGCTATGAAAAAAATAAAAATAAGTGATTTACTTCTACTTACAGCAATGCTTTTGCTTGCTTTTACAAATGGGTTTTCACAAGGCCCTGGTTGTCCTAATGTTGATGCAGGTGACAATGCCAATGTAAACTGTGCTAGTGGAGGCTGCGTAGATTTGTCTGCAAGCTTTCTTGAAACTGGTGAGACCACTAGTTATGAAGTTACACCTATACCGTACGCCCCCTTTCCTTTTATAGGAGGTACTGCTGTCTCTGCAGACACAGATGACGTCTGGTCTCCAGCTATTGATTTACCTTTTAATTTTTGTTTTTTTGGTGGCACCTATGATGAGATTGTTATTGGATCTAATGGCGTCATTTCTTTTGATCTAAATTCAAATCCTCCTGGTGGATTTTGCGCTTGGAGTTTTGACGAATCTATACCAAATACTCAATTATTCAGAAACACCATATTTGGGGTGTATATGGATGTAAATCCAGCGCCAAGCCCACCTACTTCAGATATAAACTATCAAGTTTTAGGGGAGGCCCCATGTCGAACCATGGTTGTGAGTATACCAAATATATTTTATTTTGGGTGTA
This sequence comes from uncultured Flavobacteriaceae bacterium, assembly GCA_913048215.1. Lineage (GTDB taxonomy): Bacteria > Bacteroidota > Bacteroidia > Flavobacteriales > Flavobacteriaceae > Patiriisocius. Next base: position 835 of record CAJWXC010000117.1, on the reverse strand, counting down.
ATGAACTGCGCTTAACCTCACAGATGGTTATTTATGAAACTACCAATGTAATCGAGGTGTATGTGTTAGATAGACCCTCTGGCTGTGGATGGAATGATGGTAACGCTGTTATAGGAATCCAGAACCAGGCAGGGAACCTAGGATATACTCCTCCTGGACGTAACACCGGAGATTGGGATGCCAACCAAGAGGCATGGCGATTTACACCAAATGGCCCGTCAAACGTTACTTTTGATTGGTTAAATAGCGCAGGAGAAGTTATAGGTAATACCCCAGATATCACGGTTTGTCCCTCTGGAGATGAGACCTACACTGCGCGTGCGGCTTATCTAAATTGTGACGGCGCTATCACCGTGGTTGAGGATGATGTACTTATTACAACATCCAACCCATTTACATTGAGTCTTGGAGAAGATCAACAAACGTGTGATAATACTCCAATTTTATTAACTGCCAATACAGACGGTACACCAGGGTTGTCTTATGAGTGGTTTTATAACTCAGTTTCTCAGGGGCCAAGCACACTTGGAGACAATACTTTTTCTGCAAATTCTCCTAATTCAGGAATATACAGTGTTGAGGTATTTGATCCTGCAGACATCACATGTGTGCTTTCTGATGAAGTTAATATTACTTTTAATAATCAACCTATAGCCAATACCCCTGATGATTTATACCAGTGTGATAACGGCATTAATGCAGGTGTTTTTGATTTAACTCAAAATGACACAGTAGTTTTAGGAACTCAACTCCCTGAAGATTATACAATTACCTATCATAATACTCCCTTTGATGCTACAAGTGGTAATGCTCCAATTTTAAATCCAACAACATA
>CAJWXC010000116.1 GCA_913048215.1 uncultured Flavobacteriaceae bacterium | reverse complement strand
ATCTATACTAGTTAAAGTGCCGTAAGCAACATTTCCTTGCTTACCGCCAAGAGTTAAATCTTCAGAAACAGCCGTCCAGTCTGTTCCCTGATTCATGGAGCGCATTAATTTATTGGCTCCCAAATACAAAATATCCTGATTGTGTGAACTAAGTAAAATTGGTGTTTGCCAATTAAAACGGTAAGGGCTATCCCCTAGCTCATGTTTGGGCTGGATGTAGGTTTGAGTATTATCCGCTCTGTTTAACCTAAAATAATTCCCGAATTGAAAACCGGTATATACCACATTGCTATCACGAGCATCTGTTTGTATTTGCATACCATCACCTCCCATGATAAATTTGTATGGGTATTGCCCATTTTGCCTCCATCCCGGACTCTCCTGGTAGGTATGAGCACCTACCCAGACCCCGTTGTCTTGGAGACCTCCATATACGTTATAAGGCTCCTGGTTATCTACATGTATGGCATAAAACTGCCCTACAGCGGGTTGGTTGTTTTTAATCCAGTTTTCACCATCATCATAACTGATATTTACCCCTCCATCATTACCGTTAATTAAGTGTCCTGGCTTATTTGGATTAATCCATAATGCGTGGTGATCTGCGTGCACATTTGGAGCAGAAATAGAGCTAAATGTCTTTCCTGCATCTTTAGATTTTAAAATAGGCACCCCATAAATATAGATGCCATCTTTATTGTTTGGGTCTACATGTATTTTTCCAAAATAGTACCCATAACTATAATAAATACCGTCCAAGAAGCCCTCATGTGTTTTACTCCACGAAGCACCGCCATCTGTACTTTTGTAAACTTGTGTTCCAATCACTGGAGTGTCAAATAACATGGCATTTGCATCTTCTAAATAGGTTGCAAGATCTGCAGGAGCAACAACGCCACTTCGCACCATACTCTTAACGTTGTCTGCCCTATATTTTTCTTGAAAGCCGTTGTTTTTTAAATACGCATTGAGCTTTTTGTTATCTAGGGCTAAAAACACTTCACGGGTCATGGTTTTAAATTGCTCTTTTGACAAGCCGTTTGAATTTTTAGAGTTCCTTGTCTGTTCTCTTCTGGCTTGGTTGTCATGTACGGCATAAAGGGTATTATTATCAAACACAGCCAGGCCAATACGCCCTACGCCCTCTCCTGTTGGAAAACCGCTTTCAGGGGTAGAAACTTTAACCCAAGAGCTACCACCATCTGTACTTTTATAGATGGCACTCCCAGAGCCACTGCCTCTAAAATTCCAGGCTTTGCGATCTTTATCCCAAGAGGAGGCAAACATGATATTAAAATTATTGGGAGCTGCATCCATCTCTATAATCCCGCTTTGATTGTTCACAAAAAGTGTTTGTTCCCAAGTAATACCTCCATCTGTAGTTTTGTATACTCCTCTGTTATAATTTGTAGAATATAAATGCCCCACCACACTCACAACCACATGGTTTGAATTTGTTGGATTGATTAAAATTTTACTTATGTGGTGGCTATCTGCAAGGCCAAGATGCTCCCAGGTAGCCCCATTATCTGAGGATCGCAAAAGACCAATACCAGCATAACTTGACCGAGAAGAATTTACTTCTCCTGTGCCCACCCAAATAGTTCTTGACTTCCAGTCTACAGCCAAACTACCTACATTTTGGGTTGGGCTATTGTCTAGTATTGGTGTAAATGTAGTGCCGTTATTTACCGTGTGCCACACCCCTCCACTAGCATAACCAACATAAAACTCTGTGGGGTTCTTTGGGTTTACAGCCAAATCTACCACACGACCACTCATAATAGTGGGGCCTATATTGGTAAAAGGAAGATTTTTAACCAATGATTTTTCTGTGAGGGTTTGTTTTTCTTGCAAAGAAGCAAGTACCGCACTTGGGCTTGAAGGAGCTTGTTGGGATAAACCAAAATTAGCCGTAAAAACGAGCAACAAAAAGATGTATTTTTTCATTTGTTAGATTTAGAAAAGGTAAAATACAGAAAGCAAAAACCACCTCAAAATAATGTTAGAAAATTTAACATCGAGTTATTTATTTTTTGATCATATTCAAGTTTTATTAAATAAAAATCCATCGAAATATAAAATAACGCGCTTTGGTGTATTGAATAAAAATTGCAATCCTTACTTTTGATGATATAATATTTTAACATTACTATTTATGAAATATCATTCTATAGATTCTGCCCTTTTTATTAAAAACCGTAACAACTTTATGGCTCAAATGAAGTCTTGTAGTTTGGCTGTCTTTAACAGCAATGATATTTATCCTATTGGAGCAGACAGCACCATGCCATTTGAGCAAGCAAGAGATATCTTCTATCTCAGTGGGGTAGACCAAGAAGAAAGTATCTTAGTACTATTTCCACAGTGCCCTAATCCAGATCATAAAGAAATCTTATTTTTAAAAGAAACCAACGAGCATATTGCTATTTGGGAAGGCGAGAAACTTACCAAAGAAAAAGCGTTAAAGGTCAGTGGTATCAAAACCGTGTATTGGCTACAAGATTTTGATAAAATTATGCGGGAGCTTATGGCTCAAAGCGATACCATTTACTACAATACCAACGAGCATTACAGAGCAAACATACAAACCCAAACTAGAGAAGATCGTTTTATAGAAAAAAATAAAGTTGCATTTGCTGCCCATAGTTGGGCAAAGAGTAATCCTATTTTGCAAAGGTTACGTTCTGTGAAAGACCCAATTGAGATAGATTTAATACAACAAGCATGTGATATTACAGAAAAAGGCTTTAGAAGAGTGCTAGGATTTGTAAAACCTGATGTTTGGGAGTTTGATATTGAAGCAGAGTTTATGCATGAGTTTTTAAAAAATCGGTCAAAAAAATTCGCATACACCCCAATTGTAGCCAGTGGAAATAATGCCAATGTGCTACATTATATTGAAAATAACCAACAATGTAAAGCAGGAGATTTAATCTTGCTAGATGTAGGTGCAGAATATGCAAATTATAGCAGTGATATGTCTCGTACTATTCCTGTTAGCGGGAGATATACAGACAGACAGAAAGCTGTTTACAATGCTGTAAATAGGGTTAAAGAGCAGGCCACTAAATTGTTAGTCCCTGGCACTCTTTGGAAAGAGTACCATATAGAAGTGGGTCATATTATGACCAGTGAATTACTGGGTTTAGGGCTTATAGACAAAGCCGATGTTAAAAATGAAAACCCAGACTGGCCAGCCTACAAAAAATACTTTATGCATGGAACATCTCACCACATGGGGCTAGACACCCATGATTACGGTATTCTTTGGGAACCTATGCAGGCAAATATGGTATTTACAGTAGAACCAGGTATTTATATCCCTCAAGAGGGTTTTGGCATTAGACTTGAAGATGATGTTGTAATACAACAAACAGGAGCTCCTTTTAATTTAATGAGAAACATCCCAATTTTAGCAGATGAAATTGAAGATCTGA
>CAJWXC010000115.1 GCA_913048215.1 uncultured Flavobacteriaceae bacterium | reverse complement strand
GTATTGTTTTTCTTTACCATACAGCCCATACTTAGTTCTGTGCTGGTGTTAGCTGAAAACACTGTTGTGGTTATTGATATAGACAACGACACTGAAAAAGAAGGTGAAAATAAAAATAAGCAAGAAAAAGAATTATCTGAAGAAAAGAAAATAACAACCTATCCAGGATCTATTGCTATTGTATTTTCAGATTCATCTTCGTGTACAATACCACAAGCCCCAATTATTCTATTTGGTTCTGTTTTTCTAGAAATACCCGGTCCTCCTCCTAGGTTTGAGATGTAATTTCTAGTGATTATTTTTTGCACCCAAAATTGAGGTGCATTGTAACTTTCCTATTATTAAATAAAAAAACACTGTAGAGAATTTCTTTGTAGTGAAACGCATATATTATGAATATTTTTAAGAATTTAAAAAACGATATACCTGCAAGTATCGTTGTATTTTTTGTTGCCCTTCCTCTTTGTTTGGGTATTGCATTGGCCAGTGGAGCGCCACTTTTTTCTGGTCTTATAGCTGGTATGGTTGGTGGTATTTTAGTTGGAGTTTTAAGTGGCTCTCAAGTTGGGGTTAGTGGACCAGCCGCTGGATTGGCTGCTATTGTCCTTACTGCTATTGGCACCTTGGGTGGTTTTGAGAACTTTTTATTAGCAGTTGTTTTAGGTGGTGTCATTCAAATGATATTTGGTTTTTTGAAAGCTGGAATTATTGGTTATTATTTTCCATCCTCTGTTATAAAAGGAATGCTAACGGGTATTGGTATTATTATTATTTTAAAACAGATTCCACATTTCTTTGGGTATGATTCATCCAAAGAGGTTGATTTTGCATTTTTTCAAGTAGATGGAGACACTACCTTCTCTGGTATTTTAAACGCTATCAATGCTATTAGCTTAGGGCCCACAATTATCGCAATTATAGCCTTAGCAATATTGTTGTTATGGAGTTCTGTTCTCTCTAAAAAGGGAAAGATTTTTACCCTTATACAAGGTCCACTTGTGGCTGTTGGGGTTGGTATTTTATATTATGTATCTACACAAGACAGTCAAATATTTGGGATTTCTCAAGATTTATTAGTGAGTGTACCTATACCAGATAGCTTTGATATGTTTTTAGGACAATTTAGTACTCCAAATTTCTCTGGTATAACTAATCCCGCTATTTGGGTTACCGCATTCACCATTGCTCTTGTTGCAAGTTTAGAGACCTTACTTTGTGTGGAGGCTACAGATAAGTTAGATCCTCAAAAAAGAGTAACACCTACCAATAAAGAACTTGTTGCTCAAGGCGCTGGTAATATTGTGTCTGGATTAATTGGTGGTTTGCCCGTAACGCAAGTTATTGTTAGATCTTCTGCCAATATACAATCTGGAGGTAGAACTAAAATGGCAGCCATTATACATGGTTTTTTGTTATTGATTTCTGTGATAGCGATTCCTACACTTTTAAACAAAATACCTTTATCTGTACTGGCTTCTATATTGCTTATTGTGGGTTATAAGCTCGCTAAGCCATCTTTATTTAAGCAAATGTATATGTTGGGTTGGAAACAGTTTGCTCCTTTTACAGTCACGGTGGTAGGTATTGTATTTACAGATTTACTTGTAGGTATTGCACTTGGTTTAATTGTAGGTGTTGTTGTGATACTCATAAAGAGTTATCAAAACTCACACTTTTTACACATGGAAGATAAAAGCAATGGCTTAGTGAAAGTGAAAATGACTTTAGCTGAAGAAGTTACTTTTTTTAACAAGGGTGCAATTCTAAAAGAATTAGACGCATTGCCTAAAGAGAGTAGTTTGGAGTTGGATGTAACAAAGACACGCTATTTGGATAATGATATCATAGAGATCTTAGAGGATTTTCAAGAAAAAGCAAAGACTAGAAATATAAATATCAAATTAATTTCTGAGAGAGCGATAGTAGAAAACCCAGTAAGTTTCATAGAATTTTTTACATTAAGACCCAAAAAAGTATCGTAAATTTAAATCACTAAATAATAATAATCATGAAAGCACAAACACAACAAACACAAGAGGCAATGAGCCCTGACACTGCTTTACAAGCATTAAAAGATGGAAATAAAAGATTTGTAACTAGCACTCAAGTTTCTAGAGATTTAATGCAACAAGTTGCAGATACTAGCACAGGACAATACCCTTTTGCTACGGTATTACATTGTATAGATTCAAGAGTTTCCGCAGAATTGGTTTTTGACCAAGGTATTGGAGATTTATTTAGTATTCGTATTGCGGGAAATTTTGTGAATGAAGATATCCTAGGGTCTATGGAGTTTGCAACAAAACTAGCAGGCACTAAAGTTGTTGTTATCTTAGGACATACAGCCTGTGGAGCTGTCAAAGGAGCCTGTGATCATGCCAAACTAGGAAATCTTACAGGTATGCTTGAAAAAATAGCACCGGCTGTATCTGCAGTAAAAGATCCTGAAGACGTAGCATTGCGTACCTCTGGTAACATTGATTTTGTAAACCGAGTGGCTATTAAAAACGTGCACATGGCCATTGATAATCTTAGAAGCATGAGTCCTGTTTTAAAACAAATGGAAGATGCGGGAGATATTAAAGTAGTTGGGGCTATGTATCATATAGAAAATGGACAAGTTACATTTTTGTAACCATCGCTTCTTACTATATATAAAAAAAACCGCTTTTATTTAAAAGCGGTTTTTGTGATTTATGATATTTCTGATCTGCCTTTAAGGCGAACTTCTATTTTTTTCTTTTTTGCGGTGATGCGTTTCATGGCATCCATTAGCTTTTCATCCTTTGTTTTCTTGTACATCTCATTGATAGCTAGTACAAGCCTTTTGGCCTCCCGTGATGCGTGTACACGGTCACTTGTAGACATGTGGCTCATCTTAGCTTTTTCAAACTCAGTAGCTTGTTGTAATAAATCCATTTCTTCTTTGATAATTTAACTTTTTATAAACCTACAAAAATAGGCTGAATTCTGCAAGGGTAGAATATTGATTGTGATTTCTTTAACATTGGACATTTTTTATACCCTTAGTTGAGGGGTGTAGTGCTTTATTTTTGTGCAGTTTTATATTGTGTATTGGATTAGTAATTTTATTGATTGTTGCATCTGCTGTTATTTAATATATTTACAACACAATTCTCTAATTTTTCTATTATGAATAAAAGAGCATGTCTTTTAGTAATCTTTTTTTTGTTTCTAGGGCAAATTTCATTTTCGCAACAAACAATTTTAAGTGATAGTAATCTACCCATTATGTTGGTTACTACAGATATAGATCCCCAAACAAATTTACCTACAGAAATACCAGATGAGCCAAAAGTACTGGCTACTATGCAACTTATTTATAGACCTGACGGAACTAGAAATTATTTGACAGATAGCACTAATGAATCTTATCTAAATTATGATGGAAGGATAGGAATTGAATTAAGAGGTAGTAGCTCACAGGCCTTGGATAAAAAACCTTAC
>CAJWXC010000114.1 GCA_913048215.1 uncultured Flavobacteriaceae bacterium | reverse complement strand
CAGAAAAATCATTGCACCCAGCATTACCCCATATTCTTTTATCTGCCTTGTTAAACTCAAGTACTGCCTTAGATGAAATTTGTTGACCATTAATAGAAACTACAGTAAAAATACCAGATAATACTGCTGGGGGAGGGTCTGCTACCACTTTTTTTGTTTGGTTACATCCACTCATCAAAAACCAAAGAGTGGTGCAGGTTAAAACTATTTTTTTCATAACTAATTTTTTATGATAACATCATTTTCGCCTTTTCAACAGCAGCCGTAAGGAGGTCAATTTCCTCCAGTGTGTTGTAAAAGGCAAATGAAGCTCTTACGGTTCCAGAGATATTAAAGAAATCCATAATAGGCTGGGTGCAGTGTTGTCCTGTACGCACCGCAATTCCTAGTTTATCAACAATACTTCCAATATCATAGGGATGTATGCCCTCTATATTAAAAGAAATTACAGATGTTTTTTCTTTTGTTGTACCGTAGATTTTTAGCCCATCAATGGCCAATAATTTTTCTGTTGCATAATTTAAAAGAGTAGTCTCATGCGCTGCTATGGCTTTAAAACCAATAGTGTTGAGATAATCAATGGCGGCTCCAAATGCAATCCCTCCACAAACATTTGGTGTTCCGGCTTCAAATTTATGAGGCAGTCCAGCATAGGTTGTTTGCTCAAAAGTTACTTGATCTATCATTTCTCCACCCCCTTGAAAAGGTGGCAGTTTTTCAAGCCATGCCTCTTTTCCATATAACATGCCAATTCCTGTTGGGCCGCACATTTTGTGTGCAGAAGTAACATAAAAATCACAATCTAATGCAACCAAATCTGGCTTTATGTGCGAGCAGGATTGTGCGCCATCTATAAGTATGGCTGCCCCTACCCGGTGTGCCTGTTGGGTCATAAACTCGATAGGGTTTATAGTACCCAAGGTATTTGAAATATGATTTACAAAAACTAGTTTTGTTTTTGAGCATAACAACTCTTGGTAGGCGTCCATATTTAAGCCACCTTCCTGGTTCATTGGGATTACTTTTAATACGGCTCCAGTAGCTTTGCACAGCATTTGCCAGGGCACAATATTTGAGTGGTGCTCTAGTTGTGAGACAATAATCTCATCACCTGGGGAGAGTATACTTGAAAATCCATTTGCTACAATATTTATACTGTGGGTAGTTCCTGAGGTTAAAATAACCTCATGCGGCTTAGCTATACCAAAATGAGATTGTATTTTTCTTCGAGCCGTTTCATAGGCATCTGTAGCTTCTTGAGAAAGTGCATGAACACCTCTATGAATGTTTGCGTTGTAGTGAGAGTAGTAAGATACAATTGCATCAATTACCTGTCGCGGTTTTTGAGATGTCGCGGCATTATCTAAATACACCAAAGCCTTGCCATTTACTTTTCTAGAAAGTATTGGAAAATCTTTTCTTATTGCCGTTACATCAAACATATATGCGTTTATTATGATTTAGGTACTCTATTGTTTATTGCTCCGAAAAATGTAATTGTGGCACAATAAACTTAGAGGTCAAAGCCTAGATTTACCCCTATTTTATTTGCTATTAGTTTATTGATTCTTTCTTTTAATTCTGGAATCTTTACACTCTCTAAAACAGTATTTGCGAAGGCATACATGAGCAATGCCCTAGCTTCTTTTTTTGCAATACCTCTAGAGCGCAAATAAAACATTGCCTCAGGGTCTAATTGGCCAATTGTGCAACCATGTGAGCATTTTACATCATCTGCAAAAATTTCTAGTTGTGGCTTTGCATTTATTGTTGCTTTATTGCTTATTAAAATATTGTTGTTTTTTTGGAAAGCATCCAGTTTTTGAGCCTGTTTTTCAACATATACTTTTCCATTAAAAACACCAGTTGCACTGTCGTCAAAAATTCCTTTATAATCTTGGTGACTTTCACAATTTTCAGCTGTGTGATGCACAAGTGTGTTGTGATCTACATGTTGTTTATCCTCAATCATGGTGACTCCGTTTAGGATAGAATCACAACGCTCTCCAAGTTGTTTAAAATTTAAATTATTACGCGTTAGTTTTCCGCCAAAAGAAAAGGTATGAACACTACAAATACTATCGCGTTGCTGCTGGATAAAGGTACTATCTATCAGTGAAGCATTTTGGGTGTCGTTTTGGATCTTGTAGTAATCTACATACGCTCTTTTGTCTAAAAATATTTCAGTAACACTATTGGTAAGCACTGGGTTGTCATTAAGACTTTGATGACGCTCTATAATTTGCACATGTGCGTTTTGCTCTACAACAATTAAATTACGAGGCTGCAACATGGTGGCGGCCTCTGTTCCTGTAGCAAAGTTTATAATTTCAATAGGTTTTTGTGCTTCCTTGTTTTTTGAGATACGAATGTAGGCTCCTTCTTTTGCAAAAGCAGTGTTTAAACAGCTTAGGCTGTCAGTATTGGCGGCTTTATTAAAATAGGTTTCTATAATAGAGCTATATTTCGATTTGTTTAGCGCAGATGACATCAAGCAAACATCGATCTCATCATGAGTGATTTGTGATAAGAAAGAACTGTAAACCCCATCAATAAAAACAACTTTATAGGTGTCAATGTCATTTAAGAAATACTTTTTTACATCTTTAAATTCTATGGCAGTTTCGTTTTTAGGAAAGATGCTATACTCTTTATTTAATAAAGCATTTAAAGAAGTATACTTCCATGCTTCTTCTTTTTTGCTCGGAAATCCTTTGTCCTCGAAAGACTTCATAGCTTTATTGCGCACATCGTGTAACGGCGAATCTGCTTGCAAGTGATCTTCAAAAGCAAGGTATGAGGATTGTAATTTTTCTTTTAGATTCATTTTTTAAATTCAGAATTTTTGGTGCTTTAAGGGGTTAAACCAACTCCTCTTTTATCCAGTCATATCCTTTTTCCTCCAGCTCATAAGCAAGTTGCTTTGTGCCAGATTTTACAATTTTACCATCCATAATAACGTGTACAAAATCTGGAACGATATAATCTAACAGCCTTTGATAGTGTGTAATAACAATCACTGCATTGTCTTTGCTTTTAAGTTTGTTTACTCCATTTGCAACAACTTTAAGAGCATCAATATCAAGGCCAGAATCTGTCTCATCTAGAATAGCCAGCTTAGGCTCTAACATGGCCATCTGGAAAATTTCGTTACGTTTTTTTTCTCCTCCTGAAAAACCAACATTTAAAGACCTAGATAAAAATTTACGGTCTATCTCTAATAAATCTGCTTTTTCTTTAATCTTTTTAAGCATCTGGCTGGCTGGCATATCTTCCAACCCTTTGGCTTTTCTATTTTCATTAATTGCCGTTTTTATGAAGTTTGTAACAGAAACTCCAGGAATCTCAACAGGGTACTGAAATGAGAGAAAAACACCCTTATGAGCTCTTTCCTCTGCGTCTAACGCTGTGATGTCTTCACCATCAATAGTTATCTCTCCTTTGGTGAGCTCAAACTCTTCTTTACCTGCAATGATAGATGCCAAGGTGCTTTTTCCAGCCCCGTTGGGTCCCATTATAGCATGCACTTCTCCTGCATTTACTGAGAGAGAAATCCCCTTGAGGATGTCTTTCTCTTCTACACTTGCGTAAACATCTTTTATCTGTAACATATTATTTTTCTTCT
>CAJWXC010000113.1 GCA_913048215.1 uncultured Flavobacteriaceae bacterium | reverse complement strand
CATATTATCTTATTTCTAGCAAGCATATCTTTGTTTGCCCAAGAGCGAGAAAATTCTGCTTCCCAACAAATTAATCTAGTTGTTGAAGATACTATTACTAAAAAACAAGCCTATGATCCTCTAGCACCCGCAAGAGCTGCTTTTTACTCTGCGGTACTCCCAGGACTTGGTCAAGCAGACAATGGAAAATATTGGAAAATACCACTAATCTACGCAGGAATTGGAACAGGTGTGTATTTTTTTATGAGAAACAACACAGATTATAATCGTTTCAGAGATGCCTATAAAAGAAGGCTTGCTGGATTCACGGATGATGAGTTTTTTGGTCCAGGAAGCACACCGCTAATCTCAAACAATAGGCTAATTGACGCTCAAAAAAGTGCCCAAAGAAATAAAAATGTTAGTATTATTGTTTCTCTTGGTTTTTATTTATTGAACATTATAGATGCAAACGTAGATGCTCATTTAAAGCAGTATGAAATTAGTGATGACCTATCAATAACCCCAAAACTAAACACTACTAATATAACCCAGCCTAGTTATGGGCTTAGCCTTAGATATACATTAAAATGAAAATAGCACTGTTAGGATATGGTAAAATGGGAAAAGTTATTGCAAAAATGGCGGTACAAAGAGGGCATGAAATTGTGTATAGCTCTAGTGCATCTTCCCAAAATGGAAATTTCAAAGAGGCGCAAATTGCTATAGAGTTTTCCACACCACAGGGAGCCATAGGAAATATAAATAAATGTTTTCAAGCACAAATTCCCGTAGTGTGTGGTACCACTGGATGGTTAGATCAAAAAAAAAGTATAGAAGAGGCTTGTGCGCACACTAAGGGTAGCTTTATTTATGCTTCAAACTTTAGTATTGGCGTGAATCTATTTTTTAATCTAAACCAGCACCTGGCCAAATTAATGAAGCCTTGGAGTGAGTATAACCTAGCAATAGAAGAGATTCATCACACAGAAAAAAAAGACGCTCCTAGTGGTACGGCCATAACCCTAGCACAAGACATACTACCCTATACAGATAAAAAGACCTGGAGTTTAGATCTTACCTCACAAGATGCTGTAGGTATAAAATCTAAAAGAGAAGCAGATGTTAAAGGCACCCATAAGGTTTCTTACACATCAAAAATAGACAACATTACCATTGAGCATGAGGCCCATAGCAGAGAAGGTTTTGCAATGGGAGCCATTATAGCTGCAGAATTTCTTATTGATAAAAAAGGTATTTTTACCATGAAAGATGTACTAGGGTTGTAACAATAAAGACAAATTGTTACTTATAATTTTAAAATATGGTAAAACAACTAACTTAGTAGATGTTTTAAAGAAAAAAATAGAATATGAGTATAGTAAACTGGTTGGCGCTTATTGCCATCATACAAGTAGTACATTTTTTAGGTACTTGGAAATTTTATGTTGCAGCAGGTAAAAAACCTTGGCAAGGAGCAATACCTGTATACAACGCGGTGGTGTTAATGCAGCTATTAAAACGCCCATGGTGGTGGACCCTACTTTTATTTATTCCTATAGTAAACCTTATAATGTTCCCGGTTTTATGGGTTGAAACATTAAGCAGATTTGGCAAAACAAGTATTAAAGATACCCTATTGGTTATTGCCTCAGCAGGTTTGTATTTGTTTTATATTAACTACACGCAACAGCTTACTTATTTACAGGATGAGGATTTAAAAAAACCAAACGCTATAGTAGAGTGGTTTGGTTCTTTTGCATGGGCAATAGTTGCTGCTACTATTGTGCATACCTATGTCATGCAACCTTTTGTAATACCTACCTCATCGCTAGAAAAAACACTCTTAGTGGGTGATTTTCTATTTGTGAGTAAATTTCACTTTGGTGCAAGAACACCAATGACAGCAATAGCGGCCCCAATGATGCATGATGTGTTTATGGGTACAAAAACAAAATCATACCTTCCAAAACCACAGCTGCCAAGTTTTAGAATACCAGGAGTTGAAAAAATTGAGCATAATGATATTGTGGTATTTAATTGGCCGATAGATGAATTTGCTGATATAGGTCCTCCTCCATCAGGTAAGATGTATAAGCCCATTGACAAAAAATCAAATTATGTAAAGCGTTGCGTTGGCCTTCCTGGAGATTCCCTGGAGGTACGTGGTGGTTATGTGTATATAAATGGAGCACTAAATGAGCTACCAGATCGAGCAAGATTACAGTTTGCATATATTATAAAATCCAAAAGTGTTTTAGTTAGCATAGATAATCAAAGAAGATTACTCCCTGAGCCAAACCAAATTTTTGCGGCCAAGTTTGATGTTAGTGATATGTATGCAACTGCCTTTGATAAAAAAACAGGCACCTATACCTACACCGCTCACCTAACAGACAAAGCCTATTTGGGGATTAAAAACTACCCGGGCATTATAAGCATTGAGAAAAAGATAGCTCAAAAGGGCAAAAAGGATGCTGGTATTTTCCCAAATACTGCTGCAAACAATTGGAATACAGATTATTTTGGGCCCATATATATTCCACAGGCAGGAAAAACTGTAGCCATAACTACAGAGAGTATTGCTTTTTACAAACGTATTATTGAAGTCTATGAAGGTAGCGAAATGGGTATAAATAACACCATTACACAAAACGGCACCACTGTACTTTTAAACAAAAAACCAATTACTGAGTATACCTTTACAATGGATTACTATTGGATGATGGGAGACAACCGCAACAACTCTCAAGATGCTCGTTCTTGGGGTTATGTACCCATGAATCATGTGGTAGGAAAACCTGTTTTTGTATGGATGAGTTTCAACAACAATGCAAAGGGATTGTACAATAAAATACGTTGGGATCGATTCTTTACTACCGTAAGTGGAAAGGGAGAAACAACCTCTTACTTTATACCTTTCTTGCTAGTTTTGGCTGGTTGGTTTGGTTTTCGGTGGTTTCAAAAAAGAAGAAAGAAAGCGTAAATAAAAAGTGAAACAACATATTTTAATTTATCCAAGCTACCTCCCCTGTGTTGCAACCATGGTTGCAATCGCTAAGGCTGATAAAATTACCCTAGAAATAGAGGATAATTATCAAAAACAGACCTACAGAAACAGGACTTATATAGCCCACAGCAATGGAAGGTTATTACTAAATATTCCCATAAAGCATTCAAAAAACGCATTGCGTCAAAAAACAAAAGAGGTTTGTCCAGAAAACAATTTCCCTTGGCTGTCAGAACACTGGAAATCTATACAAGTTGCCTACAGAACGTCTCCTTATTTTGAATATTATGAGGATGATTTAGCACCTCTTTTTAAAAAACCTGTGTTAAAACTACAAGACTTTAATATTAACATATTAAATAAAATAATAGAGCTCATTGGTCTACAAACAGCTATTTTAAGATCTAAAGTGTATGAAAAAAAAACCCAATTAAAAGACATGCGCCATTTAGTAAATTGTAAGAAAGAGCATGGATATAACTTTGATACCTACCACCAGGTTTTTGAGAGTAATCATGGTCATATCGGTAATTTATCTATTGTAGATTTATTGTTTAATGAAGGTCCAAACACATTACAATACCTTGAAAACCAAACTTTAACACCTTAAGCTACTTGGGTATTGCAAATACTGCAGCTATAGG
>CAJWXC010000112.1 GCA_913048215.1 uncultured Flavobacteriaceae bacterium | reverse complement strand
GTAGTGTCTGTACCAGCATTTGGATTAAGACCTCCTACTTGTATATCTAGATTAAAGCCATTGTTATCTCTCAGCAGGCCGTTTTGTTTGCAATAGAAGCTAACCTTACCGTTACCCACTGGTATTTGCACATCACGAGGTACTACAAAATCAAACTCAAATTGACCATTGCTTACACTTGCCTGACCACTAAATATAGTCTCACCAAGGGTAGAGAAATTTAGTATTCCTAACTCACCACCTATTTGTGTACCATCATTGCCAAGTGTTTGACGGGCTATGCGTTTATCAAATACCTTTGCCTCTAAAATCCCATTATAATTTGTAGCTACAGATCCATCTGCGTTTAAAACTTGACCCCCAAGAGTTACATATCCCAGTCCTTGCAGCACATCTGATGTGCTGGATATAGCAGCGCCGTTAATGGTGGTTAATTGGATGTCTTTCTTTGGAAATGCCAAGGGTAATGCAGGGTCTCCGATATAGAAAACTACACGTCTGTTTTCATTACTACCGGGAAGGTCATTTTTTGCTTTTCTAAGACCAACAGAGGGAACATCCGGAACTTCTTCTCCGATACCAAAAATTTCATCTGCCAAGAGATCATTTAGGTCTGATCCCACCTGAACACCAATAGAGCGGGTGGTTGTAATAAGGGATATTGCACCGCCATCTTTATTCCAAAAAGTGAGTTCTCCAGCAGTAATTCTTGAAGGCAAATCAAATTTTGTAAACTCGCAAGTTACCGTCACCAGCATTGGAAGTGTGTTGGGGTTTCTTAAAGAGGTTGCGGTTTCCTTTGTGTATATAAACTCTTTTGCAAGGCCATCTTCTCCACCATGACCAAAATAATTTATAATTAGGGCGCCTACTTCAATATCGTTTTTCAGCGCAGCGTTTACATCGGGATATCTGTTTCCACCTGCAGAGGTTTGCTGCTCATATGCATCCATATAAATTTTCTTAACATTTATAAATGGTTTTTCCAGGGTTATCCTGTCAGACAATTCGTTTAATGTTACTTGTAGTTTATTAAATTCCCAATCAATATCAACATCGTCAGAAACCATAACAATAGTGTTTCTCCAATTTCCATAAGATGTTTGTTTCTCATAATTTACAATCTTATCTATCATGTCATTGGCAAGGGTCACATTGTCTGCCAAAATTCTACCAAAAGCAACATCTACCTTCTCGTTAGATCCCATAAGACCCTCGTCATTTCCAGAAGAAGGGTCTGCATCCATCATTCCGAAAAAATCGTCAGACATATAACTCGTCCAAGTGCTTGAGCTAAACAAGGTGTTAAAAGTAGGAACCACTAGATTATTACCAGGCAATCTATTTTTGTAATCAATAGAGGTGTCACCCAAAATACCAACGTACTTAATTTTGTTTTCTGGGGAAGAAGCATTTTCATAAATATACCGCACTAAATTTCTTATGGCGCCAATATCTTGTTTTCCACTGCTAAACTCCTGGTAAATTTTATCCAGGGTAACAACCTTAACATTGAGACCTCTTTGAGTTTTGTGATATTGAGCAAGTCTTTGGGCTGGTTGAAGCAAAAAGGGAGCCGTAATTATTAAATAATCAATATCCTGGAAATTTCCGTCCTCACCTTGAAATATAGTTCCTTTTATATTTTGATTTGACACACTAGCATCTGAGACTGAAACAGGAGCATAGTAATCTGTAGGAGTAACAGCAACATATTCTCTGAGCTCGCCAAGTGCAGCTTTAAAAGAAAATGTACTAGAGGCCTCATTATTTGCTTTTGAAGCAATGGCATTAGTATTTGTTACATCCCACACTTGTGAGATTTGAGAGGCGTTGGCAATACTGTAGGCACCAACCCCAAAATTGGTTTCGGATAAATTATACCTAAATGAAAACTGCTCACTACTCCCAATTAATTGACGTTCTGCACTTACCCTAATGTAATCTAAATATCCAATACTAGAGGGATTACTCCCATTGTTATAAAGTAAATCAACGGTAACAGTCTCACCGCTAGCTGGAATACTATAAGGAGGTGAATTCTGGCTTGATGGTCTGTAAGACAGCAGCGTAGAACCAGCAGCACTTGAGAAATTAATAGGATCTATGGCCGTACCATTTAAAGAAACCGCCATCGATGTGGGGCTCTCAGAGGCAGAGGCTACATTAACATTGACCAAAACCTCAGAGCCTTGCACAATATTTGGAAACTCAAAGGAATAGCTCTGAGCATCTTGAATGTCAAACCTATTACCAAACCATCTTCGACCTACCTTTGCAGGACTAAAATCATCCACCTCATGAAATTGATAATCATTAAATGTGGTAATAGCATCACCCTGTTCTGTAGGCTCATTTAGGGCTGAAATCCTAAGACCTGGATTTCCTCCATGAGTAATATAATAATAAGCCTGATCACTGTAGGGGTTAATATGGGTGTCATTCTCTTTATCATACCCTATGGTGCTTATACCGTAAAATAAAATATGGTCTGACCCATCAAAGGACCCATCTTGTTCACCAATAACTTGTATGGAGTTTTCTGGTAAATCAAAAAGAGCATTATTTTTGGAATTAAGCAGTGGAAGTGGCTTACCGCCATGACCATAAATTTTAATACTTCTAGGATCTAAGGTAGCAGTATTAATCCCCAGATTATCTAAAAACCCTTTTGTAATACGATGTACTCCGGTTTTTTCTACCTTAAATTTATACCAATCTCCGGTAGCTAGTACAGAATTAGAGAGAGCAATCTTAGAGTTTTTTGAAGCAG
Source organism: uncultured Flavobacteriaceae bacterium (assembly GCA_913048215.1). Classification (GTDB taxonomy): domain Bacteria; phylum Bacteroidota; class Bacteroidia; order Flavobacteriales; family Flavobacteriaceae; genus Patiriisocius. The sequence continues at coordinate 1,032 of CAJWXC010000112.1, read as the reverse complement.
TGTTTGGGAGGTAGTTGTAGGAGATTGAAAAAGAACTCACTTTTTTTATTTGGCCATTTAAATTCACCAAAGGAGATATAGAAAAAATGGTGTAAATTTCATCTCTTGCTTTGTTACTGCTTATGTTTGTTTGTAGGGTAGTTGGAATATTTGAAACACTCACCTGAGCAAGCTCTTTTGAGGTTACAGCACTATATGCTACATTACCAACCTTTAAAGTAGATGGATTAGCAAAGCCACGATCTTTCCACTGCTCAGAAAAATCTATTGTTTGTTTTGTAAGGGTTAGTTTTAATCTTTCTGAGGATCGTTGCTTTGAGGATTGTTTTACAGCTTTACTGTTTACAAGTGCAGAAGAGGGCGCAACAAAAGAAGGCCTGGAAGTATCATTATCCCAAGAGATGTTTATATTTTTTGTTTGCGTGTATCCAGAGATACTACACATTAAAAAAGCGAAAAATAATATACTGTGTTTCATGAGTAATTCTAACGCACCAAATATACAGTTAGTATAAGGTATGGTTAAAGTTTTTTTTGCCAAATTTAAAAGCTTACATACTAAAATACCTACAAAATCGTTTTTCTATGGTTAGGTCCATAAAAAAGTGGAAACTAACTATTAATTAAATCTAAAATAATATTGGAACTTTGTCGTTAATCATTATATTGCAAACCCATACTATTCATAATTTAAACTATGAACTTGACAAAAAAAATAGCCTTTAGGCTGCTTATGCTATCACTTACAACAACGCTATTTGTAGGTTGTAACAAAACAAGAGACTACAAAGATAGTTCTCGTGCTACCGGTTGGTCCCTAAACTCAAGAGAGGGAGGACCGCAAAAAAACAGCAAATACCAAGAGCAAGAAACAGGTCCTGGACTTGTTTTTGTAGAAGGTGGTACTTTTACCATGGGTAGAGTACAAGATGACCCGATGCATGATTGGAACAATACTCCCAACCAGCAGCATGTTCAATCCTTTTATATGGATGAAACTGAGGTAACCAACTATATGTACTTGCAATATCT
>CAJWXC010000111.1 GCA_913048215.1 uncultured Flavobacteriaceae bacterium | reverse complement strand
GAGCTCAAACAAGTTATGCTAGAACTCAAGTAGAGCTTGCACAGTATGAGTATTTACTCCCAAGACTTGCTGGTATGTGGACTCACCTTGAGAGACAACGTGGTGGGATAGGAATGCGAGGGCCTGGTGAGACAGAAATTGAAACAGATAGGCGTATTGTTAGAGACCGTATTTCATTACTAAAAAAGAAGTTAAAAAAGATTGATCGCCAAATGGAGGTTCAGCGAGGAAATCGAGGAAAGTTAGTAAGAGTAGCACTTGTAGGGTACACCAACGTTGGAAAATCTACTTTAATGAATACTATTAGTAAAAGTGATGTGTTTGCAGAAAATAAATTATTTGCCACACTAGACACCACAGTGCGTAAAGTAGTAGTTGGAAATCTACCTTTTTTACTTACCGACACTGTTGGCTTTATACGCAAGTTACCAACCCAATTAGTTGAGTCTTTTAAAAGCACCCTAGATGAGGTAAGGGAAGCAGACTTACTCTTGCATGTGGTAGATATTTCACATTCAAGCTTTGAAGATCATATTGCTAGTGTAGGTTCTATTTTAGACGAGATTAAAAGTGCAGACAAACCAACAATTATGGTGTTTAATAAAATTGACGCTTTCACTAATAAGACCATAGAGAGTGACGATCTGGTAACTCAGAAAACTAAAGAACACTTTACCCTAGAGGAGTGGAAAGCAACTTGGATGAATAAAACCAACGGGGATGCTATTTTTGTGTCTGCCCTAGAGAAACAAAATTTTGAAAGTTTTAGAAAAGTAGTGTATGATAAGGTTCGAGAAATTCATGTAACACGGTTTCCTTATAATAGCTTTTTATATCCTCAAGAGTATATTCAGTAATAGGTAAAAAACCAACTCTAAGGCCCCTTACCTTTGATTTTGGTTTTTAAAAACCATAGGTAAGTCCTAGGCCCAAAGTCTCTCTTATTTGTAATCCTTTTACAGCATTATCATCATACATAGCCTGGAAGGTTACGTTTGCTGTAATCCATTTATTTACAGACATCACAAGATTTGCAGTGTAGTCTATATCTACATTTTGCACATCTTCAAGATAATTACTGTATAGATTAAGTACATTTTCTAATACCACATTTTCTAACAAAGTAAATTTTCCATAGGCTCCTATAGCAGCGCCAATCTCTATACGAGAGGTTTCATTTGCCTTTACTCCAAAATACCCAACTTGGTTAAAAGCTTCAATATCACTTTGATTTGCTCCAACATTTGTGAACTGACCATTAACGATGATTAAACGTGCTGTTGTTGGAGCAATATTTATTTTAAGGTTTTCATTCTTTTTCCATAGGAGTCCAAGCCCAGCCCTGAAGTATCCAGGGGATAAAATTTTTGTAGTTTCTGTTCTTGTAGGGCTACCATTTTGGTCCTCCCCAAAATCATACCCACTGGCAAGTTGTGTTCTTATATTAAGAGAAAAAGAATAGTACCAAAGACTTTCTTTAATCTCTCTTCCCACCAATGAATTGACTTCAAAACGATCGTTTGTTTTTCTAGTAAATTCTTGATCTTTTTGATTGGCAATTCCGTAATCTATAACAATGCGGTTATCCCAAGTGATTTTATCTTTACTGTAGTTAGCATCATGTGTGAGACCAAAATTTGCGGCATAGCTTGACGTACCACCCCCTTGCCATTTGTCGTTAAATGATGCTTGGTTAAATAAAAGCGATACGGTACTAACTTTGGTCCAAGGGCTTTTAATCTCTTCTTTTTTTTCTTGTGAAAAACCAGCAAATGTAATCAGGGACAATGTAATTAAGAGGAGTGTTTTTTTCATATTATTATAGTAAACTACTATGGTTTTGAAAATAGCAATTTTTTTTGAGATGGTTTATTTTTTAAAAAGGGGCACAAAAGAGCAAGCCTCTCCGTACATAATACTTTTTGCAATGGGTTGTAATTTAGAAATTAACATTCCATAAGCTGCACCAGGGATGGGTTTGCTTGCACATCCTTTAATAATTACAGGGGCATCTTTATATTCGCTAATATCTAGATTGTTTAAAATTTCAGCAAATAAAATTGTTTCTAGAGTTTGTTGTGATCCAATAACTGTTTTTTTGGCATGGGGTATTAATTTTGTGCTAACAAGCATAAATGCCCATGCAGGAATAATAGCCTCTGTGCTGCAGTGTATCGAAACATATTGATTTGTGTATTGCTCCCATGGGTGGGTAGAAACAATTTCTCTGAAATCTTTCTCTTTAAGGATGATGCCTTTGTGAAGCCAAGGGGCAATATCAAAAGCAATTCTAGTGCCTTTTGGATACAACTCTTCAAGGTCAATAGTTTTTATAATGCTATTTGCTACTCTATTTACAATTTGTTTTGCCATGAACTTTAAATTAAAGCATGCCCAATTCTAGCTTGGCCTCTTCACTCATGAGATCTTGTGTCCATGGTGGGTCAAAGGTGATTTCTACCTCTGCATCATTCACCATTTTAAGAGACTTGACCTTATCCTCTACCTCTACAGGTAGTGTTTCTGCAACTGGGCAGTTTGGCGTGGTAAGGGTCATTAAAATCTTTACGTTATGATCCTCATTTACAAACACATCATAAATAAGCCCTAATTCGTAAATATCTACAGGGATCTCAGGGTCGTATATAGACTTTAAGACCTTTACTATCTTTTCTCCTAGTGCCTGTGTGTCTATTGTATTGTCTTCCATAATGGTATCTATTTATAATTTTAATAGCATAAAACAACTAGCTATTTAATTTTGCTTGATAGGCTGTTGCATACAATTTTAATTTTTTGATCATTGAGTTTAATCCATTTGCCCTTGTGGCAGACAAATGTTCTTTTAAACCAATTTGGTCAATAAAATCTGTATTTGCATTTAAAATTGCTGTGGGGGTTTGGTTGTTAAAGGATCTTATCAAAACAGCAATGATACCCTTTGTGATAATTGCATCACTATCTGCAGAGAACACCATTTTATCTCCCTTAAGCTGTGCATCTAACCACACTTTTGATTGACACCCTTTTATAATGTTATCATCTGTTTTATTTTGCTCATCTATAAGAGGTAGAGATTTTCCTAGATCTATCATGTACTCATAGCGTTGCATCCAATCATCAAACATAGCAAACTCATCTATTAGCTCTTCTTGTATGGCTTTAATGGTCATATTTATTCTTTATTTTTAATAGCCTTTAGCAGCGGCTTTTTTTCTGTGACTGAATACAATGTAAGGCTTGTGGTTGAAACATCAAATGATCCTACGTTTTTTAAAGCCTTTTGTATGGCATACTCATTTTTCATGGCTCCATCACAATAGGCCTTTGTTGAGGTTAGTTGCCCTATTTTTATTGAGCTAGCATTTTGAGTGTATGTGGCAGAAAAATCATTGCACCCAGCATTACCCCATATTCTTTTATCTACATTGTTAAAATCAAGTACCGCCTTAGATGAAATTTGTTGACCATTAATAGAAACTACAGTAAAAATACCAGACAACACTGCTTGGGGATTGTCTGCAACCACCTTTTTTGTTTGGTTACATCCACCCATCAAAAGGCAAAGAATGATGCAGGTTAAAGCTATTTTTTTCATAACTAATTTTTTATGATAACATCATTTTAGCCTTTTCAACAGCGGCAGTAAGGAGGTCAATTTCCTCTAGGGTGTTGTAAAAGGCAAATGAAGCTCTTACGGTTCCTGATATATTAAAGAAATCCATAATAGGCTGGGTGCAGTGTTGGCCTGTACGCACTGCAATTCCAAGTTTATCAACGATACTTCCAATATCATAGGGATGAATACCCTCTATATTAAAAGAAATTACAGATGTTTTTTCTTTTGATGTGCCGTAGATTTTTAGCCCATCTATGGCCAATAAT
>CAJWXC010000110.1 GCA_913048215.1 uncultured Flavobacteriaceae bacterium | reverse complement strand
TTAAAATCTTTTTTACCCAACAGTCTATAATTAAAAAGTTATTTGTAAAATTACTGTTTTAAATTCTAAAATAATTATTAATTGATAGACTTCATATGATTGAAATTAGTCGTTTACTCCTAGACTTTGGTTTATGTATTCTGATATGGATGGTACAATTAATCGTCTATCCTAGCTTTCTTTTTTTTAGTGATAATAATCTGTTTACCTGGCATAAAACGTATACCAAAGCTATTGCTCTCATTGTGATGCCTCTAATGCTTGGGCAGTTGAGTATAGTCATATATCAGGTTTTTCTTATACAAAATGCCTATACCCTCACTAGCATTGTATTGGTTTTTTTTCTATGGGGCATTACTTTATTAAAATTTGCACCCTTGCATCAGCAAATTTCAGAAGGAAATACCCATTTGCAAGTCCAAAAAAAATTGGTCCAAATGAATTGGATGAGAACCATTGTTTGGACCATCTTATTTGTAATGAGTGCTGCTTCAGTTATTTTAAAGAGTCTTTAAAAAACGCTTTACAATAGTACAGACAACAAAAGAACCATCGTTAAACCACATAGGGCAAGTATCAAAGTCATCATAGACCAGCTTCTAAAAGTATCTTTTTCTGAAAGTCCCAAATAATTACTCACCAACCAAAACCCACTATCATTTACATGAGATAAGATAGAAGCTCCAGCGGCAATTGAAATTACGATAAGTGCAGTATGGAATTCGCCTAGAGGAGTTGTAATGAGAGATGATGTTATTCCAGCAGCAGTAATCATTGCAACTGTTGAAGATCCTTGTAAAATTCTAACACAAACCGCAGCTAAAAAAGAAAAAAGTAAAACACTTAAACCGATGCTCGAAAAATAATTGGCTAGCATCTCGCCAGTACCTGTGGTAATCAACATTTGTTTAAAAACACCACCTGCTCCCGTTAATAGGATAATAATTCCTGCCGGCGCCAAAGATGCAGAAGTAATTTTTGATAAAATAGCTTTAGAAACCCCACGTCTAATCCCAAGAAGATACCAAGCCATTAAATTTGCAATAATTAATGCAGAAAAAGGGTGACCTATCATTTGTAACCAAGTAATTGTTTTATCTGAGAGATTTAAACTAGAACCTAATGGACTATTTAAAAGAGTATTCAAAACAATTAATAAAATTGGGGTTGCTATAATTGAAAGAATTAAACTAATTGGAGGGAAATTATCAACCACCTTTTCATCTATTTTTTTTGGTGCAGCTATAAAAATTTTAGAAGCTATAAACTTTCCAAAAATTGGCCCACTTACTATTGCTGTTGGAATACCTACAATAAAACCTACTAAAATAACCCAACCCAAATCTGCATTTAAAATATCAGCCACTGCAACAGGGCCTGGAGTTGGAGGAATAAAAGCATGTGTAATAGCCAATCCTGCCAGTAACGGGATAGCGTATAGAAGCATAGACTTCTTTGTTTTTCTTTGTAAAGAATAAACCAGAGGAATTAAAATAATAAAAGCCACATCAAAAAATACTGGGATGGCAATAAAAAAGCCAGTAATCATTAATGCCCAAGAAGCATTTTTTTCACCAAAAGCCTTCAAAAGATATTGAGCTAAAGCTTCTGCACCACCAGAATGCTCTAAAATGGCACCAAACATGGCTCCAAGCCCCACAACAACAGCCACAAAACCTAATGTAGAACCCATGCCTTCTTTCACTGTATTCATAATTTCAAGAGGTGCTACTCCTGCAAGAACTCCAACTAAAATACTTGAAATCAAAAGTCCAAGAAAAGGCTGAATCTTAAACTTTAAAATCAAAATAATTAAAATAGAAACTCCAATTAAAACTGACAAAAGAAGATGATAGTCTATCATATTAATCCCATTTTGTATGAAAAAATTCGTTCAAAGAGCTGTCTACTCTTTGGTAGGTATGGGCACCAAAAAAATCACGTTGTGCTTGAATAAGATTTGCAGGTAGACGTTCTGAGCAAATAGCTAACCAAAAATTATACGCTGAAGAATAAGTGTCTAAAGCAATTTTTTGATCAATTGCATGATGTAATAATGCCGCTATATTAGGTTCTGTTTTAGAAATAGTATCTAGAATTTTTTCATTGTTTAACAATGATTTTTCGATAGAAAAATACCCAATTAAATCCTCCATTAAACGAGATCTGATAATGCAACCTTGTGTCCAAACTCTTGCTGTTTCGGATGGATTATAATCCCAATTATATTTTTCAGAAGCAGCTTCAATGAGATTAAAACCTTGGATGTGATTAATAATTCTAGAAAAACCATACGCTTCTTTTAATTTTTCAATATCAAAAGAAGCTGTATGAAGAGGTGTAGGTTTTCTATCAGATAATACCATTCGTTGTTTTTTTAGACCAGATAGATAACGAGCAAAGACAGCTGAAGACATCATGGTGTTTGCCTCGCCTAGATCTAGGGCAACCTTAGTAGACCATAATCCTGTGCCCTTACTTCCTGCTGAATCTAAAATTAGATCTAATACATAGGCATCACCCTCTTTTTGTTGCAAAATTTTTGATGTTATTTCTAATAAATAACTCGCTTCATATCCACGATTCCACTCTTCAAAAATTGATGATATCTCAGTATAACTCATTTGATGAGCTAGGACAGCGTAGGTTTCTGCTAATAATTGCATTTCTGCATATTCTATACCATTATGAACCATTTTCACAAAGTGTCCTGCACCATCAGCCCCCATATAGGCCTCACAAGGTTTTCCTTTGGAATCTTTTGCTGAAATATTTTTTAAAAAAGGACTGAGATTTTTGTAGGCTTCTTTACTCCCACCAAACATAAGCGATGCTCCATTTCTAGCTCCTACTTCACCTCCAGAAACTCCACACCCAACAAAGTGTATCTTTCTTTTTTGAAGTTCTAATGCTCTTCTTCGAGTATCTTTAAAATAAGAATTTCCTCCATCTATAATGATATCCTCCTCATTCAGTAAGGGTACAATTTCATCAAGTAAATCATCTACAGCAGAACCACTTTTAATCATTAACCATACTTTTCTGGGACGTTCTAACGCATTTATAAACGATGAAATATTGGTAAAACCTTGTAGGTTTTTAAACTGAGAGTTTACAGAAAGAAAATCAAAAACAACCTGCTCTTCACCTTTTACAAAACGATTATAAACTGCAGTTTCCAGACCACACTTAGCACTATTAAGGGCAATACCTTGCCCCATAACTCCCAAGCCAATTACTCCAATTGTTGCAGGAGTTGTATCTGGGATATTATCTATAACTTCTTGAACCATTTGCTTAATGGGTTTGTTACAATCAACATAAATACCGTAAGTAGGAAGCTCTAAAGTATCTAGTTGAGACTGTAATAATTCAGGTTTAAAAAAATGATTTTTTCTTTTTGTTAGGCGAGGTAGAAGTAAATCAAAAGATCCATTAAGAACAACCCAAGTAACGTTATTATTAAATTTAGAGAGGATTGTTCTATATTCTTCTTTTAACGCAGAGCAAGCCAAAATACTACCGCCATTTAATGTCCATTCTTTAATCTTACTTGCTAAGTCTAAGAGCCATGGAACCCTGTCTGAATCTGTTAACGCATGCCCAGATTTCATTTTATTTTTATTGGCTGGGGTATGAAAATCATCAGCGTCATAAAAAGGTTTTGACATTCGTAGAGAAAGCTGTTTACCGAGACTTGTTTTTCCCGAACCACTAACTCCCATAATGATAATCATATCTGTTTTTTTGCTAAAGATATAAAAATAAAAAAAGCATCTCAAAAGAGATGCTTTTGCGGTCTGGACGGGACTCGAACCCGCGACCTCCTGCGTGACAGGCAGGCATTCTAACCAGCTGAACTACCAAACCGTTGCTTAAAGCGGTTGCAAATATAAGT
>CAJWXC010000109.1 GCA_913048215.1 uncultured Flavobacteriaceae bacterium | reverse complement strand
TTTTATGTTTTAAAGAGCTTGGTGTGAAACAAAAAACAGTATCGGTAAGAACAAAAGATATTGCTTCCCCTGGGCAAGATGTTGTTACTGCACCAAAAAGTAACATTGAGGAGTCTAGTAGTGGTATGGGACCAAAAAATAAATTTAACGCCTACACCTATAAATCAATAGCGTATCTTTTAAAGAAAGTTGAGGGAGGATATAATTTGTATGATGCCTCCACTTCAGATTTAATTTTAAAGGGGACCATTGGCTACACTAAAACAGGTTATACGGGTGTGGTTTTTGACCTTAATTATCAGTGCTCTTTTCTTGAAAACCAAGACCTTTTACTTATGGGGCAAGACGGAGTATCAATAACATTAGTTTTTCAGAACTAAAAATCATATTTGTCTTTCCATAGACCTTTTAGATAGGCTTTTAATTGATTTTCTTTTGCATTATTACCTGCCTGATATAGTGTGGTGCCAACAATCTCTTTTGGTAGAAACTCGTGAGATACAAAAGCATTCTCATAATCATGGGCATACGCGTAGTTCTCACCATAGCCAAGTTCTTTCATGAGTTTTGTGGGCGCATTTCTTATAGAAAAGGGTACAGATAGATCTCCAGTTTGCTTGACGAGTTGTTGTCCTTTTTTTATTGCTAGATAGCTAGCATTACTCTTTACTGAGCTTGCAAGGTATATTACACATTGACTCAAAATGATACTAGACTCAGGAAAACCAATTGAGGTTACAGATTGAAATGTTGCGTTGGCAAGTAAAAGCGCATTAGGGTTTGCGTTGCCAATATCTTCACTGGCAAGTATCACAAGTCTTCTTGCAATAAAGGTTATATCTTCACCTCCCTCTATCATTCTAGCGAGCCAATAGATAGCAGCATTTGGATCACTGCCGCGTATTGATTTAATAAACGCCGAAACAATATCATAGTGCTGGTCTCCAGTTTTATCATACAACACGGTGTTTTTTTGCACCTTATGTTGTACCATTTTGTTGGTGATAACAACCTTTTGTTTTTCATCAGTACTGGTGTGAGATATTTCAGAAATTACCACCAACTCTAAAATATTGAGTAGTTTTCTTGCATCACCTCCAGATAATCTTAGTATGGCCTGTGTTTCTTGTAATTCAATATCATATTTCATTAATACAGTATCTATGGCAATGGCTCGTTTTAAAAGGTCCTCTAGATCTTTTTTAGAAAAGGATTGTAAAACATATACTTGACATCTTGAGAGTAGGGCAGGGATTACCTCAAAACTTGGATTTTCTGTGGTGGCACCAATAAGGGTAACCAGTCCTTTTTCTACAGCACTAAGTAAAGAGTCTTGTTGAGATTTACTGAAACGATGGATTTCATCTATAAAAAGTATTGGGTTTTTTGTGGTAAATAAACCCTCAGCTTTTTTTGCCTTTTCTATGATCTCCCTTACGGCAGCTACTCCGCTATCAACAGCGCTTAGTTGGTAGAAAGGCCTTTGTGACTGTGATGCAATAATGGTAGCCAGTGTTGTTTTGCCAATCCCAGGTGGTCCCCAAAATAACATTGACGGTATCATACCGCTTTGTAATTGTTTTGTTAGTGCTCCAGTTTCTCCAACAAGATGTTGCTGGCTTAGATATTCTTGGAGTGTCTTTGGCCGTATTCTTTCTGCTAATGGAATATTCATACTATAAAGGTATGTTTTTAATTTTTGCTACTAAACTGCCAATTTATCATATTGTAGTATTTGGATTTGTTTTTGCTATATACAGGTATGACCAAAACTCAAAAACTTTATTTCTCTCTTGATGTTTTACTATATCCTCTACTGTTTGTGGTAATCATGTGGCTGGTGTTTTGGTTTGAAATAAGGTTTGGTAAAGATTTTACGCCATATGGTATCCATCCAGGCAAAGTTGTGGGGTTAAGAGGGATATTATTTGGTCCTTTTATTCATGGTAGTTTAAAGCACTTGTTTAACAATAGTATACCTATGTTGGTTTTAGGGGCTGCTCTTTTTTATTTTTACCGCCCTTTGCGGTGGCAAGTGTTTATTTTAGGTTTTGTTGTCACGGGCCTTATAACATGGGCTATTGGCCGCCCTGCAAACCATATTGGCGCTAGTGGAATTGTTTATTTATTAGCTTCTTTTTTATTCTTTAAGGGTATAATCTCAAAGCAGTACCAACTTACGGCACTTTCCTTTGCTGTTGTATTTGTGTATGGTAGTTTGCTTTGGTATGTATTTCCTTTAGATAATCATATTTCCTGGGAAGGACATTTATCTGGTTTTGGTGTTGGTGTATTGCTGGCATTTTTATTCAGAGGTGCTTCTACTATCACCAATAAAAAATTTGATTGGGAAGCCGATGATTACTTGCCGGAGAACGATCCTTTTATGCAGCAATTTGATGCAGACGGAAACTTTATTGAAAACAAACCAACTTTAGAGCAGCAGCAAATAGATACGACTTCAAATAATGACCTTGGGATTGTTTATACCATTGTGAAACAGAAAAAGCAATAGCTTGTTTTACTTTGAACGTTGACGTACTACCTCGTACAGTAATGCACCACAGGCAACAGATACATTCAAAGAGTTGATAGCACCCAGTAGTGGTAGAGAGGCTTTTTTGTCTACTATGTTAAGTACAGATTTTGAAACGCCAAGACCTTCAGATCCCATAACAATAGCCAAAGGCTCATTTAGTTCTAAATTATATATGGTGTCTTGAGTTTTTTCTGTGGCAGCAATAGTTGTAACACCACTTCCTTGAAGGTAATAAATAGCATCTTTAATATGATCTACCTTACAAATCGGAATATTAAATATAGCTCCTGCAGAAGTTTTAACGGTATCTCCACTTACTGGCGCTCCGCCCTTTTTCTGAATAATAACCCCATCAACCCCTGTACATTCTGCTGTTCTTAAAATAGCACCAAAATTTCTAACATCACTAATCTGGTCTAGAATCAAAAACAAAGGTGTTTTTACACTTTCTAGTACCGACTCCACCATAGTTTCTAAGGAAACAAATTCTATGGGAGAGCTTATTAATATAATTCCTTGGTGGTTGCTCCTACAAAGTTTTTCCATCTTTTCAAGAGGCACATAGGAGATTGTTGTATTAAGAGCTTCAAGGTCTGCTACAATAGTATCAATCTTAGGGCTTTGTAGTCCTTTTTGGACATAAGCCTTGTCTATTGTTTGCTTAGCCTTTAAAGCCTCTATAACGGGGTAAATACCAAATAATAAGGTCTCTTTTTTCATGATGCAAAAGTAAAAAACCATCCTTAGAAAAGGATGGTTTTTAAAATATATTAACTAATTATTAATTAGTTAGGGTCTTCGTAGCTTACTTCCCAGTTAAAAGCTCCTAATAAACCAGGGGCAGTAATTAGAACATTGTTAGTTTGACCACCATTCCAAGAACCTGCATTTTCAGGGTCATCACCATCAGGATAAGATCCACTTGGAGCTGTACCGTTGTAAACGACACCGTCTACAGTTGTAACTACACCAAAGAATTCAAAAGAATCATCTTCTACGAAAGTAGAAGCATCAACTCCAAATAATTCAGCCATGTCAGCAGTTGTAAAACTTACATCATATGGGAATGTGGTAGTTGAACCGAAAGGTAATGCCTCAGATGGAGCACCATCAAAATCTCCAACAACAGTTACTTCATAGGTAGCAACAGTTCCGTTAGGATCTTCAGTCATAGCGCTAAAAGAAGCGGTTGCAGGATCAGCACCCATATCAAATTCTGGAGCACTTACGAACTTTACAAAACCTCCGTTTGTTAATGCTGGAAAGCGAGCTTTATCTTGGTCGTATTCACAGCTAGTAAAAGTAACTGCAGTTAATATAGCTACAAATGCTAGAGAGAATATTTTATTTATATTTTTCATAATTAAAGTATTTAATTAAAATGGATTAG
>CAJWXC010000108.1 GCA_913048215.1 uncultured Flavobacteriaceae bacterium | reverse complement strand
TTCCTGTTACTGTAAGAAGAAGTAGAGGGAAAGATATAGATGCTGCTTGCGGGCAATTGGCAAATAAACAATAAAAAAGAGCGCTAGAAATAGCGCTCTTTAATAAATGAAACCTAATTTATTAGGTTATTTTACAAACTTGAAAGACTCTTCAGAACCTTCAATAGATACTTTTGCAATGTAAACTCCAGTATTAAGACCAGCAAGATTTACTTGTGCATTTGTACTTGTTAGGTTTTGAGAAATTACTTGTTTTCCTGTAATGTCAAAAACAGCAACGTTACTCATTGCAGTATTAGCTTTTAAGTTTAATTGGCCGTCAGTAACAAAATGTGCAAAACCATTAAGGTTGTTGTCATTATTTCCTAAAGTACCTTCATCTCCTGCAACTATTGCAGTATCTGGTGTAGCTTCAAAAGCATATCCTTTTACTGTAATTACATCATCTGCACCTACATCTGTATCCATACGTACCCAACCATAGTGAGTGTTTCCATCAAATTGGAAAGAGACACCTAAGATTCCGTCTTCTACAAAATCACACCACTGACTGTTTGAGTATGCGCAACCATAATAGTTTAGATCTCCACGTACACCAGGTGTAGTATAACCAGAAGCGTCATCAATAACATCTCCGTCTACAAGTACTAAAGGATATTCATACCCACCAGCTGTAAAACCAACTAAGGCTCCACCAGAACTTGGGAATGCCAAAGCAGCGGTACCACCAGCAAGGCCATCAGGGTTAGAAATTTGAACGTTTGCTTGACCAGCAGCACCTGTGAAGTCTATATCAAAGGTGTCACCTAAATCTAGAATAATGTCTGGATTAACATCCGTATAGGTTACTTGTCCTGTAGCATCAGCAACCCCTAATACAGCTGCAGATAAAGCACCGTACTGTGCTAATCTTTTAGCTAATTTTTTTGAAGTATTTTTTTTCATAATAAATAGGATTTTGTGTAAAACTTTCGGAGTTTTACCATGTTAACATCTGTAAATATAAATAAGTTTGGTAATAAACTCTAAAAATTAACCAATTTAATGGAAGAAAAACAGAAAAAAGTATTATTTGATCCCAAAAAAGTTACTGTAGAAGGTTCTCTTTCCATCCTAGCCCTAGGTGACATTGGTTTTGATGCCTGGAGGAAGGTCAAGATAGCAAACAACAAATTTCGCAGTAATGAAGAAGAATAAAACATTATTAATAGGTTGGGATGCTGCAGATTGGAATATTATCTGGCCGTTAATTGCCCAAGGTAAAATGCCAGCTTTAAAGGGGTTAATTCAAAGGGGTGTTTACGGAAATATGAGCACTATGAACCCTCCTTATTCTCCTATGTTGTGGACCTCGGTTGCCACTGGTAAAACCCCTGATAAACACGGTGTTTTGGGTTTCATAGAAGTAACTCCAGATGCCAAAACAGTTCGTCCTGTTACAACTACGTCAAGAAAAACTAGAGCTTTGTGGAATATCTTTCACAACAAAGGCCTTACGTCAAACCTTGTTGGTTGGTGGCCAAGTTTTCCTGTAGAGCCTATAAATGGCACTATAATTTCAGATCGCTTTCAAAAAACATCAAGAAACCCAAAAAAACAAACTCCAATGAGTGAGTTTGTAATACATCCCTGGGAAAAAAAGGATGATTTTAAAGATTTGCGTATGTTCCCTTTTGAAATAACACAAGCGCATTTATACCCTTTTGTTCCAAGAGCACACGATGTAGATCAAGAGATGCACAGAGGGCTTTCTGCAATTGCAAGTGTTGTCTCTCAAAACACCTCAGTACACAATGCAGCTACAAAGCTTTTGAGAACCTCTGAGTGGGATTTCATGGCGGTTTATTATGACATGATTGATCATTTTTGTCATTCATTTATGAAATATCATCCACCAAAATTACCAGGAGTAAAAAAAGAAAATTATGATATTTTTAAAGATGCTGTAACTGGATCATACATTTTTCAGGACATGATGTTGGAGCGAAAGCTTAAACTCATTGACAAAGATACAACCGTAATTGTAATGTCTGATCATGGATTTGAATCTGGAGAAAAAAGAATATTAGAGATGCCTAAAGTACAAGCAGCTCCTTCTTTAGAGCACAGGCAGTTTGGAATGTTTGTGGCTGCGGGTCCTAATATTAAAGAAAATACTAAAGTATTTGGTATGGGCTTGATAGATGTAGCACCCACAATATTGCATCATTACGGTCTACCAGTTGGTAAAGATATGGACGGTAAGGTAATTCTAGATATTTTCAAACAGGTCCAAGAACCAACCTATGTGGCGAGTTGGGATAAAGAGCCAGGAGATTTTGGAGATCTTAAAGTGACAACACAAACAGACGCGCTGTCTGATGCCGAGACAATGGAGCAACTCGTAGAGCTTGGATATGTAGAGAAGTTGGACGAAAAATTTGAAGTTGCCATTAAAAAGACTAGAATAGATCTCAAGCACAACCTGGCAAGGGTTTACATGGGTAAAAAAGATTTTGCATCGTCCAAAACATTGTTACTCGAGCTTCTTGAGGAAACACCTCCAATTGATTTGGCTCCCTATTACATGAATTTAATTAGTATTGCAGTCATAGAAAAAGAGTTTATGCTTGCCAAGGAGTACCTTCAAAAGGTAAAAGACTCTAAAACAGAGGTTAATTATAATTTGCATCTTACAGAATCTTACATTCTTTCTGAAATAGGGAGACCTAAAGAAGCTTTAGCGGTTTTAGATAAAAGTGATATTGTTTCTGGACAAATTCTTTACAAAAAGGCAACTCTTAATTTTGTGATGGGTAACATCAAACAGGCAACCCAACAACTACAGATGGCTATAGAGAAGGAGCCAGAAAAGCCTAATTATTATACCTTAATGGCAGAGATATTACTCCAAAAAGAACAGTATGAAGAGGCAGTAGAATACGCATTAACAAGTATTGAAATAGTAAAATATTTCCCTAAGGCTCACTTAGTGCTTGGACAAGCCCTTGAGAAGTTAGGCGATTTTGAAAATGCAAAGACTGCCTATGAGATGGCAAATTCATTAAAGCCGAAAGAATTTCATAAGGCAAAACAATCTTTGGACAATATCATAAAAAAAGAAGCCTTAAATATCGACTACACGGCAGAGGTGTCTAATGTATATCATGAAAATCAAGTAACCATAGTTTCTGGTTTGCCTAGATCTGGAACCTCGCTTATGATGCAGATGCTTGACAAAGGTGGAGTAGAAATTCTTCAGGATCAACTCCGTGAGGCAGATATTTCAAACCCTAAAGGGTACTATGAGTATAAGCCTGTGATGTCATTATACAAAGACAATAGTTGGCTTTCAAAGGGACAAGACAAGGCTGTTAAAGTTGTTGCGCCGCTTCTTAAGTATTTAGATTCAACCCTTAGGTATAAAATTATTTTTATGCGCAGAGATTTAAATGAAATTATTCAATCTCAACAAAAGATGATTGGCAAAAGTGAGCAGGAGTTTCCCGTCACGTTGTATAATAAATATCAGAAATTATTAGCCAATGTCACGCTTTGGGATAAAAGCGAGCCAGGAGTTGAAATATTATACGTTAACTACACAGATGTTTTAGAGAATCCTGCAACAGAGCTAGTACGTATTGAAAAGTTTTTAGGTATTACAGTTGATGTAGACCAAATGATAAACTGTGTTGACGTTTCTCTGTACAGAAACAGAATAAAAGCTAAAAAATAGCATATACTTTTACTATACCAATGAAAGCAGTAGCTCAAATAAAACTACCCATAGAAAATGAGATGGAACTCTTTGAAAAGAAATTTTCAAATGCCATGATCTCTAAGGTGTCGCTGCTCAATAAAATTACACACTACGTTGTCAATAGAAAAGGGAAGCAAATGCGCCCCATGTTTGTGTTTCTTATCGCTAAGATGAACAATGAAGGCAAGGTAAAT
>CAJWXC010000107.1 GCA_913048215.1 uncultured Flavobacteriaceae bacterium | reverse complement strand
CCACCAAAAATTTTATACAAGATAAATTTGTTGAAAAAGGATTTTACAATACAGATGTAATAATCACCACCCCCGCAAAACTAGACTCTACAGGTGTTGAAATTGCAAAGGATATGAAAATTATCATCAACAAAAACAAGCGAATTAAAATTTCTCCTCTTACATTTGAAGGTAATGAAAATCTAAAGGATGGAATGCTAAGGCGTTCCATGAAAAATGTTAAAAAAAGAAATCCAATTCGTATCTGGAAAATGTCAAAATTTACAGATGCTGGGTATAAGGAGGATAAAGCATCAATTATTCAGACCTACAAAGAGAATGGATATAGAGATGCAAAAATCTTAAGTGATAGTGTGTACAACAAAAATGACAGAAGTCTTGGTGTAAACATTAAAATAGAGGAAGGAAAAAAATACTACTTTGGAAACATTCGGTTTTTAGGAAATAGTGTTTACACAGACAGTCAACTAAGACAGACACTTGGCATTATAAAAGGAGATGTTTACAACGGAACCTTAATGGCAGAAAGAATTGAGGACAATACAGATCCAGAAGCTTATGACCTTACAAACAAATACCAAAACAATGGATATCTTTTCTCTACCATTAATGCTGTTGAAGTTGCTGTAAGACAAGATACCATTGATTACGAGATTAGAATTAGAGAGGGAAAACAGGCCTATTTTGATCATATCACAGTGGTTGGAAACACCAAAACAAATGATCATGTGATCTACAGAGAATTACGCACAAGACCTGGCCAGAAGTACAGTAAAAAAAATGTGGTTAGAACCATCAGAGAATTAAGTACTTTAGGCTTTTTTGACCCAGAACAAATCTCACCAAACTTTAAAAATGTAGATCCTAACAACGGGACTCTAGATATGGAATACTCTGTAGTTGAGAAAGGAGCTAGCCAAATAGAACTTCAAGGTGGATATGGTGGTGGTGGTTTTGTTGGAACACTTGGACTTTCTTTTAACAATTTCTCCATCAGGAACATTTTTAATGCAGATGCCTACAAGCCTCTTCCAATGGGTGATGGGCAAAAGCTTTCTTTAAGAGCTCAGGCAAGTACAAACTACCAAACCTATAGCACCTCTATTACAGAACCCTGGCTAGGAGGAAAACGTCCGGTGCAGTTCAGTGCTTCTTTTTCTCACACAATTCAGTACCGTTTTAATTTTCAAACAAGAGAGGTAGATAGAGACCAACGCTTTTTAATCACAGGTGGATCTTTGGGGCTTGCCAAAAGATTGACTTGGCCAGATGACAACTTCACCTTCTCAAATGCTATAAGTTTTCAGCACTACAATCTAAAAAACTATAATACAGGGCTATTTACCTTTGGTGATGGTTTTTCAAACAACCTAGCCTACACCATTGGCCTTACAAGAAGTAATGTTGGTAACAACCCTATTTACCCAAAATTTGGAGCAGAATTTAAAGTCTCTGCCAAATTAACCCTACCATATTCACTTTTTAATGGAGTAGATTATGATGAGCTTGCTCAAGAGCGTGAAGATTTGGTTGAATTTTTATTAGATAACCAATCAGACGTAGATACACAGGACCGTATTGCTGCCATAGATCAAGAACGTTTTAATTGGTTAGAGTATTACAAATTAAAATTTGAAGGTACCTGGTACAATAAAATAACTGGAGATTTGGTGCTGCGTTCTAAAACAGAATTCGGATTTTTAGGATCTTATAATAATGACAGAGGTATTGTTCCGTTTGAGAGATTCTTTGTGGGAGGAGATGGACTTGGTGCTTTTAGTTTAGATGGAAGAGAGGTAGTACAATTGCGCGGTTATCCAAACCAATCTTTATCACCACAAGACGGAAATAATATTTACAATAAATTTTCGTTAGAAATGAGATACCCAATCACTTTAAAGCAGTTGGCATCTATATATGTATTGACTTTTATAGAGGCAGGTAACTCTTATGATGGCTTTAGAGAATATAATCCTTTTAATCTTAAGAGGTCTGCTGGCGCAGGATTACGTATATTTATGCCAGCATTCGGATTATTAGGTATTGATTTTGCATATGGATTTGATTCAACAATAACCGGAACCAACCCTAATGGTTGGGAAACACACTTTATAATAGGACAACAATTTTAATTTGGCACGATATTTTCTTAACATCAACCATCACTATGAAAACTAAACAAATTCTTTTAGTAGCCATTGCATGTATGTGCATCTCATTATCCGCGAAGGGACAAAGAGGCGTGCGTATTGGATACATCGATATGGAATACATTCTTGAAAATGTACCAGAATACATAGAAGCATCTACACAGTTGGACGGAAAAGTACAACGCTGGAAAGCAGACATTGACAAAAAGCAACAAGAAATTGATTTACTAAAATTAACGCTTACCAACGAACGTGTATTATTAACCAAAGAACTCATTGAAGAAAGAGAAGAAGAAATCAAAATCAAAGAAGATGAAATGATTACCTACCAGCAAAATCGTTTTGGATCTGGTGGAGATTTGGTGATACAAAGAAGACAACTAGTGCAGCCTATACAGGATCAAGTTTTTAATATTGTACAAGAAGTTGCAGAGGGAAAAAAATATGATTTTATTTTCGACAAGTCTGCAGATGTGGTAATGCTTTTTGCTGCCAAGAGAAATGACATCAGCGATATTGTACTAAGGAGTATCAATAGAGTAGAGAAAAGAAAAGAAGCAAACAATAAAAGAGAGCGCAAAGAAATTGAAGAAAGAGACGATTTATCTCTTGAGGAGGACAAGGAAGTTACCCAACGTGAGCAAGCAAATGAGGCAAAAAGAGATGAACGCGAGCAAATGATGAAAGACAGAAAAAGAGAAAGAGATTCAATAAGAGATGCAAAAAAAATAGCTTATGATTTAAAAAGAGCAGAATTAATAAAAGCCAGACAAAGAACTAGAGATTCTATACAAGCAAAAAGAAATGGTACCCCTTGGCCACCTGTGTCTTTAAAAAATGAGGAGCAAAAAGATAAGAGCGAAACGCAACTAAATGAAGATGTTATCCAAGAAAAAGCAACTTCAAAAATCCAGCAAGCAAGTGAGGTAAAAATAGACCCACGCGAGCAAATCATGAAAGACAGAAAAAGAGAAAGAGATTCTATAAGAGCTGCAAAGAAAATAGCTTATGATTTAAAAAGGGCAGAATTAATAAAAGCCAGACAAAGAACTAGAGATTCTATACAAGCAAAAAGAAATGGTACCCCTTGGCCGCCAGAACCGCCAAAAGATAACGATCAAAATCAAGAGGCAACTCCTCCTGAACAAGGAGATGGAAATAGGAAATAATTAGTATACATAAACTTTATATAACACTTAACTACAATTAAAATGAAAACAATGAAGAATTTAATGATAGCAGTTGCCTTATTTATGGGAGCAACTACCTTTACAAATGCACAATCAAAAACAGCACATGTGGATACTCAGGCTCTGGTTGAGTCTATGCCAGAGATGAAGGCAGCACAAAGCCAGTTAGAGAAATTGCAAAAAACATATGATACAGCCATTAAAGACATGGCAAAAGAGTTTGAGGCAAAGGTAAAGCAATATGGAGCTGAAGAAACAACAAAAACACAAGAAGAAAATGCAAAACGTGTAGAAGAAGTTCAAGGTATGGAACGTAACATTTCTGCCTACAGACAACAAGCACTGCAAGACCTACAAAAGAAAGAGGTTGATATCTACCAGCCAATTCTAGAAAAAGCGCGTACAGCCATCCAAAAGGTTGCTAGAGCAAAAGGATTTCAATATGTTCTTGACTCAGCTACCGGAAATGGAGTAATACTTGCAGATGGGTATGATCTTTTAATGGATGTTAAAAAAGAATTAGGTATTTAATTTACGCTATATCTAAAACAAAAAAAGCCTGCTTATCGCAGGCTTTTTTTGTTTTAAACTTTATGCAATAAAAATATAGTTGATATTAGTACCTTTATCATATGAACAATAAGGCGCCAATAGGTATTTTTGATTCTGGAGTGGGTGGGACTTCTATTTGGAAGGAAATTCACAAACAACTACCACATGAGGCTACTG
>CAJWXC010000106.1 GCA_913048215.1 uncultured Flavobacteriaceae bacterium | reverse complement strand
AATTTTTTACTGTAAGAACGTATTGTTCTGCTTATGTCTAGGGTTGCATTTACGTCTTGATCTCCAATTACTTCAGAACCAATGGTCCCTATTTCTTCTTCACAAGAGGCCATAAACACAACAGCACTCAATACTACCAAAAGTTTTGGCAATGTATTTTTAATCTTCATACGCTATTTCTAAAAGTATGTTACTGGTCTAATACTTTTGTTTGATAAAACTCTAAATATTCTCGCTCCATATCCTCCTTTTGTTGGAACGCAAGTACCGGTTTATCTAATGCCGTTATATAGGTCTGCAATTCTTCTGAAATATCTTCTGAACCAACAATAACCGCATCCGAGTTATTGATGGCAATTTTCATCACATTTTCAAACGTAGGATCCTTTAAAGGAGTTAAAGCCTCATCATCTATAGCATCAAATTTGATCTTGTTAGACACTTCAGAGTTTAAGGTTCCATTAAAACCTTGATTGTAGACAGAGGTTACAATTTTACTGTTCTCAAACAAAGGCTCATTACCGTAGTAATTTCTTAGGTATAGTGGTAGAAAAGAAGCCAACCACCCATGAACATGGATAATATCTGGAGACCAATTCAATTTTTTTACTGTTTCAATAACACCTTTAGCGAAAAATATAGCACGCTCATCATTGTCTTTGAAAAAATTTCCTTCTTCATCTGCAAAGGTAGCCTTGCGCTTAAAGTAATCCTCATTGTCTATAAAATAAACCTGCATACGCTCTTTAGGAATAGAGGCTACTTTAATAATAAGCGGCATATCTAAATCATTGATAACAAGGTTCATCCCAGACAACCGAATTACTTCGTGTAATTGGTGTCTGCGTTCATTTATATTACCATAACGAGGCATAAATATTCTTATTTGCCCACCGTTATTGTTTACCATTTTTGGAGCTTCAAACGACATGGATGAAATCTCTGTTTCTGGTAGGTATGGTATTACTTCTGAGGAAACATACAATACTCTCTTATCTTTCATAAAATCTTTGCTTTTATGTACTATGTTTAAAACGCACAAAATTACGAAAATTTATGCAGACTTAGTTTCAATATCTTAATTTTGCTTTGAGTTAAAAAAACAACCATGGAAGTCTTTACAGAAAACAAAACCTTAGCTGCCGCTTTAGATCCATACAGAAAATCTAAAAAAATTGGCCTAGTCCCCACAATGGGAGCGCTGCACAAAGGCCATTTATCTTTAGTTAGTATAGGGTTAAAGAACAATGATTTAGTGGTAGTTAGCATTTTTGTAAATCCTACCCAATTTAACAATCAAGGTGATCTTATTAACTACCCCCGTACCCTACAAAAAGACGTTACGCTTTTAAAAACGTTACAAGCAAATGTAGTGGTCTATGCGCCAGAGGCTAAAGAATTATATGGCAATAAAATAATTTCCAAAAAATATAATTTTGGAGCCATTGCAAGAGAAATGGAGGGCAAACACAGACAGGGCCATTTTGATGGTGTAGGTACAGTAGTTGGACTCCTTTTTAAAGCGGTACAACCCAATACTGCCTATTTTGGTGAGAAAGATTTTCAGCAATTGCAAATAGTAAAAAAAATGACAGCCATTGAGAAATTACCCGTTGAAATTATTGGTTGCCCTATTGTGCGAGAACCTAGTAATCTTGCCATGAGTTCAAGAAATAAACGATTAAATCCCCAACAATTAAAAGCCGCTGTAATTATCCATAAGAGCTTGAAATTAGCAGCAGAGCATTTTCAAGAAAAATCAATTTCACAACTAAACAAAATGGTTGCAAATTGCTTTGAAGACAGTAGCCTTAGGCTAGAATATTTTGAAATTGCAAATGAAAAAACACTTAAAACAGTGCAGCGTAAAAGAAAAGGAGTTAGTTATCGTTGTTTTATTGCAGCTTTTGTTGGAGAGGTCCGTTTGATAGATAATCATAAACTCAATTAATTTTATTTCACTTAAGATTTCATGCATATTAATTTCATATATATTTGCCCCTATGTTAATACACGTAGTAAAATCAAAAATACACAGGGTTAAAGTAACCGGCGCCGAGCTCAATTATATTGGAAGCATCACCATAGATCAAGATTTACTTGACGCAGCCAATATTGTAGAGGGAGAAAAAGTACAGGTAGTAAACAACAATAATGGAGAGCGTTTAGAAACCTACGCAATTCCCGGTCCAAGAGGAAGCGGAGAAATTACCCTTAACGGTGCAGCAGCGAGAAAAGTCTCAAAAGACGATATTTTAATATTAATTACCTACGCCATACTCACGCAAGAAGAGGCAAAAACATTTAAACCCTCGCTTGTGTTTCCTAACCAAGATAATTTACTTATTTAAGGTGAATAAAACACTCATAAAAATTTTAAAAATTGGAATTCCGCTAGCGTTAGGGGTGTTTTTAATCTGGTATATCTACAACAAATTTACTCCTTTACAATTGCAGGAACTTTCAGGGTATGTTAATAATGCAAATTACTGGATTATTGGGTTATCTGTAGGTTTAAACCTCTTAAGCCATCTAGCAAGAGCACATAGGTGGTCTTTTATGTTAGCGCCACTGGGCTACACTCCAAAGCTTGCCAATAATTTTATGGCAGTTTCTGTTGCCTATCTGATGAATCTATTTATTCCAAAAAGTGGAGAAGTTTCAAGAGCAATTGTACTAGATAAATATGAAAAAATTCCGTTCTCAGCAGGGTTTGGTACTATCATTAGTGAGCGTATTATAGATCTTATTTTTCTTGTTGTATTTATAGGTGCCGCTTTGGTGTTAAAATTTGATACGCTCTCAAGCTACCTTTTTGATGCAATCCCTGCCTCAATTGTGTACACTCTTTTAATAGTCCTACCGGGACTTGTTGTCTTAACCTATGTGTTTTTAAGATTTTCTAAATCTACCACTAATTCAAAAATCAAGTCTTTTTTACTGGATCTTAAAGACGGTGTGTTAAGTATTGTTACCATGAAAAAGAAAAGACTCTTTATAGGATACAGTTTTTTTATATGGGGGCTGTACTTACTTTCTTTTTATACAGCAACCCAGGCCTTGACAGAAACGGCAAACATAGGCCTTGGTACAGTTATTATTGCATTTGTAGTGGGCAGTTTTACCTTCGCTTTTACCAACAGTGGTTTTGGAACTTATCCAGCAGCAATGGCGGGTGTATTGGTGTTGTTTAACGTCCCCTTTACTGTTGGCACTGCCTTTGGTTGGATACTTTGGACATCTGGCATCGCCTCTATTATTGTAATTGGTGTTGGATCAATGCTATTTTTGCCAGTGTACAATAAAAACAAATAATTGTTAGTTTTGGTAAGCCATAGTACCTTTTAAAATTTGAGTATATTTCAACTCTCTTAAAATTTCAGACATGAAAAAAACAATCCTACTTTTGGCTTTTATGATATTTAGTTTTCTTGCAAATGCGCAAGTAATCTATGAGGAGTTTAACAGCGAGAGACTCCAAGAGACCAGACGTTTAAAAATTCAACTCCCACGTAATTACGAATCTAACACAGATAAAGTATATCCGGTTATTATTGTTTTAGATGCAGACTATTTATTTGAGCCCGTTGCAGGAAATGTTGATTACTTTAGCTATTGGGAGGACATGCCAGAATCTATTGTTGTTGGGGTCATGCAAGCTAGAACTCGCTTTGATGATTGCAATTATGACTCGGGCAATTACCTCCCCTCAGAGAAAGGAGCAGATTTTTTTGAATTTATTGGCCTAGAACTTTTGCCTTACATTGATGAGAGCTACCGCACCGCAAAATTTGTGGTGGGTGTTGGCCATGATTTTACGGCAAACTTTTTAAACTTTTATCTCTACAAAAGCCCTCCACTTTTTAATGGTTACATTGTGCTAAGCCCAGAATTGTCACCAAACGCCACCACGCGTATGGCAGGCAGAATTCCAAAAATCACCAAAGAGATTTTTTACTACTTGGCCACAGCTACCGATGATATCAAAGAGCTAACACAAGACGCAGAGACGCTAAACAACACCTTAAAATCAATAGACACCCCAAATTTTAATTATTACTATGATAATTTTCAGGGCGCAACCCATTACTCCCTAGTAGCCCGGGGTATTCCTGTAGCAC
>CAJWXC010000105.1 GCA_913048215.1 uncultured Flavobacteriaceae bacterium | reverse complement strand
ATTGGTAACTATGGTTTGATTGTTTTTAAGCGCCCCAGTATTTACAAACTCCAGCAAAGAGGTTTTTAAATTTTCAACACCCTGGCCCGTTTTTGCTGCAATTAATTGCAGGGATTCTATGCTGTTTGTTAACTGTGTTTTTTCTTTACTAGTTATAGTGTCTGCCTTATTAGCAACTACTAAGAGGGCTTTTTGAGGGTATTTGTTTTTAATTTTCCCTATCTCTATTTGTAAATTTGCAATGGTATTTTTCTCCAAAAATAATTGAGAGCTATCTATTAAAAAAACAACTACCTGTGCCTGTTCTATTTTCTCAAATGTTTTTTTAATACCAAGGCTTTCTATGGTGTCTGTGGTTTCTCTAATACCAGCGGTATCTATAAACCTAAAGGCAATGCCCCCAATGCTTATTTCATCTTCTATGGTATCTCTAGTGGTGCCTGCAATGTCACTTACTATGGCACGCTGCTCGTTTAAAAGGGCATTTAATAGGGTAGATTTACCAACATTGGGCTCTCCAACAATGGCTACAGGTATCCCATTTTTTAAAACATTTCCTGTTGCAAATGAATCAATAAGACGTTTTAAAACAAAGGAGATTTTAGTAATTAATTTTTGAAAATCATCTCTGTTGGCAAACGCTACATCTTCTTCAGCAAAATCTAGTTCTAACTCAATGAGAGACGCAAAATTTAAAAGTTCTGCCCTAAGGGCTGCTATCTCTGATGAAAACCCACCCCGCATTTGCTGTATGGCTAGTTGGTGGCTTGCCGCGCTGTCACTGGCAATAAGATCTGCAACAGCCTCTGCTTGGCTTAAATCCATCTTTCCGTTTAAAAAACTGCGTAAGGTAAACTCTCCAGGAGTTGCCATTCTAGCATTTTTACGCAAACATAGTTGTATGATTTCTTGTTGTATAAACGAGCTACCATGACAGGAGAACTCTACAGTATCCTCACCAGTGTAGCTGTTTGGGTTTTTAAACACCGTAGCTAGAACTTCATCCAAAACCCTACTACCATCTTTAATATGCCCCAAATGTACCGTATGGGTTTTCTGCTTTGTAAGCTCTTTACCAGATACAGATTCAAAAATCTGGCTTGCAATATTAATTGCCTTTTCTCCAGAGAGCCTTATAACAGCAATAGCTCCTGCGCCAGAGGGTGTTGCTAATGCTACTATAGTGTCTTGATGTGTCATAGAGATAAGTGCTAATTTGTATGCAAAAATAAACATTTATGTTTGAGTAATCGTATCATTGCAATACGGTGTAACATTTATACTGCATCAGCTACTAATACTCTAAATAATATACCATGACCCAGCAAAATCCAAATGGCAACCCCCTTGTTAAAAGTATTCTTATATTTCTAATAGTTTCTATTGCAGCTTTTGGTATTACAACGCTTTTAATAAAATATGTATTTTAATTTTTATGGAACTTTACAACCAAAATGGTAAAAAACTAGACAACAACCTACTTGTGGTAACCCACTTAAGCCAACTACTTACTTACATCTCTGGTTTTGGAGGCCTAGTTGTCCCACTTATACTGTGGCTTACCCAAAAAGATAAGGTAGCACAGATGGACATACAAGGAAAGCAAATTGTCAACTTTCAATTAAGTCTTATTGTATACAGTCTTCTTTCCATACCCTTGATATTCGTTTTTGGCCTTGGGATATTTACCCTAATTGCCATTTGTATTTTAAGTGTAGTGATTCCTGTAGTAAATGCAATCAAAGTAAAAAATCAAGAGCCTCCGGTGTATTTCATGAACATTGATTTTATCAAATAACTTGATTTCAACCCACAAAAAAAGTCTCGCAAATCGCGAGACTTTTTTTGTTATTAAACTAAAAAACTAGCTGTTTAACATCACCGGCATTACCAGCATGGTAACAAGTTCTCCCTGGTCTAGTCCATCTACAGGAGTTAAGATTCCTGCGCGGTTAGGAAGGCTCATCTCCAGAGATACATCTTGGCTTGTTAGGTTGTTTAACATTTCTGTTAAAAAACGAGAGTTAAAGCCAATTTGCATATCATCACCTTGGTAATCACAAGTGAGGCGCTCTTCTGCTTTGTTGCTGTAATCTATGTCTTCTGCAGAAATGTTAAGCTCTGCTCCAGCTATTTTTAAACGTATTTGATGTGTGGTCTTATTAGAGAAAATAGAAACACGACGTACAGAATTTAAAAACAAATTACGATCTATGCTTAATTTGTTTGGATTTTCTTTTGGGATTACCGCTTCATAATTTGGATACTTACCATCTATAAGGCGACAAACTAGCACGGTTTGGTCAAAGGTGAACTTTGCATTGCTATCATTGTACTCTATGGTAACCTCCTGCTCACTGCCCCCAAGGATACTCTTTAATAAATTTAAAGGTTTTTTTGGCATGATAAATTCTGCACTTTGAGAAGCTACCACGTCTGTACGGGTGTATTTAACTAATTTATGAGCATCTGTAGCCACAAAGGTTAGCCCCTCTGTAGAGAACTGGAAAAATACCCCACTCATCACGGGGCGCAAATCATCATTTCCGCTGGCAAAAATTGTTTTGCTAATAGCCGTGGCCAAAATATCTCCTTGCAACACTGTTGCCGATGGATCCTTAAGCTCTATGGTGCTAGGAAACTCATCTCCTGGGGCATAGGCAAGGGCATATTTACCATGATTAGAGCTTATCTCTACCGTGCTGTTATCTTCTATGGTGAAGGTAAGTGGCTGCTCAGGAAATGTTTTTAAAGTGTCCAACAAAAGCCTCGCAGGAATACATACAATACCTTTCTCGCTACTTTCAACTTCTAGATTTGAGGAGATGGTAGTTTCAAGATCTGAAGCAGAAACCGTTAAGGCATTTCCATCCAAATCGAACAAAAAGTTGTCTAAAATAGGTAAGGTGTTGTTATTATTTATGATGCCTCCAAGCACTTGTAATTGCTTTAAAAGGTAGGAACTAGATACAATAAATTTCATGTAATTTGTTTTCTAGAGGTTATATATTATGTTTAAAATTTTATAAGTTGTAAGGTGCTTCTCTACTTACAAATATATCTCAAATGTAGCATACTACAACACGAACTTATCAACACTTAAAATAGGTGCTTCTTTTTTCTTAAAAACCCAAATAACAAACCAAAAACTAGCAGTAATAACACAAGTACCCCTATACGCAATAGCTCCCATAATATAGGGGGTGGCATAATTTTTACAGATCCAAAAGTGAAACTGCATTTTTCTTGCCCACTATGTTTATAAGTCTAGCCTCTTGCAGTAATTTATTGGCCATCACAAACCAAAAACTAGCCACAAAAAAAAGAGCCAAAATCAAGGTATAAAACTACCCAATTAGACTCCATAATGATGTTTTGTGTATGATACTATTTTATAACTTCGCTATGGGTATCTACGCTCCATGCATTTGCTTTTGCCTCAAACATAGGTTTAGTTGTTGCCCAAACTCCTTTAAATAATTCGCTGTTTCTATAGTTTTCTAAATCACTTTCTTTTTCCCATTTACTGTAAGTAAAAAAAATAGTTGGCCTGTGCTTGTCTCTCCATAGCTCTAAATGCAAACAGCCTTTAAAGTGTCTTATGTTGTGTTTTACGGCTTCAAAATTTGCCAAAAAAGAGGCTATTTTATCTTCTTGAAACTCCATTTTTACTATGCGTGTAAACATATATTTAAAAAATTACTGTATGGTTAAGCGCTGGTA
Source organism: uncultured Flavobacteriaceae bacterium (assembly GCA_913048215.1). GTDB lineage: Bacteria > Bacteroidota > Bacteroidia > Flavobacteriales > Flavobacteriaceae > Patiriisocius. The sequence continues at coordinate 472 of CAJWXC010000105.1, read as the reverse complement.
TTAAAATTTATAGTTATGGTGTCTCTGTACTGTAATCCAAACAAAGACTTGGCACTCCCAACTGTTGCAGGATTGCTTTTGTAGATAGAGAGTTCTAAATAGTTTGAGGAGTTCCAAAGTGCAATTTTTTTACCGTCCTCATCTCTTTTGCCAATTGGAGTATCAAAATTAATAGCATCACTGTAATGGCTGTGTATGGTAGTAAAGTTTGCAGTTCTAGCCGTTATTTTAAAAGATCTTCCTTTTGCAATTTCTTCAAATTTTGATTTGGTAATGTTAGTAATCACATTTCCGTAGTTATCTATATAAATCACGCTCCCCATAATTTGGTTTGCATCTTGATTTATAGTAGGGCGTATGCCCCGTAATTCTTTAAGAGCATCTACTTGTTTTCCAATAACCTCTAGAGTTCCTCCGCGGGCAATATGGCACGCTACTTTAACAAATACATCCAATACAGGAAAGTTAGTAA
>CAJWXC010000104.1 GCA_913048215.1 uncultured Flavobacteriaceae bacterium | reverse complement strand
TGAGGGGAAGTGATGATTCGTTCTGTTTTAAAAAGACCATTATCTTTAATTTCCTGAATTTCCTTTTGTAAATGCTCTTTGATGTTTCCGTACATATGTGTGGTTTACGATGAATTTAAAAAAACAAAGTTAGATTTTATTTATCAGTATTGTTTGGTTTGTATAGACCAAAATTTTGTCTTTAATATTGTAACCCATCTCAGCAAGGGCGCTTGCATAGCCATTAATTTGATCTTCATGGTCATAGCTTGGAGTACCTGTTTTATAATCTACAATTGTTACTGAGTTGGTTTGAGGGTAAAAATTTAATCTATCTGGCCTTAGGGTGTGTCCTTGCTTTGTAATAATATCACGCTCATTATACACCTGGGCATCATTATCAAATAAAGGGGCTAGCTCCGGTTCTTGTAATACCGTTTGCACCTTTAGTTGTAAGGCGGCTATTTTTTCTTCTGAAATAATAGCTAAACGCCTTAATTTTTGAAAAACAAAAGCTTCATCACCATGATGTTTGATCTCCTGCATGGCGTCATGAAAAAGATTTCCTTCTGCGATGGCCTCTTTTGTATTGATATCTAAGGCAATACCTGTGTTGTTTATAATATGTAAATTATGCTCTTGTGGAGTGCTACTTATAAACTCTGGGGAAATCTGCTTACTGGCTTGTTTGGTTTTCCCGTAGGTCTGAGGGCTAAAATTTCCGAAGGTATACACCTTTTGGCCGTCATCCCACTTGCCCTTATGTTTTAAAAATTCAGAAAAAAGTTGTTGAAAATTTTTGAGGGTATCTTTCACTTTTTTAGGGCTCTCTGTAATAATATACAGCTGCTCTACGGCGCGGGTAAGGGTTACGTACAATAGGTTGTAATTATCTAGGGCTAGGGTTTGCCTTCTTTTTTTATGAATAGCTGCCCCTTGATCGTTAAAAGTGGCAATGTTTTTATTGTAGTTAATAAGTGTGTGATCAAAGTCTTGACTCCAAGTATCAGGCACAGAAATCCACGTTTTGGGTTCCTGCTCTTTGTAGAGCTCTACATTGGCATATGGAAATATCACAGCGGGAAACTCGAGACCTTTGGCCTTGTGGATAGTCATAAACCGAACGCCGTTAGTGCTCTCTCCTAGGGCTATGGAAGCTGTCTGTCTTTTTGTTTCCCAAAAATCTATAAAACCCAAGGTGTCTGCTTGTGGTTTTTGTTGGTATTCAAAAACAAGATCCATAAAACCATACAAGTAAGCATCTGCTATTTTATCTAAGCCAAAGTGTTTTACAATATACTCTGCCCCTTGGTACAAAGATTTTTGCACGACCTGCTGAAGGTCGAAATCAATATTGTATTTTTTTAATGTTTTAGAAAACAAGGCATCTTTCTCCAAAAATGAGGTGAAAAAGGAGTGCTTATCTACGACTATTTTAAAATGAGCGTGCAAGAAATCTAGCACACGTATTTTGGTTTGTATATCTGTGGGCTGTACGCTTAGTAAAATGGTGTTATAAATACATTTAACAACAGCTGCGTTTTCTAAAAGTAAGGTCTCAGAAGAAATAACGCTTATTTCATGCTCCATTAGATAGGTACTTAAAAACACCCCATCATCTTTCTTGCGGGTTAGTACGCAAATATCACGGTAAGCAAACCCTTTCTGGTTTAGTTGCTTAACGATGGCAAGAGTTTTTTCTGCGTATAATTGATTTTTTTCTTCCTTGTTTTGAGCTTCAATAAATTCTAAATTAACATATCCATGTACCTTTTCTGTACTCTGTTGTTTGTTTCCCTCTAGATATAATTTTTCATGCTGTGGATCTTCTAAGTATTGTGCTATATAAGAGAAAAAATCATTGTTAAATGAAATAATCTCTTTTAAACTACGGTAATTTTTTTCGAGATTTTCTACTACGGGATCTACGGTGTCAAAATCAGATTTTTCATGGATGAGAGATAAAAATTGTTCTGGGTTACCTCCTCTCCATCTGTAAATTGCTTGTTTTACATCTCCCACTAAAAGTAGCGAACCTTCTTTTGAACTTTGTGCCTGAGATAAAGAGTTGTCTAACAAAGGAATCATATTTTGCCATTGCATGACAGAGGTGTCTTGAAACTCATCAATAAAGAAATGACTGTACCGCTCTCCCAAACGCTCATAGATAAAGGGCGCGGGTTGGTCTTTTATTTCTTTATGAATCAAGGCGTTAAACTGCGCTATTGGCACCAAGTTTTGCTCCTCTTGTAGTGTGGCAAGTTCTTTACTTACCAAATTAATTACAGACAGCGGCGTAAGGTTTTTTAAAATAGCCGCTACAAACCTAAGGGTATTTACTTGTTTTTGTGCAGTGGCAACAAAGGCTTCAAACACCACTTGGTTTTTGTCTATGATTGCTGCAAGGATCTCATTTTTTTTTGCCCAAGTAGCGCTATACATTGGTTTTTGTGCAAGGTCTTGTATCCACGCGGCAGAAAACTCTATCTTAGCGTACTCTTTACTTTTTAACCTTTCTATAAAGGTAATAAACGAGCCTCTTGAGAATGCGTTTCTATCCAGGCCATGTGTAATTAAAATATCAGAAACTTTATGGGTTGCTTGTGATATGATTTCTTCACAAAGATGTTTATGCTTCTGCAACTCTTTTTTAAAATCTCCAAAGTCTGAAAGTGTTTTGTCTTTCAAAACAGAGAGATGTAGGGCATCATCTTCGTTGTTTAGAAGCTTTGCAGCCTTTAGAATATCTTTGGAAATATCCCAAGATTTGTCATCATCCGCTTTTTCAAGAGCAAAGTCAACTAAGACCTTTGTGATGGCTTGGTGTACCCCTGTTTTATCTATAAGCTTGTCTACAGCTTCTGTGAGTAGTACCGTTGGGTCAAGCACCACCTCAAAATTACTGGGCAAGGAGAGGTCTTTTGCAAAAGTTCTAATAAGGCGGTGGTTAAACTTATCGATAGTTTCTACACTAAAGCCTGCATAATTGTGTAATATGTGTATAAGAATTGCATTTGCCCTTGTTTGTATTTTGGGCAATCCTATTTGCAACTCTGATGCTAGATCTTCCATCATCTGTGGTGGTGTTGTAATAGAAGATGTTGAAGAAAAGATAACTAAATTCTCAATGATGCGATCTTTCATCTCTGCAACAGCCTTGTTGGTAAAGGTAAGGGCTAAAAGGGAGCTGTAATAATTGTTTTTTTGTTGGCCCAGCAAAAAACCAAGGTAGGCTCTCACTAGTGTATACGTTTTACCGCTGCCTGCTGCGGCATCATAAATTAAAAAGGGTGGGTTGTTTTTCAAGTCGCAATATTTTGCACTAAAATACGCAAAAGTAGAGGCTAATAAAAGCTTTCTAAAGAGGTATTAAAACCTTAATATTTCTATAACACAATAATTAGTCCTTAATGTGTAACTTTGCGTAGCTTAAAAAACAATAATTTTAAAAACACATATTATGGCTTTTGAATTACCACAATTATCATATGCTCACGATGCATTAGAACCAAATATAGATCAAAGAACCATGGAGATCCATCACGGAAAACATCACCAAGGATATACAAACAACCTCAACGCAGCTATTAAGGGTACAGACATGGAAGGAAATAGCATTGAAGAAATTCTTCAAAACCTTGACATGAACAACAAAGCAGTAAGAAATAATGGTGGCGGTTTTTACAACCACTCTTTGTTTTGGGAAGTAATGTCTCCAGAGGGTGGAGGTGCACCAACAGGCGCAGTAGCAGCAGCTATTGATGCTTCTTTTGGAAGTTTTGATGCTTTTAAAGAAACTTTTGCTACGGCCGCCAAAACCCAATTTGGGTCTGGATGGGCATTTTTGTGTGTAGCTAAAGATGGATCCTTAGATGTATGTGGTTGCCCTAACCAAGACAATCCTCTTATGCCAGGTGTTGGTTGTGGCGGGACACCAATTTTAGGTATTGATGTATGGGAACACGCATACTACCTAAACTACCAAAACAGAAGACCAGATTACGTGAGTGCCTTTTTTAATGTAATTAACTGGGATGCTGTAAATGCACGTATGGCCAAGGCGTAAAAACTTATTGTTTTATGTTTAAAAAAAAGCGGTGCAATTGCACCGCTTTTTAGTTATATCTCTTTCTGTAATTAAATTGTAAAAGCTACAAAAGGTTGATTCAATAAACCAAACTTTAACTTCCTCCCCAGCTGTTTTGGAAGAAAATACCAACAGCTAGTTCTGCCCACATATAAAATACCATACCAATTACTAAAGCAAGTAATACTTTATTTTTTTTACTCATTGAAAGCGATGTTTACTTTTCAAAAATATAGATTTCACTATCTCTATTAGCCTTTGCAATTAGCCTGCCAAAGCTTTAATACAATCCTTTATTTTAATTT
>CAJWXC010000103.1 GCA_913048215.1 uncultured Flavobacteriaceae bacterium | reverse complement strand
ATTCTTCCAAGTAAAAGAGCAGGAGGATTTCTTTTAAACCACCTAAAAAAGCAAGCCCTTCACACAAGCTTTGCCCCTAAAATTATTAGCATAGAAACATTCATTGAAAATGTTTCTGACCTACATATCATTGACCCAACGGCCTTGTTATTTAAAAGTTATGAAACCTACCTTAAACTTGATAGTATTCCAGAGAAAGAGAGTTTTGACACCTATAGCTTATGGGCAACCACATTACTAGGAGATTTCAATGAGATTGATCGCTATCTTTTAGATACTCATTCGTTTTTTAATTATCTGAATGATATTCAAGATTTAAATCACTGGTATCTTAGAGAAGATAGCACCCCATTAATAGAAAAATACCTCGCTTTTTGGAATAGCCTTCAAGAATTTTACAAGATTCTTAAAGAAAGTTTACTCAAAGATCATCAAGGCTATCAAGGCCTTGTGTATAGAAAAGCGGCCGAAGACATTTCTCATTACTTAGAGGCTAATCAAGATACCAAGCATGTTTTTATTGGGTTTAATGCACTTAATACCGCAGAGCAGCACCTGTTTCAAGAACTTCTAGAACTAGATCAAAACGAGGTTATTTGGGACACAGACAGCTATTTCTTTGAAGATACTGCCCATAGCGCATCTTTATTTTTAAGAGGGTACAAAAATAACTGGAAGTATTACCAAAAAAACCCTTTCAAAAGTATTGCTAGTAATTTCAAAAAACCAAAGGCATTCTCATTTGTAGGAGTTCAAAAAAACATAGGCCAAGTCAAATATGTGGGCAATCTTTTGGCCACATATACCAAAGAGCAACTAGCCCAAACAGCAATTGTTTTGGCAGATGAAACCCTTTTAGTTCCTTTATTACACTCACTGCCAAATAATGTAGATCAAGTAAATATTACCATGGGTGTGGCATTAAAAACGATGCCTTATGCAACTTTTTTTGAAATTCTGTTTACAGTAAAAGTGAAACCTGCTAGTAGTTACTACTATAAAGATGTACAATCTATTTTAAGCCACCCTTTTACAAGCCAGATTATGGTAAGTGCAGACGCTATGTTGGCTCAGATTAAAAGAGAGAATATAACCCATAGTACCCAAGAGTATTTGCTGTCAATTTCAGACCCAAAAGATCATGAGGTATTACAGCTGTTATTTCAAGATTGGGGCCTTGATAGTAGTATAGCCATTGCCTGTTGTAATACACTTCTCAAGCGTGCAACCCTTCAAAGTCAAAGCGCTATTGAGGAGGTTTCTGTATCTCACCTGCAAGAGATTTTTTTGAAAATTGCTGCTCTTAACGATTCCTACAGCTATATAACCTCACTTAAAACAGTGCAACAGCTTTACAGAGAACTTATAGCAAATACAACACTAGATTTTAAGGGAGAGGCTTACCAAGGGCTTCAAATTATGGGTGTTTTGGAGTCAAGGGTGTTAGACTTTAAAAATGTAATAATGACCTCTGTAAATGAAGGGACTTTACCCTCCGGAAAATCAAACGCCTCTTTTATTACCTATGATTTAAAAAAGCAATATAAACTGCCAAGTTTTACAGAGAAAGATGCGATTTATACCTATCATTTCACCCATTTATTACATAGAGTAGAAACGGCTACTCTATTATACAATACACACTCAGAGGGGCTTAATACAGGTGAGAAAAGTAGATTTTTATTACAACTTGAAGTGGCTAATGAGGCCAATCATACAATCACCCAAACTACTGTAAGCCCAAGGATAGCTATAGCTCAAAAAACACTAGCACACATAAAAAAGACGCCAAAGATATTGGAGCGTTTGCAAGAAATAGCCTCTGGAGGGTTTTCTCCTTCCTCTCTTACCAGTTATATACGCAACCCTATAGATTTCTACCTGCAGAAAATTTTAAAAATAACACAACAGCAAGAAGTAGAAGAAACAGTGGCTGCCAGTACCCTTGGAACCATCGTACATGACACCCTTGAGGTCTTGTATACTCCCTTTGTGTCTAAGGTATTATCTGTTGCAGATTTAGAGAGTATTTACCCTAAAATTACAGCACAAATCACGATACAGTTTACAAAAAGCTTTAAGGGAGGAGATTTCTCTAGAGGTAAAAACTTGCTCATCTTTGAAGTTGCAAAAAAGTATGTATCCAATTTTATTGATTTTGAAATCAAAGAGGTAAAAGCGGGAAATGAAATTATTATTAAAGCTCTTGAACAGGAAGATTTGTTCATAGACCTTGAAGTTCCTGGATTGAATTTTCCAGTACGTGTTGGCGGGAAGGTAGACCGCATAGATAAATACAATGGTGATTTGCGTATTATTGATTACAAAACAGGCAAAGTAGAACAAAAAGATCTGGTGGTTTCGCACTGGGAAAAAATCAGGGAAGAATACTCCTTTAGCAAAGCGTTCCAGGTACTAACCTACGCGCTTATTTACAATAATACAGTGCCAATTACCCAGGTATATGGAGGGATTATTTCTTTTAAAAACTTAGGTGGTGGGTTTTTAAAATTTGGGGTTAAAGAGCAATCTAAAAAAGACCATGTTATCACTCAACAAACCCTTGAGTTATTTAAAGAACAGCTGGTGTCCCTTATTCAAGAAATATGTGATATGACCATTGATTTTAAAGAAAAAGAAGTGTAATGCGCATAAACACAAACCAAGTACTAGCTCCTTTAAACGCTTCACAAAAACCTATTGTGTATGATACCTACTATAAGAATAACGATAAGGCAAAGGCTATCGTAATTTTTTGTCATGGTTATAAAGGGTTTAAAGATTGGGGTCCTTGGCATTTGGTAGCCAATGCTTTTGCAAAGGCAGGATTCTTTTTTCTGAAATTTAATTTTTCCCACAATGGAGGAACTGTAAAACAGCCCATTGATTTTCCAGATCTAGAGGCTTTTGCACAAAATAATTACTCCTTAGAGCTTGAGGATGTAGATAGAGTGCTAGATTTTATTTGTACAAGTACTACATATAAAAATCAGATAGATATTTCAAAAATTAATCTAATTGGCCACAGTAGAGGGGGTGGTATTGTGCTTATTAAAGCTCAAGAAGACCCAAGAGTAGCAAAAGTGGTTACCTGGGCTGGAGTGAGTGACTACAGGGCGCGTTTTCAAGAAAACACCCCAGGATTTTTAGAGTTTAAAAAACAAGGAGTGTATTATGTGCAAAACGGAAGAACAAAACAGCAAATGCCTCACTACTGGCAGTTTTACACCAATTTTATAGAAAATAAAAAGCGACTAACTATCAAAAGAGCGGCGCAAGAATTAGAAAAACCCCTGTTACTTATTCATGGAGATCTGGACACTACAGTGCCCTTGCAAGAGGCTCAAAATTTACACCAATGGAGTAGTTTTAGCGAGCTTTTTATAGCCCCAGAAGCTAACCATGTTTTTAATGGTAAACATCCCTACCCCCAGAGTAGTATGCCAAAGGCACTTACTAACGTTGTAGCAAAAACAATTTTATTTTTAAGCGATTTGTAACGCCACTTTTAATCTTATTATTTAAATTGCTGTAAAAATTAAGCATTATGAAAAATCTCTTTTATATAATAATAGCCCTATTGATTATCTCCTGTGAAACCGATGAGAACGGGTGCCCTGGAGAACTTACATTAACCGCTAATTTATTGGAGGCAGAGGTGCGTTACACTGCAGTTTCAAATGTTGAGAATTGTTTAGCGTACAAAGATGCACTCACCCAGTATATTGATTGTTCTAATTTACTTGCAGATTTTGAGAAAGATATATATCGTGAAATTGTTGCTTTTTTACCCTGCTCAGACAATGAAAACTCACTGTCTTTACAAGGAAGATGGAATTTAACTTCTATTGTCAATGCAGGTGGCCCCGTAGATTTAATAGCAACCTGTGCAAATGAAAATTACATCACTGCAACTGCTAGTTCTGGGACGGTATATTTTCATTTTAATGAAGATCAAAATGGCAACTCTGTACCTTGTTTTGTAAGCGATACAGATAATTTCACCTATACAAATTTTCCAGAAGGTTCTAGCCAGTTTGTATTCACTACAGAATCTGGCGAGGTCCTAGCGGGGATATTGATAGAATTTGGAACTGAGTTATCCATAACCGATAATGATGATATTCTACTATTTACAAAGCAGTAAAAACTATTTTAAACAACTCCCAATACAAAACCCTTACAGAAATGTGAGGGTTTTCTGTATCAAGGTTGTATCACACCTCTTTTCCCTTTTAGTTATATTTGTTTAAAACAAAAATAGTATGCAAGAGTTGTTTCAGATATGCGTAGATATATTAAGATGGATAGCAAGTAAGACAGGCATAACATATGAAGAGGCAAATATTTGGATATTTGTTATTATTCATCCCCTATTAACACTTTGGTTATTGATAAGAAATAGTATTCTAAAAAAGAGATTACAAGAAAAGTAACCCTCAAGTGTTCACCATTCCTAGAACAAATATATGGAGCAAAATAGCTTGTTAAAAAAGAAAAAACATAAATGTCTGTCAATTTTTAGTCGTTTTATGCTGTTCTTTGAGTTGTATAGATAAAAGTATTGTAAGCCTTTTAGAAG
>CAJWXC010000102.1 GCA_913048215.1 uncultured Flavobacteriaceae bacterium | reverse complement strand
CGGGTTCTGCAAAAAATGCAATGGCACCAACTTCCCTGTCTATGTTTTGTATTTTCAAGCTTAAAAAATATAATTCAGGACTTTCTATTATTTCAGAAAAATTAAAATGTGCATCTCCCTCAACAATCATAGAATCAACAGTGATAAAGCTATTGTTTTTGGTTTTTTGGAGTAGTAAAGTTCCCTCTTTCATGCCTTTTACAAAGCCTGAGAGTCTCATTTGGTTTTCTTTTGGGGTGGTGCAATTTATGAGCATTAGACTGCACACAAGTAATAGGGTAAGTTGTTTCATAGTAGCTTGTTGTTTGGCAAGGTAAAGATGAGGTAAAATTTCAGAAAACAAAAGAGAGAATGTTTCTATTTTCAATACACTTTTTTCTTATCCAGCGGCTGCTAGTTGCATTAAAAAAGTACATGCCACGGCGCCAATTGTACCAATGGCATACCCAAACACTGCCAGTAAAACGCCTACTGTTGCCAAAGAAGGATGAAATGCTGAAGCCACAATAGGGGCAGAGGCAGCACCACCAACATTTGCTTGTGATCCTACTGCTAAAAAGAAAAAAGGTGCCTTAATTAACTTAGCAACTAGTATAAGCAGTCCTGCATGAATACTCATCCAAACGGCGCCTATAATAATGAGTTGCCAGTTGTCGAAAATGAGCATTAAATCCATCTTCATCCCTATGGTAGCAACCAATATGTAGATAAAAACACTTCCAAATTTACTGGCGCCTGCTCCCTCATAGGTTCTTAGTTTGGTGTAGGATAACACAATTCCAATAAGAGTTGTAATAGAAATCATCCAGAAAAAAGAAGAGCTTAAAAAGGTAAATAAATTACGTGTCAATCCAGGAGTTAAACCGTTTACAAAATCTGTAAAAAAGGCGCTTAGGTATCCTGCTCCAAAATGAGCAAATCCAACGGTGCCAAACGCTATCGCTGCCAGAATCATAAGATCTGTAAGTGATGGGTTTCTACTTACCTGTTGGGTGTAGTTAGAGACTTTTTCTTTTAACTCTTCAATGGCTGTGGTGTCTGCACCCAACCATTTGTCTATTTTTTTTGACTTACCTATGCCTATTAGTATAAGGGCCATCCATACATTGGCTATTACTATATCTACAAAAACCATCCCTCCATACAGCGCTTGGTTGTAACCATATACCTCCAACATCGCCGTTTGATTTGCACCTCCACCAATCCAGCTTCCAGCTAGGGTAGATAAACCTCTCCATACGGCATCTGCTCCCTGGCCACCAACTGCCTCCGGCCAAAAACTACCCACCAATAAAACAGCAACAGGGCCTCCTATTATTATACCAGCGGTACCCGTTAAAAACATAATTAGGGCTTTTGGTCCTAGATTAAAAACAGCTTTTAAATCTATACTCAGGGTCATTAAAACCAGTGCGGCGGGCAGTAGGTATCTACTGGCAACATAATACAGGCTTGTTTTCCCAGAGCTAACCTCACCAGTTTGAGAAATGCTTGTCCACTCTGGAGCAATAACTCCTGTAGTGGTGAGTAATGCCGGAATAAAATAAGCGATGAATAATGCAGGAACAATACTATAAAATACCTTCCAAGGGCCCTGCTTTTTTGAGGAAGTATAAAATATAAATCCTAGGGCAATCATCAATATACCAAAGACAATCGTGTCATTGGTAAATAAGGGGGTGGTGTCTTCTATTATTTGTATGGCAGTTTCTTGCATGAGTGTCTTTTACTGCAAAATAGTTTTTTTAATTCAGAATTGAGAATACAGTACTTACAAATTTATGGCTATAGGTTTCTTGATGTGTGTGTTTTTCTAAAATTTCCAAAACAAATTGTAATTCTCTTGGACATACTCTTGTTATATTTGTGTAAAATAATTGTCTTATGAGATCTCTTTTTAGTGTAGTGTTTGTCGTGTTGTTTTATAGTTCCTCCCTTATAGCCTCAGAAGATTGGGGAAAGACAGGACATCGCACCATGGGAGAAATTGCTACCAAGCATTTATCTAAAAAGGCAGCAAAGAAAATTTCTGCCCTACTGGGTGGAGAATCTTTGGCTTTTGTGTCTACCTATGCAGATGAGATACGCAGTGACGACGCCTACAGAAAATACGCTCCTTGGCATTATGTGAGTTTTCCATTCGGGGCCAGGTATGAAAATACTCCTAAAAACAAAAAAGGAGATATTATTATGGGCATACAAAATTGTATAGATGTTTTAAAGGATGCTACTTCTAGCCAAAAAGATAAAGAATTTTACTTAAGAATGTTGGTGCATTTTATTGGTGATCTGCACATGCCACTTCATGTTGGGCTTAAAGAAGATAAAGGAGGAAACTCCTTTAAAGTAAAATGGTTTGGAAAACAAACTAATTTGCACAGTGTCTGGGATACTAAGATTATAGAAGGCTATGCAATGAGCTATACAGAATTAACCAACAACGTGGATGTTCTCAGTAAAAAAGAAATTCAAACCATACAAAGTGGCGCCGTTACAGACTGGATGTATGAGAGCCGCGCTTTGTGTGAAGATGTTTATGCCAATACTAGTGTTGGAGATAATTTGGGATATAAATACATGTACAGATATGTAAATGTATCCAGAAAACAACTCCAAAAAGCAGGACTGCGTTTGGCAAGTATCTTAAACGAAATATATGGTTAATCTTCTTTGATCCTTAAGAAAAAGAATCCTTGATATTCCTAAAAGTTAGATTTATCCTAGGTGCTATTTTTCTTTTTGTTTTTGGAATTTGATGTTTCCAAAACTCTTGTGTTGGCCCTCCCATGAGCAGTAAACTACCAGGTTGTAATTCTATCTTAAATTTTAGATTGTTATTTATTTTGTGCCTAAAATGAAAGATTCTTTTAGCTCCAAAAGATACCGATGCTATAAAAGGATGTTTCCCTAACTCTTTTTCATCATCGCTGTGCCATCCGTTTGAGTCTTTGCCGTCACGGTATAAATTTAGCAACACCGATGTAAATTTTTGATTACTAATGGCCTCAATGTCTTGTTTTATTTTTAATAGTGTTGGACTCCATTGGTTTGGAAACATAGTTATGTTTGAATAGCTATAGGGTTTGTTGCTATCTCCATACAAAGCTGTTAGTCTGGGCTGCTTGAAAACCTTTCCAAAGAGTTTAATATCGTCTTCTTGCCAGGGGGTTTGTTGTTCTATTTTTTCTTGAAGTAATACAGCTTTTGCCTGGGTATAAAAATTTGGATAGTAAATCACTTCTGCATCTTGCATGGGTAGGATAACTTTTTCTAGCTCTTGATTTTCTTCAAATAAATTCATACATCTATGTATTGAGAGGCCCAATACATCATACCAAATTGTAATGGAATTCTGAGCACAAGAAACCATTTAGGTAGTTGCAAGGAAGCTTCCTTTTCCTGCAACATATAAACATGTACTGTCAAAAAAACGACTAACTGTCCTATTATGGCCCACACTCCAATTGTTTGAGTTTGTGGATTGAGAATTAAAAATCCAGCAATCATTTCAGTAATACCCGAGAGTAGCACCATAAAACTTGGAGATGGAATATACAAAGGCATGATACGCTCGTATATTTTTGGAGTTCTAAAATGGTTGGCTCCAGCTATTATAAAAACAAGCCCTAAAAGGTATTGGTGCCATGGTAGCATAGATTCATGTTTTAAAATTTAAAAATACAATTTAAATAGCATAAACAAACTAAGGTCCTACAGCCTTATTTGTTTGAATATACGGGTAAATTTTTTGGGTAATTGTAGGGTTTTAGAAATGACTACTCCTGTTTCTGGATGTTTAAACTCTAGAGAGTAGGCGTGTAAATACAAGCCGTTTCCTTGACCTGTAGCATTGGGATTACCGTATTTTAAATCACCCATGATAGGACACTGGATAGCCGCTAAGTGTTTTCTTAGTTGGTGTTTTCTTCCAGTTTCTGGAATAAGCTTAACTAAGTTTAGCACTCCGTATTTTATAGAGGCAACACTGTCAATAACTTTAAAATGTGAAATACATGATTTCCCTTCAAGAGGAACTTTAATAATACCACTAGTTTTTTGGTTCCCTATAGTAATGGCATAATATACTTTATCTATCTTTTTTTCTTGGAAGGCTCTATTAAGCTTCATTACACTGCTTGCAGTTTTACCTATTAGTAGACAACCACTTGTTGGATAATCTAGCCTGTGAATGGGCTCTGGACGTTGCAAAGCGTCTTTTTGGTTACTTTTTTTAAGGGCCTTGTCAAGTGCATTTGTTATGGTATATCTTTTGTTACCGCTCACCTCAACCCCTGGAGGTTTGTTTATTATTGCTAGATACTCATCCTCATAGATAACTTCCAAAGCAATTGTAATACTAGGTTTGTTTGAGGGAGTTTGATCCCTAAAAACGGTGATGATTTCTCCTCCCAAAAGAGGTGTTGCCGTGGTACTTTTCTTGTTGTTTACGAGCACCAAATTTGCTTTAATGAGTTTTGTAAACGCTTTTCTAGATACTATCAAAGAGAAAGTTCCTGCCCTAAGGTCAGAAAGCCTTATAGGCTCTTCAAGGGGTGGTACAATATAGGTTTCCAGAATATTTAAAGCCAACAACTAAAGGAATTTTAATTTAG
>CAJWXC010000101.1 GCA_913048215.1 uncultured Flavobacteriaceae bacterium | reverse complement strand
AAACAACAATCCCAAACCGAAAATTTTTCGCATTTGGGATTGTTGCTTTATCATATACAGATAAGTTTGTATTTTTTGTTGCCATAGGGTCTATCCAGTAAGGTAGATTAATTTATTGCATTGCTTTTGCTTTGCTTAAATACGCCTTGGCTTTCACAGCCTCTGTAGCTTTAGAATACATCTGAGTAATGGTTGTAAAATGAGTTACAGCTTTTGCGGTGTTTCCAGTTTCTAAAGCAATGATACCTGCTTTTAGTAAAAATCTGGGTGTGGTAAACTCATTATCCTGCAAACTTGCAGCAATTTGATAATACTCAAGGGCTTTATCTAATTGGTTTAATTGTACAAAAGCATCAGCAATAGCACCTTTTGCTATAGGTCCTAACATAGCATCATCACTACTAAAAGTATCTAGATAAGATATTGCATTTTTGTAGTCATTGGTGTTTAGGTAGGCTACACCTGCGTAGTAATTAGAAAGGTTAGCCGCTTTTGTTCCCCCATAATTTTCTATGATATCTAAAAAACCATATTTACTATTTCCACCATTAAGAGCAAGGTTGTAAAGAGAATCACTTGCCGTTGGAGCAGTCAATGCTTGGTCAAAATACTCTTGTGCTTGGTACATTTCACTCATCGCCTCTTTCTCCTTAGGCTCTTGTATAACATTTACAAAACCTAAATACGCTAATACAACAAGGGCAATAGCACCTACAGCTATTAAAATAACTTTTTGGTTTTTCTCAACCCACTCCTCCGTTTTGTTGGCGGTTTGATCTAGAGTATTAAATACCTCAGCTGTTGTACTTTCTCCTTCTAAAAGTTCAGAATCATTTACTGCCTCTGACTTTGATTTTACTTTTCCGCCTCGTTTTTTGTACGTTGCCATAGATTGATTTTTTATGTACCGCAAAAATAAAATTTTTATCAGAATATAAAAGCGAAAAGATTTGTTATTTTTCAATATTTTGCAGAAGGAAAAACAAGACCAAAATAGACAGCTATTTGATGGCTAGATAGTCTGTAAACATCATATTATAATGCAACTAGAGCAACTTTCTTTACTTAACTACAAAAACTTTGAATCCCAGTCTTTTTCCTTCGATGCAAAGATAAATTGCTTTGTTGGCCAAAATGGAGTAGGAAAAACAAACGTATTAGACGCTATTTATCACCTGTCCTTTGGAAAGAGCTATTTTAATCCAATTACTGGACAAAATATGCGCCATGGCACAGATTTCTTTGTGATTGAGGGCAGTTATGTGAAAAATAATAGACCAGAAAAAATTAATGTGAGTGCCAAACGAGGCAATAAAAAAATAGTAAAACGCAATGCTAAAATTTATGAGAAATTTAGTGAACATATTGGTTTTCTGCCTCTTGTAATGATTTCTCCTGCAGATCGTGATTTAATTGTAGAGGGAAGTGATACAAGAAGAAAATTTATTGACGGTGTTATTTCTCAAGCAGATCCTTCTTACCTGCAGCATTTAATAAGTTACAACAAAGTACTCCTGCAGCGTAACTCTTTGCTAAAGTATTTTGCTGCAAACCAAACACATAATCAAGACACACTAGATATTTATGATGCCCAACTCACACAATACGGTACAGCCATCTTTGAGAAAAGAACCGCTTTTCTAGAAGAGTTTTTACCTATATTTTTGGCCCGCCATAAAGCAATAAGTAATAGCGTAGAAAAGGTTTCCATTTCCTATAAAAGCCAACTAGAAGATGCTACCCTACTGAGCTTACTTAAAAACAATATCTCTAAGGACAAAATGATGCAATACACTGGCTTTGGTATTCATAAAGATGATTTGGTTTTTGAGATAGATGGCTACCCAATAAAAAAATTTGGTTCTCAGGGACAACAAAAATCATTTTTAATTGCTCTAAAACTTGCACAGTTTGACTTTATAAAAAAATTAAACGGGGTGCCCCCTATTTTACTTCTAGATGATATTTTTGATAAACTTGACCAGCAACGAGTTGCACAAATAATAAAACTAGTTCATGATGATAGCTTTGGGCAAATCTTTATTAGTGACACACATGCCCAAAGAACAGAAGCCGTAGTAAAAGAAATTCACAAAAGCTATATGCTATTTAAATTATAGAAGATGAAAAAGTATGTAATTAGTAGTTTACTGTTAGTGATATTTACAAGCCTTTTTAGCTGTCAACAAAACACCAAGGAGCTTAAAGAAAATCTCTCAGGATATTGGGAGATTAAAAAGGTAACAACACTACAGGGAGAGGTAAAAGAATTCAAAATTAGCACCGTTATAGATTATATTACTGTAGAGGGAAATTCTGGTAAGAGAACCAAAGTAAGCCCACAATTAGATGGTAGTTTTAAAAACAATGGTGCTACAGAATCCTTTACCATAGATGGATCTTCAGGTGAGCTCATCTTGCGATATCAAAACCCTGAGAGTATGTGGGTTGAAAAAGTAAAAGACGCAACCAAAAACAAACTACGCATTGTAAACAAACAAGGTAAAGAATACAGCTACAAACGTTTTGAAAAATTTAATTTTAATTAATTCCAATAAACATCATGGCAAAAAGAAACACAGAAGAATCCACCATTGGTGATGTGCTAAAGGCCTTTATCGGCAAAGGAAAACTTGCTAAGGGATTAGACAAAGTAGATGCCAAAAATGCTTGGTTAAAAGTCATGGGTCCAGGAGTTGCTAATTATACCACAGAGGTAATCTTAGAGAGAGATATTCTTTATGTGCAGTTAAGTTCCTCTGTACTGAGAGAAGAACTCAGTTATGGAAGAGAAAAAATAATACGCCTGCTTAATGAAGAATTAGGTAAAAAACTAATTGATAAAGTAGTATTGAGATAAATTATATCGCGTAAAAAATAAAAAAGGCCATTTATTAAATATAAACGGCCTTTTTGATATAATGTGTTTTTATATTAAAACATCTCTCTACCTGAGAAATGAAACGCTCCTTCAATAGCGGCGTTTTCATCGCTGTCACTTCCGTGAACAGCATTCTCTCCCATAGAGGCAGCATATAATTTACGGATGGTACCCTCAGCAGCATCTGCTGGGTTGGTTGCACCTATTAGGGTTCTAAAATCTGCAACTGCATTTTCTTTTTCTAAAATAGCTGCTACAACAGGGCCACGAGTCATGTAGCTTACCAACTCTCCATAAAATGGACGCTCACTGTGTACTGCGTAAAACTCTTGTGCATCTTGGGTAGTCATTTGCGTTAACTTCATAGCAACGATTCTAAAACCTGCTGCATTTATTTTGTCTACAATAGCTCCAATGTTTCCTTTTTCAACACTGTCTGGCTTTAACATTGTAAAAGTTCTGTCTGTTCTCATAATTTTATTAAATTTTGTGCAAAAATAAACTTTTATGTTACAATTGTAAGCACAATAGTAAAAAAGAAGCATTCTTAACAATTATTTAAAATTAAGTAAGTTATACAATGGACATCTTTAGTATGCAAAAAGCTTCAAACATTAGTCTTGCCTAGCCATAGTAATAGAAAGTAATTGTTAGGAAAGTACCCATGGATTTAATAATTAGGTATAATGAAAATGAAAACTACACTTTTTAATGCACTAAAAACCAGTGAACATTTAAAATTTCTGAAATAGATATTGTTATTAATTGTATCTTCGTAGCCTATGAATACAGCTCTAACTACTGAAATAAAAGAACTTCTCTCTAGCCCAAAAAATTGCGTAATTATTGGGCATAAAAATCCAGATGGCGATGCTGTAGGCTCCTGCCTTGGGTTAGATTTATACCTAAAATCTATAGGTCAAAAAAGTCAAGTTGTAATGCCCAATGATTTTCCTGATTTTTTAAAATGGCTCCCAAGCACTAACACTATTTTTAATTTTGAAAAACACAATACACAATCCCTTCAAGCTATTGAGAATGCAGATGTGATTTTTACCTTAGATTTTAATTCTCTAAGCCGTGTGGGAGATATGCAACCCACATTAGAGAAAAGCAAAGCCAGCTTTGTGATGATTGATCACCACCAACAGCCAGACCAATACGCTCTTGTAAGCTACTCTGACACCACTATGGGGTCTACCTGTGAGATGATCTTTCATTTTATTGACGCCCTTGAGGGCCAAAAACACATTACACCACAAATAGCTACCCTACTCTACACGGGTATTATGACAGATACAGGTTCTTTTAGATTTCCATCAACTACTGCCCTTACTCACAGAGTAATAGCTTCTTTGATAGAATATGGTGCTAAAAATGCTGAAATTCATCAAAACGTGTATGACACTAATTCCAGTTCAAGAATAAAGCTGCTAGGGGTTGCCTTAGAGAATCTAGTTGTTTTAGAGCACTACCATACAGCTTACATTACCATATCGCAAAAAGAACTTGACGATAATAATTTCAAAAAGGGAGATACAGAAGGATTTGTAAACTATGCCCTATCTGTGTTGGGCATCGTTTTTGCTATCATTTTCATCGAAAACAAGCAAGAAAACATAGTAAAGATTTCACTTCGAAGTAAAGGAGATTTTTCTGTGAATGAATTTTCAAGAACTCATTACAATGGCGGAGGACATACCAATGCTGCAGGTGGTAGAAGTCTGTTATCTCTAGAGGAAACAGT
>CAJWXC010000100.1 GCA_913048215.1 uncultured Flavobacteriaceae bacterium | reverse complement strand
AGCTCCAGCCAAAGAAGAAGCAGTAGCAGCTCCAGCTAAAGAAAAAGCGGTAGCAGCTCCAGCTAAAAAAGCAGCACCAGCGAAAAAAGCTGTTAAAAAACAAGTAAAAGAAGAGGATACTACTGCAGAGAAAAAGTAGATATCGATTCTATTAAGATAAAGGGTCGTTTAATTTTTTTTCTACTAGAAATTCTATTAAGCGACTTTTTAAGTTCACTAATACAATAATACATTTCCGAATCATACGGAAACAATAAAAAACGATACGATGGTAAAAATAACCGCCGCACAAGTAAACGAATTAAGAAAGAAAACCGGAGCTGGAATGATGGACTGTAAAAAAGCCCTTGTTGAAGCAGAAGGAAATTTAGAGGATGCCATTGGTATACTTAGAAAAAAAGGACAAAAAATTGCAGAAAAAAGAGCAGACCGCGACTCTAGTGAAGGGGCCGTTGTTTCTCAAATAAATGAAGCACAAACAAGAGGTGTTGTTATCTCTTTAAACTGTGAAACAGATTTTGTTGCCAACAATGACTCATACGCTGCTATGGCCAAAGAAATGGCTGCCATTGCAATTAATTATGACACTAAAGAAGCATTTTTAGCTGCTGCTTTTAACTCAGAGATGACCGTTGCTGAAAAACTAATTGAGCAAACAGGTGTTATTGGTGAAAAACTAGAAGTTGGTGGATTTGAAGTGCTAGAAGCACCGTTTGTTGGAACTTACATCCACGGAAAGAAAATTGGCGCTCTTGTTGGCTTATCTAAAAATAGTGATAGCGCTGCTGAGGTAAGTAAAAGTGTTTCAATGCAAGTAGCTTCCATGGGAGCAACCACGTTATCCTACAAAGATTTTACTGATGAGTTTGTTGCAAATGAAACAGAAGCAAGAATTGCCGTTATTGAGAAAGACAATATTGAGTTAGGACGTTTAGGGAAGACCCTTAAAAATATTCCTCAATACATTTCAATGTCTCAATTAACTCCAGAAACTCTAGCGGCTGCTCAAGAGGCTGCAAAAGCAGAATTAAAAGCAGAGGGAAAACCAGAACAAATATGGGATAGAATTCTTCCTGGAAAAATGGAGCGTTTTATTTCTGACAATACCTCTCTAGACCAAGAGAAATGTTTGTTAGATCAAAACTTTATTATGGATGAAAAGAAAAATGTTGCTCAGTACGTTTCCAGCAAAGGAGATGCTACTGTAGTTGGATTTAAAAGAGTTACTCTAGCTTAACAATAAAGCATCTACACTTATAAAATCCGTTTTCGACCCCTGTGGTTGAAAACGGATTTTTCTTTTTTACATGCTTAGGTAGAAACATCTTTTATAATTTCACTATTTTTGTATTACTAAAAAACCACTATGCACTATAACAGAATCCTTTTAAAACTATCTGGAGAGGCCTTGATGGGCAGCCTTCAGTACGGTATTGACCCAGAAAGACTAAAAGAATATGCTCAGGATATAAAAGCAATTACAGCTACTGGAGTACAAGTTGCTATAGTAATTGGAGGCGGTAATATTTTTAGAGGTGTTGCAGGAGCCAGTAAAGGCATGGACAGAGTTCAGGGAGACCATATGGGTATGCTTGCTACAGTAATTAACGGACTTGCTCTCCAAGGAGCTCTTGAGGATCAGGGTATTGCTACAAGATTGCAAAGCGCCATCAAAATAAACGAAGTTGCAGAACCTTTTATTAAAAGAAAAGCGGTGCGTCATCTTGAAAAAGGGCGCGTTGTCATATTTGGTGGAGGAACTGGTAACCCATATTTCACCACAGACAGTGCAGCTGTTTTAAGGGCTATAGAAATTAATGCAGATGTTATTTTAAAAGGGACTCGTGTAGATGGTATCTATTCTAGTGACCCAGAAAAAAATGAAGACGCTGTTAAATTTGATTTTATTTCTTTCAAGGATGTACTAAAAAAAGGACTCAATGTGATGGATACTACTGCATTTACCTTAAGCCAAGAAAACAAACTACCTATCATTGTTTTTGACATGAATACTCGCGGCAATTTAATGAAAGTAATCTGTGGAGAAAATATTGGAACCAAAGTAAATCTTTAACACTAGCAGTTTAGAAAACAAAAATAAAAACCCCTTTTAGGGATACACAGATGGAAGAAGAAATAGAATTTATCATTGACAGTGCAAAAGAAGCCATGGACAATGCCGTGAGCCACTTAAATAAAAAGTTTGTAAATATTAGAGCTGGAAAGGCTTCTCCTGCCATGGTTGGTAGTGTTATGGTAAACTACTATGGTAGTCAAACACCATTGGCACAAGTTGCCAATGTGTCAACGCCAGATGGTATGACCATCACAATTGCACCCTGGGAAAAAGGATTGATTCCAGAAATTGAAAAAGGAATTCATCTTGCAAATATTGGTTTTAACCCAATGAATAATGGAGACAGTGTAATTATAAACGTTCCACCCCTGACAGAAGAACGCAGAAGGGAGCTTGCAAAACAAGCAAAAGCAGAAGCGGAAGACAGTAAAGTTGGCGTACGAAATGATCGTAAAAATGCAATGAATAGCATAAAAGAAATTGAAGGGGCAAGTGACGATTTAAAGAAAAGTTTGGAAGAAGATATTCAAAAATTAACTGATACGAGTATCTCTAAAATCGATGCACTTCTTGCAGTAAAAGAAAAAGAAATTATGACTGTATAACCCACACAATCATATCCAATTAATATTTCCCCCTTTTCCTGTTAAAATGTAACTAAATCTAGGGGGTTATTTTTTTTACATTATGGTATCTAAGTCTTTTTTTAGTAAGGCAAAATTTTTTATTGGTAATTTAAAACCCTGAATAGGCGCTCTTTTAAAAATGAAAAAAATAAGCTTTGTATTGGTCTTTATTTTAATGTATTTCAATGTCTTTTCACAGACTAAAAGCCAAGATACCCTCCAACAAGATAAAAACATTAAGGTTTCATACAAAGCTTTAATTATACCCGTATCACTCATAGGCTATGGCACTTTAAGCCTCTATAATGACAGATTAACTAAGTTAGACACCTCTATTAGAAACAATATTAATTCAGACAATGAAAAGACATTCCCCCTGGATGAAGGGACGCAGTCACTTGCGTTTATATCTGTGTATGGATTAAATTTATTTGGAGTAAAAGGAAAAAATAATTTTAAAGATCGAAGCATCGTTTTGGCAACTGCCTATCTTTTAATGGGCAGCTCTGTTACTGTTTTAAAAAATACGACCAAACGCCAAAGACCAAACCAAACAGGGTTCACCTCATTTCCTTCTGGCCATACAGCAACAGCATTTATGGGGGCTGAGTTTTTATATCAAGAATACAAAGATGTTTCACCCTGGTATGGAGTTTCTGGATATTTTATAGCCGCTGGAACCGGATATTTAAGGATGTATAACAATAAGCATTGGTTTTCAGATGTAGTTGCAGCAGCTGGAATTGGTATTTTGAGCACAAAAATTGCCTACTGGGTACAGCCCTTTTTTAAAAAATTATTTTCAAAAGAAGAAACTACAACTCAAACAGCAGTGATCCCATATTACAACAAAAATGAAATAGGCCTTTCAATGTCTATGTCATTTTGATGAATTCTTAACATATTTTATAAAAATCGAGTGGTCATAATTTTAATTGCCCTAAATAGATTTCTTACCTTTACAAAACAACAAAACAACTATCATTGAACAAACTTTTTAGCATTGGTTTTTGGAGTGCCACGGCGCGTTTTATACTTCGCAATAGGGTATTGATTCTGGTTGCTATAACTGCCCTTACCGTCTTTCTTGGGATGCAATGGAAACATATGCGTTTCACCTATACCGAAGCAAACATGCTTCCTGATGACCACCAAGTAAACACCGCCTATAATACATTTTTGGACACCTTTGGAGAAGAAGGGAATCTTATCATATATGGTGTCAAAGATAGTTTACTATTCACTCCAACAAACTTTAAAGCTTGGAACACCTTATCTAAAGAACTAGGGGCAGCACCAGAGGTAGATCTTACCCTCTCGATAGGAGATCTTCAAAAATTAAAAAAACGCACAGACACTATTGGATTTGAGATGGTTCCTCTTGTGAGAGATTCTGTTTTAAATAAGAAACAACTAAAAAAACTTCAATACGAGCTTTTTGAAAAACTTCCTTTTTATAGTGGTATTGTATACTCTCCAGATAAAAAATCTGTAAGAACTGCTGTTTATGTTAAGAAAGACATCGTAAATACACCTGCGAGAAAAATATTTATTGAAAAAGTTCTTATTCCCAAAATAGCCGCCTTCGAAAAGAAAACTGGCATGAAAGTCTACACCTCTGGCATGCCCTATATCAGGACTTTAAACTCTCAGAATATTATTGATGAGATCGGAATGTTTATTGGAGCAGCCGTGGTTGTCACTTCTTTTATTTTCTTCTTCTTCTTTAGATCTTATAGGGCAACTTTCATATCAATGATTACAGTAATTATTGGTGTTTTATGGGCTTTTGGAATACTTGGTTTGCTGAGGTATGAAATCACTGTTTTAACTGCTTTGATCCCGCCACTTATCATTGTAATTGGAATCCCAAATTGTATTTTCTTGATCAATAAATACCAACAAGAAATAAAGCAACACGGAAATCAAGCAAAATCTTTGCAACGCGTTATTGCTAAAGTTGGAAACGCAACCTTAATGACCAATGTTACAACAGCCTCTGGTTTTGCAACATTTATTTTAACAAATAGCCAGCTACTTAAGGAGTTTGGAATTGTTGCCTCTATTTGTATTCTTGCCATATTCTTGCTTTGCCTGCTTATCATCC
>CAJWXC010000099.1 GCA_913048215.1 uncultured Flavobacteriaceae bacterium | reverse complement strand
AATCTTTTTGGCCCGTCAAAATCATCACTTGTAAAGTATTGATTTGGATTATTGGTAAATACATATTGCGCCATTGATGCCGCACCCTTAAGTTTAATTGTAGGAGTTACCTGAGCCTCTATTCCTATCTCTGCTCCTGCTCTTCTAGACTCAATACCTGTGAGGACTTCCTGTACAAAAGTTCCTCCACCATCTTCATTTTGTATAGATTCTGTAAAGAAGAAGTTGATATCTGTCTGGTCTTGCATAGCATTATAAAAACCAGTGACTCTTGCTTTTAAAATAGGAGATCGGAAAATATAACTTACATCTAGATTTTGAATTTTCTCTTCTACCAAGCCTTCTACAACATTATTGTTTTGGCGAGAATTACTAAAAGAGTTTCTAATACTTGGTGCTTTTGTTAAATACCCAGCATTCACATCTATAAGGTGACGCCCTGTTAGTTTATAAACAGCGCCCCCTTTAAACCCAAGTGTGCTAAAGCTTAGCGCTTCACTTTCTCCAAATGAATTATTCCCACCTTGGTAATTTCCGTTTTCATACAACCCGTTACGTTGGTAGTTGGTTGCCCCCAAACTAGCAGCTAGATAAAAATCTACCTTACTATATTTAAATTGAGCTTGAACAAATCCAGAGCTAACATCTGCAGTTATATCAAAATTATACTTGTAACGATCACCCTCACCTACAATACGGTTTGGATTTCGCACATCACTTTGTGCAATGTTTGTTTGCAAATCTCCAGCACCATCTCCAGATTCTGAATTTGCAAAAGTATCAATATCTAAAAATCCATTACTTCCAAGTAAATCACGAACCTGTGCATAGTTTTCGCTTTTCAGGCTTCTATAATTTACAGCAGCATTTAAGGTAATATTACTGGTTAGCTCAGAGAAAAGGATAGAGCTAAACTGCACTTGAGTATCTTTACTTACATCGTCTTGCAAAATGTACGATGCCCTTAAAGCGTTGCCTTGTGAGTCTATATTGGCATCATATAATGTATTCCAAGGAATCTGTCCGTCGTTTACAAACTCTTCTCTTGCTAAATATGCTTGTTGATACTGGTAAGGTGTAGGGCTTGCATCGCGCAGGAAGTAACTTGGTAATCGCTGGTAGTAGTTCCCTGCGGGGTTACGGTTACCATTGTTATCGATACGGCTATTATTAATTGTTCCTGTTTGGTATCCAATGTTTGTGTTTAAGGTTGTTTTCTCACCTATGTTCCAATAGTGATTTAACATAAAAATTGGTTCCTCAATTTCTCTGATACGGCTATTTCTAATCTCCCCATCTTGATATCCCCAGTTTGGGTTGTAACGTATCCCCTTTAGCTCTCTTTGCTCTTGGGTGATTGCTGTGGACCTTCCTCTTCTATTTGGTGTATAAAACGCTGTTAGGTTAAGGCTATGGTTGTCGTTGATTTTTTTCTCTACAGAGGCGAAAAATGAGTTTGAATCATACAGAGTACCTTCTTGGTATCCACCATCTCCAAATCTTCGTGCTGCAGAAACTGCATATGCCCAACCATTTTTGTTAAGCCCACTGTTGTAGGTTCCCATAACACGACCTCGGTAACTTCTATTTGAAGCGGCATAAGAAACGCGACCCCCTTGGCGGTACTGGGAAGCTCTCATAATAATGTTTGTAGTCCCTGCAACATCACCAAAGGTGTAATCACTAGCCTTAAGGCCCATAGAAAATTCACGATTACGTTGTACATCATTAAGGCCACCCCAGTTACCCCATTGTGGGCGTCCTGTAATTTGCTTGTTCATTTCAAGACCATTGATAAGCACTTTTCCGTTAGCATTGTCTAGCCCTCTTGGTCTAAAGAATGTTGCACTAAAATCAAAAGCAGCTGCATTTAAAAATGCATCTCTAGAAGCCTGTAATAATCCTGAGGTGTTAAAAGATGATCCGTCATCTTCATCAAGTTCATTATCAGAGAGACTAATAATACCTATTTGAGCCTCTGTGATAGAAAGATCTACTTCTAGTAAAATAGTCTTTAGGTTTAATGTCTCACCATTTTGTATGGTAAGTTGGATTCTTTGTGTGTAATAGCCGGGCTTTGAGACCAAAAGTACTTGCTCTCCCTGGGGTAGAGCTTCACCTTGAATCACAAAAAGACCTTCTGGGTCTGTCACAGTGCTGAATGTGCTAGCTTTAATACTAACAGCTACATCCCCAATGACGTCACTTGAATTACTATCCACAACGCGTCCTTTTACTACTGCAGTTTGTGCAATACCTGTACTTGCAAAAAACAAGAGAGTAAAAAAAGTTAACATGAGTTTTTTCATTCCGAAATTTTAAATGTTTATTGAGAATTTAACCTTCTCTTTAATAAATTATTATCACTTTTGAACAAATGTACGTTTTTCAAAGGAATTAATTACTTTTGTTCAACGAATTATATGCTCTTTTATACATTACTAATACATCTCATAAATGCATTACACTAAACAATTTTTTATTGCACTTGTCCTTGTTTCAAGCATCGGTTTTGCTCAGCAAAAAAAACAGTATAAGGTCAACACTATTGCCTTTTATAACGTTGAAAACCTCTTTGACACAGAGAATGATCCTATCACCTATGATGATGACAGAACCCCAGATGGGAAAGATCACTGGACAGAAGAAATATACCAAGCCAAACTAAAAAATATGGCCAAGGTTATAAGTGAAATTGGAGCAGATGTAACCGGTACTGCCCCAGCAATTGTTGGCCTTTGTGAAACAGAAAACAGAAAGGTATTAGAGGATTTAGTAAACCAAGAAACTCTTTTGGGTAAACAATATGGTATTATACAGTTTGACTCTCCTGATAGAAGGGGGATTGATGTGGCGCTTATCTACCAGAAAAAATTATTTACTCCAACTAATTACCGCGCACATGAGCTATTAATTTATGATAATGTAGACCCTACCAAACGTATTTTTACTAGAGATCAATTGGTAGTCAGTGGTATGCTAGATGGAGAAAAAATGCACTTTATTGTCAACCACTGGCCCTCAAGAAGCGGTGGAGAGGCAAGATCTCGTCAGAAAAGAATTAGCGCAGCAAAACTTAATAAGCACATTATGGATTCCATTTTTGTGGAAGAGCCGTATGCTAAAATTATCACCATGGGGGATCTAAATGATGACCCAACAAGCCCTAGTGTGAAAGACATACTAAAGCCAAAAAAGAAAAGAGAAAATGTAGGCACAAAGCAGCTCTTTAACCCAATGGAAGACATGTTTAAAAATGGTTTAGGCACCTTGGCTTGGAGAGATGGCTGGAATTTATTTGATCAGATGATTCTCTCTTCAGAATTTACCAAGAAAGATTATACCTCCTATCGTTTTTATAAGGCAGGAATCTACAACAAATCTTATCTAGCAAACTCAAAGGGGCAATACAAAGGATATCCTTACAGAAGCTTTGGAAATGGATCATTCACAGGAGGATATAGCGATCATTTTCCAGTGTTTGTATACCTTGTGAAAGAGCAATAACATACTTTAGAAAAATACAACAGCACAAAAAAAGGCCACTATCAATAGTGGCCTTTTGTACATCTAAGATTTTAGAACCAACTCGCCCACGGAATTCTGCTAAGTAGCAAAACCAATGCTATGGTATAAAATATAGCTAGCATTTTAAATTTTGGATGTGAGGTTAATTTCTTTTTGTGTTTAGAATATCCTATGGTTATAAACACTGCCGTTAGTAGCATTACTGTTGGATGCTCTACGGCATATAGCCGCAGGGTACTATCTTTCATGACAACTCCCATTGAGTTGTTTGAAATAGACTGCAGCCCAAGTGGAGACACAAAATACAATACAAGCCCAATTAAAAACTGCAAGTGTGTTACGATTAAGGCAAATAAAGAAAGTCTAAAATCTTTATAGCTGTACTCTTTGTTTGAAAAAAAACTGTAAAGTGCATTTATAGTGGCTATACTTACAGCAAGAACTACAAGGTAAGCCCAATAGGAGTGTAAGTGTTGAATGGCTTGATACATATATTAAAATTTTTAATTAAAAAGTAAAAGTACTAAAAAACAAAAGAGCCATCACATATGTGATGGCTCTTTATGGTACTATATGTAATTTAGATTAGAAGTTATAACGCAAGCTAGCATTATAGGTTCTTCCATTTCCAAGACCTATACCGAAGTTATCTTGTCGTGTGATATAATCTTCATTAAGCGCATTGTACATATTTGTTCTTAATGTTAGCTTGTTACCACCAAACATGAACTTATATGTAAGACCAAGGTCAAATAACCCGTATCCATCTATTCTGTCAGACTGAGCTCTTTCTCCTTCTTGAGCTGCCTCAACAACATCATCTGCATCAATTGCTGCGTATAAATCTGTGTAGATGTTGTAATCTGCATCAAAGCTAAGACCTTCGCAGATGTTCCAAACAACTCCACCACCAAATGATGTTTGAGGAGCTCTACCAACTTTCACACCAGATAGGGTTAATGTATTATTATCTAACTCTATAAATTCTAGTGTTTCGTTATCTTGACGTGTAAAAGGAGTTTCTCCATCATACTTCCAGTTTCCGATAGATCCATAACCTCTCCATCTTAAAACGTCTGAATCCATGCGGTATTCAAAATCAAATTCTAATCCTTGGTGTATTTGTGTTACGTCTGTAAAACGGTCTGTAAAAAATATATCTGCTCCGTTCTCATCTGTAGTTTGTCCTCCAGTTGAAACAAAACGGTTACCCCAGTCTGTTCTGTAGATATCTACATTGATACGTAGGTTTCCTTTATTGTAACGGTATCCAGCTTCATAACTTAATACTTCTTCATTTTC
>CAJWXC010000098.1 GCA_913048215.1 uncultured Flavobacteriaceae bacterium | reverse complement strand
ATTCTTTTTCATAGCAATTGTTTTTTATTCATTAAAATGGATTAACTACAATTACAACACAAAATTAAAATTAAATGCAACCCTAAGGCAAGAGTATGAGAAAAATATGAACTTGTTTGCTCGCTACAATGCTGTTAATTTTGATTCTTTAGTTTATTTTTGATATTGTTATGATTAAAAATATTTGTTTTGTTTTATTTATTCTCACCGGTATTTTGCAGGCTCAAAATGACGGGGTCCAAACCCCTGATATCACAATAGAGGATATAAAACAGCAACTACAAAACAATGCTCTACCCACAACAACACGCATTGATAACTTATTAATAATTGGTTTTGATTTTGTAACAAAATCTGAAGATAGTGCTAATTATTACCTTCAAAAGGCACTGCAACTTAGTAAAGTAGAAAAAGATAGTTTTAATATCATTAGAGCATACAATAGGTTTTCTAAACTTGAAAATTACCTTGAAAATGATTTAAGAACACTGCAATACGCAGATAGTGCCTTGCAATATGCCAGTGTTACCAATCAAAAACATTTTCCAGGGATTGCTTATAGTTACAGGAATAAAGGCCTTGCATACAACTATCTAGAACGCTATGATTTGTCTTTAGAGAGTTTTTTAAATGCAAATAGTTTTTTATTGAAAAATCCTCAAGACAATGAGACAAAAATCTACTTGGCAGAAAACTATACAGATTTAGCAAAACTATACTCTTCCATAAAAAATAACGAAACGGCATTAGAGTGTATAAAAAAGGCCCTTGCTATATCAAAGCCTATTGACGCTTATTGGGAGATTGGAGATTCTTATGAGTTTATGTTTGCCCATTATTTTGAAGAAGAAAAATATGTTACTGCCCAAAAATATATCGACAGTGCACAAACCATGTATGATAAAGTTGATAATATACAGGGTATTCAGTTTTTAAATAAATACAGAGCAGAGGTTTACTTAAAACAAAACAAACCAGACTTGGCTATACCCATTTATGATGCGCTTTTACAAATAGATAAAAAGGATAGCGTTGCTTATATATTGGCAGAGGGATATACCTTTTTGAGTAAAGCATACACCAAAAAAAATAAGTTTACAAAAGCTGCTAAGTATTTGGACAGTGCAAGGATACAAGCTTCAATTTCTCAAAATCTTTCTCACCAAATTTCCATTGCAAGCCAACAGGCAAAAATTTATAAAAACAAACAGCAATTAGGCAGCGGTATTTTGGAACTACAAACCATTTTAAAAAATCAACACATTGATTTATTTCAGGAATCAAAGAAGGATTTGTATAAAGAACTTTCTGAGCTTTACACATTAAATGAGGATCCAAAAAACGCCTTACTATCTCTAAATGAGCATCACAGGATAAAAGACAGTTTACGCGCTATTTTGCAAAAAAATAAATTTAATGTGATTCAGTCAGAGTTTAATTACAATGAATTGTCTGCAAAGCTAGAGGCCAGAGATGCTCAATTACAGGCATCAAAAGCAGAACAAAAAAGAGCTAGAGACAAGACCTATTATACCTTTGGTGTTTTAGGGCTACTTGTTTTGTTTTTTCTGATATCTTTCTACAGACAAAAAAAATTAAATACCATAAAAAGAGAAAATTTAATTGCCAAACAAGAGGTTCTCTCCATAAAGCAAGAAGCGCTAGATACCCAAGTAGCCTTTAAAAACAAACAGATTACAGATTTTGCTATTCATATTTCAGAAAAAAATGAACTGTTAGAAAAAATCAAGAAAAAACTAAAAGAGGTTAAGGTCATAAACGACACCCACAAGGCTGTGGTTAAGGATACCATACATTTTATTAATAATGATATAGATCAAAATAAAGAGAAAATACAATTATACCAGCAAGTTAACGAGACTAATGACTCTTTTAGAGCTAAAATAGACCAATTGTATACCAACTTAAATGATAAAGAAAAGAAGGTTGCAACCATGCTTCGTTTGGGACAACCCTCAAAACAAATTGCATTACAATTAGGAATTAGTGCAGCTTCTGTAGATAACTACCGTTATAATTTAAGAAAGAAGATGGAAGTCCCCAAAGGCCACTCTCTTAAAGACTTTATAAAAAAGATTTAAAATACTTTGTTGAAAAAAACTTCCTGCGCTGTTTTGAAGGTATTTTTGTGTGCCTCCAAAATAACATCAATATCTTTAGAGTAGCCACCACCCATACTCACTTGAACAGGAATATTTGCCTTTTTACAACTTTCAAAAACAAAACGATCTCTTTGCTTGCATCCCTGCAGGGTACACCCTAATTTACCCAATTTATCACTTGCCAAAATATCTACGCCGCTTAAATAAAAGATAAAGTCAGGGGTTACTTTTTTTAATAACCTTGGCAACGTGTTTTTTAGGATTTCTAGATACAAAGCATCTTGGGTATCGTTTTGAAGACCAATATCTAAATCACTTGCTTGTTTTTTAAATGGGTAATTTTTGGCCCCATGCATTGAAAAAGTGAATACATCGGGGTTGTCTTGAAAAAGCGCTGCTGTCCCGTTTCCTTGATGTACGTCAAGATCGACAATAAGAATTTTATGGGCTTTTTTTGATTCTAACAAATAGTGCGCTGCTATCCCTTGGTCATTTAAAAGGCAGAAGGCCTCTCCGTGGTCTTTAAAGGCATGGTGTGTTCCTCCAGCGATATTCATGCCAACACCATTTGTTAAAGCATACTCGCACCCCTGGATAGTGCCGCCAATAATATAATGACTTCTGTCTACTAGTTCTTGTCTTAGTGGAAATCCTATTTTCCGAATTTCTTTCTTATCAAGAGATAGATTTACTAATTTGTTGTAATAGCGCTCTCCATGAACTTTTAATATAAGGGCCGGAGAGACTCTTTGGGGCTTAAAAAAATTTTCTGGAGTGCAAATTTTCTGGTCTATCAAAACCTTTGGAAGCAGCTCATATTTAACCATAGGGAACCGGTGTCCCTCTGGAAGCACATATCTATAGATAGGATGATTTGCAATTTTTAGCATCCCTATGCAATGGTATCTCCATTGCTTACACCTTCAGTATCTGGATTTACAAACACGAGTGTACCCTCTGGCATTTGAGTCATTAGAATCATGCCTTGGCTTTCTACCCCTCTAAGGGTTCTTGGCGCTAGATTTACCAAAACAGTTACTCTTTTTCCTATAATTTCTTGGGGCGTGAAACTCTCTGCAATTCCAGAGACTATTGTTCTTACATCCAGCCCTGTATCTACTTTCAATACCAACAACTTTTTTGCTTTTGGCATTTTTTCTGCTTCAATGATAGTTCCTACACGCATGTCCAATTTTGTAAAATCATCAAAGGTGCAGGTCTGTTTTTGCGGTGTTATTGCTTTATTAGCAACCTCATTTGCTAATTTACTAGCAGCTAGTTTATCCATTTGTGCCTGTATTTGTGTTTGCTCTATTTTGCTAAAAAGAAGTTCGTTTTTATGTATGGTATGTCCACCAGCTAAAAGAACTTGCCTTGTAGCTACATCGCTCCATTGCAATCCATTTTGAGTTTCTCTAGAGCTAATATTAAGCATTGCTTTTAGTTTTTTAGAGGTATGAGGTAAAAAAGGTTCACTTAAAACAGCTAGTGCAGTGGCAATTTGAAGGGCAACATACATAACTGTTTTGGTGCGCTGGGGGTCTGTTTTTATAGTTTTCCAAGGCTCTTGATCTGCCAAGTACTTGTTACCCAACCGGGCAATATTCATAAGCTCCTGTTGCGCCTCTCTAAAACGGTACCGCTCTATAGAGCTTTCAATAACCGCTGGATATGCTTGTAATGTTTTTAAGGTCTGTGTATCTATTGTTGAGAGCGTTCCCTCACCAGGAGTAACCCCATCATAGTATTTGTGAGTTAACACTGTTACGCGGTTTATAAAGTTTCCGAAGATAGCCACAAGCTCATTGTTATTTCTTGCTTGAAAATCTGCCCAAGTAAAGTCATTGTCTTTTGTCTCAGGAGCATTAGCGGTTAGTACATAACGAAGTACATCTTGCTGGTCTGGAAAGTCTTCTAGATATTCATGCAGCCATACAGCCCAATTCTTTGAGGTTGAAATTTTATCCCCCTCAAGATTTAAAAATTCATTGGCAGGAACATTGTTTGGTAATATGTAACTTCCTTCAGCCTTAAGCATGCTAGGGAAAATGATACAATGAAAAACGATATTATCTTTACCAATAAAATGCAGTAGTTTGGTGTCTTTATCTTTCCAGTAAGGCTCCCAATCTTTGCCCTGTTTTTCTGCCCACTGCTTGGTTGCCGAAATATAACCAATTGGTGCATCAAACCATACGTAGAGCACTTTTCCCTCTGCATCTGGGGCAGGTACGGGGATTCCCCAATCTAGATCACGGGTTACAGCCCTGGGGCGAAGACCATCATCAATCCAAGATTTACACTGGCCGTATACATTTGTTTTCCAATCTTTTTGATGCTCCTCTAAAATCCAATCTTTTAAAAATGGCTCGTACTTATCTAAGGGTAAAAACCAGTGTTTGGTTTCTTTTAAGCTAGGAGTAGCACCAGTAATAGCACTTTTTGGCCCTATAAGATCTGTTGCGTTGTGGGAGGTCCCGCAGCTTTCGCATTGGTCTCCATAACTTTCTTCATTACCACACTTTGGACAAGTACCTATCACAAATCTATCTGCAAGAAATTGATTTGCATCTGCATCATATAATTGTTGTGTTACTTTTTCTATGAACGCACCCTCACTGTGCAGTTTTTTAAAAAACGCACTAGCGGTATCATGATGTATTTTTGAACTTGTACGGGAATAGTTGTCAAAGGAAATTCCAAAATCCTCAAAAGATTGTTTAATGATACTGTGGTATTTATCAACCACTTGCTGGGGAGTAATCCCTTCTTTTTTTGCCTTTAAGGTAATAGGCACTCCATGTTCATCACTACCACAAACAAAGGCAACATCTTTTGATTGCATGCGCTGAAAACGAGCGTAAATATCTGCAGGAATATACACTCCGGCTAAATGCCCAATATGGACAGGACCATTTGTGTAGGGTAAGGCGGCAGTAATGGTATATCTTTTTGGATCTTGACTCATGTTTTTTTGGCAAAAGGTTATGCTACAAAAATAACATTTTAATAAGCAGATGCCACGT
>CAJWXC010000097.1 GCA_913048215.1 uncultured Flavobacteriaceae bacterium | reverse complement strand
ATGAATTCTCCTTTATAAACCGCAAGGTTTGAGTTTTCTGTGGTAACTAAGGTTGTTTTTTGGTCGTTTTTACAAGCGCTAACGCCTATAAACAGCGCAATGAGTATGATGATTTTTTTCATTTAAATATTGTTTTAGTAGTTCTTTTTTATCCAACAGAGCCCTCTAGGCTTATCTCTAATAACTTTTGAGCTTCTACAGCAAATTCCATGGGGAGTTTATTTAGCACTTCTTTGCTAAACCCATTTACAACAAGCGCAATAGCCTTTTCTGTATCAATTCCTCGCTGGTTGCAATAAAATATCTGGTCTTCACCAATTTTACTTGTGGTTGCTTCATGCTCTATTTGAGCTGTTTTGTTCTTAACCTCTATGTAAGGGAATGTATGCGCCCCACAATCATTGCCCATCAGCAGAGAATCACATTGAGAAAAATTACGAGCATTCTCAGCCCCTGCATTTATTTTCACCAAACCTCGGTAACTATTTTGAGATTTTCCCGCCGAAATACCCTTGCTTATAATGGTGCTTCGCGTATTTTTACCCAGATGAATCATCTTTGTTCCAGTATCAGCTTGCTGGTAGTTGTTGGTTACCGCTATGGAGTAAAACTCTCCAATGCTATTGTCTCCTTTTAAAATACAACTAGGATATTTCCAGGTAACGGCGCTTCCTGTTTCCACTTGTGTCCAAGATATTTTTGCATTTTTTTCGCACAACCCTCTTTTGGTTACAAAATTATACACGCCTCCTTTTCCCTCTGCACTTCCAGGATACCAATTTTGTACCGTAGAGTATTTAATTTCTGCATCATCTAGGGCAATTAGCTCTACAACTGCTGCATGCAATTGATTTTCATCTCTACTTGGTGCGGTGCAACCCTCTAAATAAGACACGTAGCTTCCTTGGTCTGCAACAAGTAGGGTTCTTTCAAATTGTCCTGTTCCTGCTTGATTGATTCTAAAATAAGTAGAGAGCTCCATAGGGCATCTAACACCTTTTGGGATATAACAAAATGAGCCATCACTAAACACTGCACTGTTTAATGCGGCATAGAAATTATCTTTAGTAGGTACCACCGTTCCAAGATATTTTTTTACAAGTTCTGGATGCTCTTTGATAGCTTCAGAAATACTCATAAAAATGATTCCCTTTTCGCTAAGGGTCTTTTTAAATGTAGTTGCTACAGAGACAGAATCTACTACAATGTCTATGGCAACATTGTTCATTTTTTTCTGTTCATCTACAGAAATACCCAACTTTTTGTACATCGCTAGTAGTTCTGGGTCTACATCATCCAAGGTTTTGTTGGGGTCTACTGCCTTTGGGGCAGAATAGTATGCTATTGCCTGGAAGTCTGGCTTGGCATAATTTACATTCGCCCACTGAGGCTCCTGCATTGATTGCCAAACTTTAAAAGCCTCAAGCCTCCAGTTGGTCATCCATTGCGGCTCTTGCTTTTTCTTTGAAATTGCCCGTACAATGTCCTCATTGAGCCCAATAGGGAATGTCTCACTATCTAGGTCCGTATAAAAACCATACTCGTACTCTTTGGTTTCTAGTTCTTTTTTTAAATCGTCTTCTGTATACTTACTCATATGCACTTATGAATTCCTGACAAGAATTCTTAGTTTTAAAATTATAAAGAGAATGATTCTCCACAGCCACAGGTTCTATTTGCATTTGGATTGTTAAACACAAACCCTTTACCATTTAAACCACCACTGTATTCTAGGGTTGTTCCAACCAGGTATAAAAAACTCTTTTTATCTACAGCAATCTTAACGTTATTTTCTTCAAAAACTTTATCGTTTTCACCAATAACACCATCAAAATTTAGCTCGTAGGATAGCCCAGAACACCCACCACTTTTTACACCAACGCGAACAAAGTCCTGATCAATGCTAAAGCCGTCTTCTGTCATTAATTGCGAAATTTTGGTTCGGGCTGTATCGCTTACTTTTATCATAAATTAGAATTCGTCTAAATTAGGGTACAAATATACGATATAAACCGCTTTTTAATTACCAAAATAATATTAAAAATTTATCAGTAAATATGGGCTTTTAGAAATTATCCCTTGCGCAAAAATTGTTGTAAAAGACCCAAAGATTTGAATATTAGTTGGGGTTTTGATATCCTGGGTTATTTGCCAGAGATGGATCAGAAAGACTTAATAAAAAAGCTTTTAAGGCTGCTTTGTCTTGCAAGGTGAGTTGCACTCCACCCTGTGCAACAGTTTTCATTAAAGGATCAATAGTAGGGCTAAACACTAGCCCCTCGCTGTAGTGATTTATTACTTGGTCAAGTGTTTGGAAGCGCCCATCATGCATGTATGGAGCGGTGAAGGCCAAATTGCGCAATGAAGGAGATTTAAACAAACCAAATTGTGCTGGATCACCAGTGATATCTCCTAGACCTAGGTCTGTAAAATTTTCATCTAGTCCATTGTTATGAAAATCGTTGTCTGTCCATAGCGGATTGCTGGGGCTGCCATGGCAATGAAAACAATCTCCACGGTTTTCATCTAAAAAAACAGCAAGGCCCTGCTGCTCTAAAGGGGTTAATGTTGCTTGATTTAATAGATAGTTGTCAAATTTAGAATTTCCAGAAACAAGGGTACGTATAAATTGTGACAATGCTTTAGCAGCCAACTCTTTAGAAATTGTAGGGCTCCCAAAGGCCTGTTCAAATTTAGTGAGATACGTTGCATCATTTTCAAGGGTAGCTACCACATTGGGCCATGTGTTGTGCATTTCAATTTCATTAACAACCGGTTCTAAGACTTGCTCTTGTAATGAACTGGCGCTACCGTCCCAATTAAATTTATTTTTTGTGTTCCATGCAATGTTAATAAGAGGCATTGAATTTCTAAATCCTGGGATACCATCTATTCCCACACTGTATCTTCTTTGATCACTAAAACCTTCATTGGGTTTATGACAGCCCGCGCAAGACAAGGTGTTGTCTGCAGATAGTTTTTTTTCAAAAAAGAGGGCTCTTCCAAGGGCAACTCCCTCTTCTGTGAGCGGGTTATTGGCAGGTATTTCTGGAGCAGGGAGTAGTTGAGAGAAAATGGCTGGAACAGCTATATTTACTGGAGTAGGCTCATACCCTTGATTTTGCCCTTCATCCGTATCACAGGAGAGTGTGAAAAAAATAAAAAACAATATAAAAGGTAGGTTTCTTACCATAAAAAATCAATTAATTACCCATGCTGGTATCTAAAGAAAATACAGTTTGACCATTTTCTTGCATCATTTTTTGGGCGGTGTAATTTCCCATCAGCATGCCGTTTAGGGTGTTTAAATCCCAAAGGTTCGGGTTCTCAAACCACTGATCAATATCCATGGTAACATTAATTTGGGTTTGGTCTTGTGAAATGGTTATTTCGCCAAGATTTAGCGCTATAGAGGTATCTTCTCTGGTATTTTCTGGACCGGGATTTTGCACTGCGCTAATGGTATGGTAGGCGTAAATAAACTCCTCATTGTTAAGGTCTAAAAACCTTCCTTCCATTTGCATGTAATGGTATCCACCGCCTAACATTTCTGGCACATTCCATGAGGCCGCGTTTAGATCTGGATATACGTTAGAGGTGTTCGTAATTTCTGTAAAACCAAAACGCATACTTAACAAATATGTCCCCTCTGGTAATAAAATATCATCAATAAACAGGCCCGTGTCTTCTCCCAAATCAACAAGTTGGTAATCTTTAACAAGTGTTTTAATTCCTTGTTGGTTGGTGAAACTTATTTCTGAGATTAAATAACGAAGCTTTGAAAAACTGAGAGTTGTTCCAAAGGCATTGGTATATTGCAGGGCATTAAAGTTGTTGCTATTTAATGTTTGTTGATTGAAGCTGTGAGAAAAATTAATACTTACCAATGCTTTTTGTGGGCTATCATCGGTTGTATTGCACCCCACAAAGCTCGTTAGTAACAGCAGTAAAAAGATTGGTGGTTTTAACATTTATGAAATTATCTTATTTTAATTAATAACGCATCTTGGTTTCCTTTATTTTCTGGGATGTCTATATCGTTGCTCTCGGTGCTTCCAACAAGAAGTAATTTATTGTCTTGAGTCTCTAGTATAGCATTGGCAAAGTCCAAAGAAGTACCCCCAATAATATAATTAAATTTTAGAGTTCCATTTGCATCAATGATAAATATCCAGGCGTCGTTTTGACCCCTATTTATAAAACCGTCCATAGAACTTCTAGTATTACCTACGATGGCAAAATTTCCGTTTTGCAACCCTACAATGCTTTTTGCAGAGTCAAAGGCTGCACCTCCATATGTTTTTTCCCAAATGATATTCCCATCTGGCGAGAATTTAACCACCCAAGCGTCTGCATTTCCATTTAAAGCGCTCACATCGCCATCGGTGCTTCTAGTGTCTCCAACGATGATAAAATTTCCATCTTCAGTTTTAGTGATGCCATACCCTTGGTCTATTTCGCTTCCTCCTAAAGATTTGGCCCATAATTTATTACCATTGCTATCTACCCGAACCATCCAATAATCATAAGATCCTTTATTATCAGTAATGTCAAAATCTACACTCTCTGAAGAACCAATGATAATAAAACCATCATCATCAGTCTCAACTACATCATAACTTCTGTCATTGCTAGAGCCGCCAAAGTAGCGCCTCCAGATGGTATCACCGTTTTGATCCATAAGGATACCCCAAAACTCTCCAACACCATGAAGTGTGGCTTTTGAAGCAGTAGCTGCTTTACCATCGTCATTTCCTTGATTT
Source organism: uncultured Flavobacteriaceae bacterium (assembly GCA_913048215.1). Taxonomy (GTDB): domain Bacteria; phylum Bacteroidota; class Bacteroidia; order Flavobacteriales; family Flavobacteriaceae; genus Patiriisocius. Next base: position 409 of record CAJWXC010000097.1, on the reverse strand, counting down.
CCACTTGCTGAAACATCAAAAAAGCCTGTCACAAAAAAATTTCCCCTGGCAGTCTGGATAATTTTTAGGGCTTGGTCTGACCCAGCAAAACCGTGTGTTTTTTCCCAAGAAATATTGCCTTGCGCATCAAGTTTTGTTATCCAGTAGTCTTGAAATCCTTCATTGTTTGAAACATCTCCATCACTGCTTTGGCTGTAACCGCATACAATAAACCCACCATCTGCAGTGTTAATCAAACTTGTTGCAGTATCTGTGTTAGAGCCTCCGTACACTTTATTGAAAATAAGTTCTCCTTCTTGTGTTGTTTTTAACAACCAATAGTCATCATCATCATCATTTTTACCTGTAATGTCTCCATCTGTACTATTTGTAGTACCCATAAAAACATAGGCGCCGTCATTAGTCTGTA
>CAJWXC010000096.1 GCA_913048215.1 uncultured Flavobacteriaceae bacterium | reverse complement strand
ATCTTTTCTTGGAGTTCATTATACAATGCTTCTCCTGTAAGGCTTAGGTTTACATTGTTATAATACGATTGCTGTGCAAATAGAATGCTTGTAATACTCAAGCAAATAAGTAGTTGTACTGTTTTCATTTATATATTTTTTTTAAGTAGTGCCATATAAAATCCATCAAATCCAGAACTTGAAGGAAGTATTTTTTCATCTTTTACAAAGGTAAAGGTTTCTCCTGCATCTCGCTTTAAAAATGCTTTCACTTGTTTTTCATTCTCACTTGGTAATATAGAACAAGTTGCATATACTAGATCTCCTCCTGGTTTTACCATTCTAGAATAAGAATCTAAAATTTTGGCTTGTGTTACTTTTATTTCTTCTAAAAAATCAGGATTCATTTTCCATTTGGCATCAGGGTTTCTTCTTAAAACACCTAGTCCTGTACAAGGAGAGTCTATGAGTACCTTGTCTGCCTTTCCTAGAAGCTTTTTAATGACTTTGGTAGAGTCTATGGTTCTGGTTTCTATATTGTGAATACCATTACGGCGTGCACGTCTTTTTAGTTCTTTTAATTTATTCTCATAAATATCCATAGCTACCACCTGCCCTTTATTTTGCATTAAAGAGGCAATGTGCAAACTTTTACCACCTGCCCCGGCACATGCATCTATTATGCGCATACCAGGCTTTGGGTCTAAAAGTGCTGCTACTTTTTGTGAGGATGCATCTTGTACCTCAAACCACCCTTTTTTAAAAGCATCTGTAATAAATACATTTGCTCGCTCTCTTAAAACGAGTGCTAGAGGGTACCCTTTAATTGTTTTTGTGAGTATTTCATTCTCTTTTAAGGCTAATTGAACCTGCTCTATAGTAGTTTTTGTTGGGTTTATCCTAAGAACCACTTCGGCTTGCTTGTTTAAAGCCGCTATTTCTTTATCCCATTTTTTACCTAATTCTTTGACACCTAGTTCATCCAACCAATCTGGAATAGATTCTCTGATTTTTCTTGTTTTTGATAGTTCATCAAAACGTCCTTTAATACGCCTTGTTGGAGTTTGCTCAAATTGTGTCCAATCTTTAGGAATAGCAATTCCTTTTAGTGTACACCAAACGGCAAACATTCTATACAGATTACCACGAGAAAAAGGTGCTTGTACTTCTGCTATTTCCTGGTAAAGGCGTTTCCATCTTACAATGTCATACGTTGTTTCTGCAATAAAACTGCGGTCTCTAGAACCCCAACGTTTGTCTTTTTTAAGGGTAGCTCTTAGTACTTTATCTGCTTGTTTTTGCTCATTAAAAATAAGGTTTAATGAATCAATAGTGGCAAAAACAAGGGTTCTGTGTAGTCTCATAGGTACATAATAAGCAGCAAATTGATTGCTTTGATGCGTTTGCAAAGGTATCTTATTTTCAACGATTTGTTTTAATTACTTTTACTAAAAAATAATATGTCAATAAAACACTTTTTTACACTCATTTTAATATTTGTTTTGAGCTATTCTTGCTCTAGTGGTAAAAAGAAACCTTTTACCAGTGTTAGCATTTCAGAGGTATTTACTGATAGTTTAAGTATACGCGCTATTGTACCAAAAGATGGCTCTAATGTTTGGTTTGCAGCCAATAAAGGTGTCGTTGGACTCATAACTAATAAAACCCCAAAGCTAGTAACGGTTGCCTATGATTCAAAGCCCTTGCATTTTAGGGCAATAGCAAAGACTACTTCTTCTGTTTTTATTTTGAGTATTGATACTCCTGCAGTTTTGTATAAATTAGACATCAAAGATAATCAGGCAACAGCCATGAAAGATGTTTATGTAGAAACAGGGGAGGGTGTTTTTTATGATGCTATTTCTTTTTGGAATGACAATGAGGGTATCGCAATGGGTGATCCAATAGGTGGATGTCTTTCTATTATCATAACTAGAGATGGAGGTACTTCTTGGGCTAAGTTACCATGCAGTAATTTGCCAGAGGTTATGGCAGGAGAGGCAGCGTTTGCAGCTAGTAATTCTAACATAGCAATATATGGAGATCATACCTGGATTGTAACAGGAGGGAAGCGGGCTAGGGTGTTTCATTCTCCAGACAAGGGTCTTACTTGGAGTGTTTATGATACTCCTATACTTCAAGGAGGTGTTATGACGGGTATTTACAGTGTTGATTTTTTGGACGCTACTACCGGTGTTGTTTTTGGTGGAAATTGGGATGATAAATACTTTAATGAGGGTAATAAGGCCATTACCAGAGATGGTGGTAAAACATGGAGTTTACTTAGTAATGGATCTGGTCCTGGATATCGCTCTTCAGTATCTTTTGTCCCAAGAACAAAAGGGCAGGGCATCGTTGCAGTTGGATCTCCCGGTATTTCTTACAGCAGTGATCAAGGTCTTACTTGGAGTGAATTATCTAAAGAAGGCTTTTATGCCATAGAATTTGTAAATGATAGTGTGGCTTTTGCCAGTGGTAATATGAAAATTGCCAAACTAAGTTTTAAATAAAACACTCCCTATCTACTATTTAAAGTAGCTTTTTGGATGTGGTTATATTTTTGGTAAAAAGATGTTATTAAGGTTTCTCTTTTCTTTTTTGGTTACGACCTCTAAAGCGCTTAAGTAGTTTTTTTTTGAAACCCTCCTCAGCCATCAATAACTTTATGGTTTGCTGGGGTGTGATTACTCCCTCCAATAAACTAATAAGTTGTTCCATTTTTTTTGTGAGCTCTCCCCTAATTTCAGTGTATTTTACGAGTACTTCCTTGGCTTTTTTATCACTCAGCCCATCCATATTTTTATCTTTTAAAGTCTTTAAACTTTCAAGTTGCGTTTTTCTGAGTGCCATCACCTGTTGTTCATGTTTATTGTAGATGGGCCAAAACTTTTGAGCCTGAGTAGAGGTAAGATTCACCTTTTCTGTTATAAAGGCTATTTTATGAGCTTTTATTTCTTCAAATTTTCTGTCCTGTGCATTCATTCCTAGGGTTGCTAGGAAGAGTATTATCATTAATTTTTTCATCTATTGTTGTATTAAAATGTTCGTGTTTAAATGGTCTAATAAATATTTTTGTAGTTGCTGATCATCATACAATGCACTTTCTTCCAATTCTACAATGTTTTGCTGTGGAAACTCCCCTGTAATTTGGTCAAGTGAGAAAGCACCCACATTCTCAAACATATACTCCTCTATGTTTGTTATTGCAATTTCATCTATTGAAAGCGTATTTTGGGTGTTGTTAACTGTACTATATACGGCTATACAGGCAGCAACTGCGATGCTTATATACAAAGGTTTTAACAGCGAGATAACCTTTGGGTCTTTGGTTTGCTTTTTTGTTTTTGGTATGTTTTCAAGTTCACTTTTAAGCGCTAATTGTAATCTAGATTCAAATGTTTCTAGATAATTTTCTGGCATTTTATAGCCATGTCTGTATGGAGGTTTTGTTTTCATACTATTATTATGACAATACTTTTAATAAAAGGTTTCATTAGTTTTTAAAAATTGTTTAATTTTTTTTACTGCAATATGATAAGAGCTTTTTAAGCCTCCAACAGAGGTGTCTAGTATTTCAGAGAGTTCTTCGAAAGTATGTTTTTCGAAATATTTCATCCTAAAAACTTGTTGTTGTTTATTTGGCAGGGTAGTAATTGCTTTTTGTAGTAATAATTCAAAGCTGTCTCCCTGGAAATACACATCTGTCTTTAAATTATCTATTGCTTTTTTTTGTAATTCTTGGGAGCTTATTTGTAAACGCTTAGCTTTTTTATTTATACTATTGATAGCTTCATTTGTTGAAATACGATATAACCACGTATATAATTTACTTTCACCCTTAAAATTTTGAATATTCTTGTACACTTTAATAAACGTGTTTTGAAGTACATCATCTGTATCATCATGATCTTTTACAATCCCACGAATATTCCAATATAAACGCTCTTTATATAAACCAACCAATGTATAATAAGCTGCCTCCCTTGTTGAGGGTTGTTTTAAGTTGTGAATAAGTTTCTTTTCGTCCAACATTTTTGGGAGTATACTACTGAGACACTCTTTGGTGTAAATGGTTTAATATACATTATAAGATATACAAATACCAATATAATTAAGTTTAAAAGCGTATTTCATCGATAATATACATAAATTATTTTTTTGTAGGAAAATTCTTTCTATATTTGGTCCAGGTTAATTTTTGAAACTTTTATTATATGCCTCAAATGTAATACGAGTTTAATAATGGCGAGTATAGCGGGGGCTTTCTCGCCATTTTATTTTTCATTTATCTCAACTTTAATTAGTATTACTTAAGCTATTACTTTTCCAAAAAAGAATAATTTTATAGATAAAGTGTAAATAAAATACGATAAAAAGCATATTTTTCTTGTGTATTCAAAATAATGGGGTATATTTGTACCCTACTTATAATAGTTCTGTTAGGCACGTGCCCCAAATGTGTTTAACAAAAAACCAAGAGCAGCTCCCCAGCTGCTCTTTTTTATATATGGTTAACAACTCTTAGGCTAAAGATTGCATCTCTACAAGACTGTAATACATACCTTTTTTTGCCAGCAAATCTTCATGTTTGCCTTGCTCAACAATGCATCCTTTGTTTAGTACAACAATCATGTCAGCATTTTGAATGGTAGAGAGTCTGTGAGCGATGACAATAGAGGTTCTGTTTTTCATCATGTTTTCTAATGCAGTTTGAACCAGACGCTCACTCTCTGTATCTAGGGCAGATGTGGCCTCGTCTAAAATCATGATAGGAGGATTTTTAAGTACCGCTCTAGCAATACTAAGGCGTTGTTTTTGTCCTCCACTTAATTTATTACCACTATCACCAATATTGGTATCAATGGTTTTAGGTAATTCTTTAACAAACTCCCAAGCATTTGCAATTTTTAAAGCTGTAATGATTTCTTGATCTGTAGCATTTTCTTTTCCAATAAGTAAGTTCTCCCGTATGGTATCGTTAAACAAAATGGAGTCTTGTGTCACCAGCCCTAGTAACCCTCTTAATGAGTTTTGAGTCATGTCTTTTATGTCTATATCATCAATGGTTATTCCCCCAGTATTAACGTCATAAAAGCGAGTGACTAGATTTGCAATGGTACTTTTACCACTACCACTTTGACCAACAAGTGCAACAGTATGTCCTTTGGGTATCTCTAGAGAAAAATTTTGTAGTACATTTTCTTGTTCATATTTAAAGCAAATATTGTCTATACGCAC
>CAJWXC010000095.1 GCA_913048215.1 uncultured Flavobacteriaceae bacterium | reverse complement strand
GGTTATTACTGTTGGAAAAATAACAAGCGGTACTCGCTTTAATGTCATACCAGAGAGTGCAGAACTCATAGGTACCGTAAGAACCCTCAACCCAGATATGAGAACTAAAATCATTAAACGTATGACAGAAATGGCCAGCGATATAGCAAAGGCCTATGGAGGAAACGCAACCATAGATTGGCAAAACAACACCATAGTTACCTACAATGACCCTGAGCTAACCACCAAGGCTATCAGCACTTTAAAAATGGTAGCTGGAGAAGACAAGGTACTTGGCATGAAAGCCGTTACAGGCGGTGAAGATTTTAGCTATTTTCAAGAAAAAGTACCTGGTGTTTACTTTTTCTTGGGAGGAATGACACCAGGAAACACAGAACCTTTCCCTCACCATACACCAGATTTTAAGATAGATGATGCCGGTATGTTACTTGGTGTTAAATCATTAACACAACTAGCCTTAGACTATTTAAATCAATAACAATATAAAACCCAACAAGCAAGCCTTTGCCCAAAGCTTAAAAATCTTTACTATTGCTTTTTAAATAAAAAATAGCACTAAAATTAATATATACCATGGAATCTCAAGCATTACTACCCTATTTTGCCTCTTTACTATCTGCTGTTATAGTAGGTGGTATTGCCTATCTTTTTTTTAAAAAACACACAGATAACGAGCAAGGTCGTAGACGGTTTTTACTCCTTAAAGAAACCCAAAGTAAAACACTGCCTCTAAGGCTACAAGCCTATGAACGCCTTACCTTATTATTGGAGCGTATAGACCCAAATAGTCTTTTAATACGTGTAAAACCAATAGATAATGATTTAAATAATTATGAGCAGGAGCTTATTAGAAGTATAGAAGATGAATTTGTACACAATCTAAGCCAGCAAATTTATGTGTCTGTAGAGATGTGGAATGTCATAAGAACCACAAAAAACACAACCATACAAATTATAAGACAAACGACCATGAACCAAAAAATTGAAACGGCAGACAAACTCAGAGAAGCTGTTTTAAATCATTTTATGGGAGAAGTGTCACCCTCACAAAAGGCTTTAGCCTACCTAAAAAAAGAAATACAACAACTTTTCTAGTAAAATCACCAAACCCCAACTTGCCAATGATTACAGACTTTGTGGGCTCTAAAATGGTAATTTGAGCTGTAGTTAGATTATTATTGGGGAAAAACAAGTACCCAAAAAATAAAATTGAGGATATTTCACAAAAGGATACTGGCAATTGTGTTGTCTAATTAAGTAACTTCGTTGTATGAATCCTAACGTTTTACAAACACCCATAGAATATCTAAAAGGCGTAGGGCCTAACAGGGCAGATTTGTTAAAAAAAGAGTTGGGCATCTTTACCTTTCAAGACCTCCTAAATCTATTTCCTACTAGGTATTTGGATAGAACCAAGTACTATAAAATAAAAGAATTGCAGCGCAATAGTGCAGATGTGCAGGTTGTAGGCAAAATAACCCATTTAAAAACTGTTGAACAAAAGCGTGGCAAGCGTTTGGTGGCTACCTTTAAAGATGCCAATGGCATGATGGAGCTTATCTGGTTTAGAGGCCATAAATGGATTAAAGAGAATTTAAAACTCAATGAAACCTATGTAGCCTTCGGTAAGACAAATTTTTACAACGGCAATTTTTCTATGCCCCATCCAGATCTAGAACTATTAAAAGAACACCAAAGTAAGTTACGCTCTGCCCTGCAACCAATATATCCCTCCACAGAAAAACTAAGCAATAGTGGTATTACAAACAGAGTTGTGAGCGGGCTCATGGAGCAATTGTTTTTGGAGCTTAACAAATCGTTTACAGAAACCCTCTCACCAGAGATTCTTGAGCAATTACAATTAATGCCAAAAAGTAAAGCAATTCTAAATATCCATTTTCCAGAAAATGGGGAACAATTGGCTAAAGCTACCTACAGATTAAAGTTTGAAGAATTATTCTTTATTCAACTACAGTTATTAATTAAAAACTTAGTCCATAAAAGCAAAATTAAAGGCTATCCCTTTACAACAATTGGAACTAATTTTAACAGCTTTTACAAGGAGCATCTTCCTTTCGATTTAACAGGTGCACAAAAAAGAGTTATCAAAGAAATACGCAATGATTTAGGAAGTAATGCCCAAATGAATCGGTTACTGCAAGGAGATGTGGGTAGCGGGAAGACAATAGTAGCTCTTTTATCAATGTTAATAGCTATTGACAACGGTTTTCAAGCCTGTTTAATGGCCCCAACTGAAATTTTGTCAGTCCAGCACTATACAGGGTTAAAAGAACTATGTAAATCACTTAAAATCAGTATTTCTATACTAACTGGTTCAACTAAAACTTCAAATAGAAGAGAAATACATGAATCGCTTGAAAATGGCCAATTAAACATCTTAATTGGAACTCATGCCCTATTAGAAGATAAAGTGAAATTTAAAAATTTAGGGCTCGCTATAATTGATGAGCAGCATCGTTTTGGAGTTGCCCAACGAAGTAAATTATGGCACAAAAACAACTACCCTCCTCACATACTTGTAATGACAGCAACACCCATTCCAAGAACCTTAGCAATGAGCGTGTACGGAGATTTGGATATTAGTGTTATAGATGAGCTTCCTCCCGGAAGAAAAGATATAAAAACAGTACACCGTTATGACAGCAATAGACTTAAAGTATTCAAGTTTATTAAAGACCAAACGGCTCTTGGAAGGCAGGTTTACATTGTATACCCCCTCATTCAAGAGAGTGAAGTGTTAGACTACAAAGACCTTATGGACGGTTATGAGAGTATTTCAAGAGAATTTGCGCAACCCCATTACCAAATCTCTATTGTGCACGGTAAAATGAAACCTGCAGACAAAGAATTTGAAATGAACCGTTTTATAAAAGGGGAAACACAAATCATGGTAGCCACCACGGTGATTGAAGTTGGGGTTAATGTTCCAAATGCATCTGTGATGGTTATTGAAAGTGCAGAGCGTTTTGGACTCTCGCAATTACACCAGCTTAGAGGACGCGTAGGTAGAGGCGCAGAGCAGAGTTATTGTATACTGATGACCAGCCATAAATTATCTGCAGATGCAAAAACACGCCTAGAAACCATGACAGGCACCTCTGACGGCTTTGAGATTGCAGAAGTAGATTTAAAACTAAGAGGGCCCGGAGACATTATGGGTACTCAGCAAAGTGGTGTATTAAATCTAAGAATTGCAGACATTGTAAAAGACACCCACATACTAAAAATAGCAAGAGGCTATGCAAGACAAACATTAAACCAAGATCCCGCATTGATGTTACCAAAAAATAGTGCAATCAAAAACACCTACGGGCAAATTGCAAAATATAGAAATATATGGAACTATATTTCATGACAAAACAAGGCACTTGTAAAACACACAAAACACTTATATAACATAGGCTTGAGGGTATTATAATGACTTCCTTAAAAGTTTTTGATAAAGGAGATAATTTCGCTAAGCTATCTTTTTAAAAAAATCTTAGCTTGAAAACCTTAAAAGCACTTACAAAAAGCCTTGGGATTGTTATCTTTGGTCCATATTTAAGTAAAACGCATTATGAAAATTTCATATAACTGGCTCAAACAGTTTATCAATACAGATTGGAACGCACAGCAAACTGGAGAACTTTTAACAGACTTAGGACTTGAGATAGAGGGTATTACCCCTTTTTCTTCTGTTGCTGGAGGGCTGAAAGGCATCGTTGTTGGACATGTACTCTCTTGTGAGCAACACCAAAACGCAGACCGCCTCAAAGTCACAAAGGTTGATATTGGTCATGATGAAATACTTCAGATTGTATGTGGAGCTCCCAATGTAGCAGCAGGGCAAAAAGTTCCTGTGGCTACTGTAGGCACTACTCTTTATGATGCAGATGCAAAACCGTGGAAAATCAAAAAAGGAAAGATAAGAGGAGAAGTCAGCCAAGGAATGATTTGCGCTGAAGATGAACTAGGGCTAGGAAAAAATCATGATGGGATCATGGTCTTGGACCCAAATATAGTACCAGGTACTGCTGCCTCTGAGGTTTTACAGGTTGAAAATGATCTTGTATTTGAAATAGGCTTAACACCAAACCGTGCAGATGCAATGAGCCATTGGGGCGTTGCTCGCGATTTACGTGCTGGTCTAAAGCAAAAAGACATAGCATTGGAGCTAATTACTCCCTCCACCACTAATTTTAAGATTGAAAATAGATTGTCTAAAATGGAGGTTAAGGTGCAAGATAAAAAACTTGCTCCTAGATACTGTGGTGTAACAATTAGTGATATACATATCAAAGAATCTCCACAGTGGTTACAAAACAGACTTAAAGCCATTGACTTAACCCCTGTAAATAATGTAGTAGATGCTACAAACTACGTGCTTCATAGCCTTGGGCAACCATTACATGCCTTTGATGCAAAAAAAATAGCTGGCAACCAAATTAATGTTAAGACCCTACCCAGCGGAACAAAATTTACAACCCTTGATGGTGTAGAGAGAGAACTTGACAAAGAAGATTTAATGATTTGTGATGCAGAAAAGCCCATGTGTATTGCCGGTGTTTTTGGAGGTATTGACAGCGGAGTTACAGATCAAACAGTACGTATTTTTTTAGAAAGCGCATACTTTAATCCTGTAAGTATCAGAAAAACAGCCAAACGTCACGGACTCAATACAGATGCATCCTTCCGTTTTGAGCGTGGTATAGATCCAAAAACTACAGAATATGCTCTAATGCATTGTGCTATTTTAATTTGTGAATTAACTGGCGGAAACATCACTAGTGATATCATTGATATTTATCCAAAGAAAATTAAAGACCACCAGGTGTTTTTAAACTTTGATAAGGCTAACGCCTTAATTGGTCAAAAAATAGAGAAAGAAACCATTAAAAACATCCTTTCTTCTTTAGAGATAAAGGTGAACAATGTAACAGAAACAGGTATTGGAATGACCATCCCGGCCTACAGAAATGATGTTACTAGGGAAGCAGATGTTATTGAGGAGATATTACGTGTTTATGGATATAATAATATAGGTGTATCCTCAAAACTAAATGCATCCATAGCAAGTAACATAGGAGTTAAAGATCACCAAGTACAAAATAAAGTTGCCCTACAGCTAACCTCACTTGGTTTTCATGAGATGCTAAACAACTCACTGACATCACCAAAGTACACCCAACTCTCTGACTCTTTAAAAGAGCAGCACCATGTAACTATACTTAATCCCCTTAGTAATGATTTGTCTGTAATGCGTCAATCTATGCTATTTGGGGCCCTAGAGTCACTGGCATATAACACCAAACGAAAAGTAGCTAATGTCAAGCTTTTTGAATTTGGAAAAACCTACAGGAATTTCGAAACCGGCAGAGAGGAGCAAAAACACCTATCCTTAGTAGTGACAGGTAACAAGACACAAAACACCTGGAACACTCATACCGGCAAC
>CAJWXC010000094.1 GCA_913048215.1 uncultured Flavobacteriaceae bacterium | reverse complement strand
ATATATAATGCGAATTATAATTGCTCACTTGTCTTTCCAAATCTTCGTTCTCTGTTTTGATAATTTAAAATTGCCTCAAAAAGATGATTTTTGGTATAATCTGGCCAAAGTACATCTGTAAAATATAATTCTGCATATGCTAGTTGCCACAACAAAAAGTTGCTTATACGTTGCTCACCACTGGTGCGAATTAACAAATCTACATCAGGTAAGTCTTGCGTATATAGATGATTGTTAATTAGTTTTTCATCAATATTTTCCGGCGAAATTAATCCTTTTTTAACTTTAAGACTAATCTCTTGAATTGTTTTTGTAATTTCTTCTCTAGACCCATAACTTAGTGCAAGTGTTAAGGTCATTTTTGTGTTGTTTTTCGTCTTTTCTATAACGTCTGTTAACTCTCTTTGCGCCTTAGCTGGTAGGGCGGCAAGATTACCAATGGCGTTTAATTTTATATCATGCTTATTAAGCAACTTAATTTCTTTTTTCAGTGAGGAAACCAATAATCTCATTAGCATCTCTACTTCCATTTTTGGACGATTCCAATTTTCAGTAGAAAAAGCGTACAGCGTTAGATAAGGAACGTTAATCTCTACACATGCCTCTGTTATTTCACGTACTGCTTTGGTCCCATTTTCGTGCCCCATAGACCTAAACATACCTTTGGCTTTTGCCCAACGCCCATTACCATCCATAATGATAGCCAAATGCTGTGGGACAGTATCTTTGTTTATTTGTTCTAAAGGACGATTCATTTGTTTAAAAATTACAATAACAAGGTTCTCTACCAAAAGTAAATGAAAAAGTAATGCCTGTAAAGACATACCAATCATTATTATTTTGATTTCCAAATTTTAATTCTTGAGATTGGTTTTCTCCTTGAGTGGGATTACTCCCATCTATATTGTCTGTAAATGCATATCTAGCACCTATCTCGAATGCTCCAATTAATTTGGTGCTCAGGGTTGCTTTATATCCAAGAACCATAGGGATGGCAAATGCACCTGTTTGGTTATATTGAGTTGTGTCACCCTGCCCGTCACTGAAAGTTGCTTGATTAAGAAAATACGTAACACCTGTGTAAAGATATGGAGCTGCGGCTGGTGCGCCAGAGTTTAAATTGAACTCCCAAAAAGTATACTCTAACCCTGCAGAAAACTCTTTGATATTGTTTTGAAAAGAATACCCTCTTTGTTGTCTTCTAGTTTCTTTACTATCTGCATCATTCCCTTGTACTTGAGCAATAATAGTAGAAAAACGAAAGGAATGTCTCTCGCTTCTATTCCATTTAAAAATACCACCAAATGCAAGTGTATTTGGATTGATGTATGTTGTTTTTCCAACATCTGCAATTACGTTTGTACCGCCAAGAATACCACCCAGTTCAAAAGTCTGTGAAGCTCCTCTTTGTAAGCAAAAAAGCATTAAAAAAACTACCGTTAAATACCTCATAAGATTTAAAAAGTTCGCAAATATAACAATAAACTTGGCACTACCCCACCATAACAGAGATAGTCTAGGGTTATAAACAATCTTTAGTGTTTTTTATTGCTTAATTTCTTTTGTCTTCTCCCCAAAGTAATTTTTTACGAAGTGTTTTAATAAAACTCTCCTCAATGGGTTGCACAAACTTAATGGTGAAGGGTGCTTTTTTAATGGTGATAATCGTTTCGTTTTCAAGGGTTAAAATTCTTGAGTCTAAAGAGAGTAGGTGGGTGTCTTCTCTTCCCGAAACTTTAAGAGTGACCACACTATTGTCTGGAACAACAAGAGGTCTAACATTTAAATTGTGAGGAGCAATAGGCGTTAGTATGATGCTCTCGTTGCTGGGTTCAATAACAGGGCCGCCACAACTCAATGAATATCCAGTAGATCCCGTAGGAGTAGATATAATTAATCCGTCAGACCAATAGCTGGTTAAGTATTCTGAGTTAATACTTGTTTCTACCTTAATCATGGAGGTGGTATTTTTTCTGTTAACGGCGACCTCATTTAGGGCAAAATTAAGGGGTGTAATTTCGTTGTTTGTTGGATTGGTTTCTATGGTCAATAAAGAACGCTCAGAGGTGTAATAAGTACCATCGAGTATTTCTGTAATATTTGAGGTTATGTCTTGTTTTTGTATGGTAGCTAAAAATCCGAGTCTTCCTGTATTTATTCCAACAATTGGAATGTCAAGATCTCGTACAAATGTGATAGATTTTAAAATGGTACCATCTCCTCCTATGCTAAAGAAAAGGTCATAGCTAGTGTCTAGTTTTGTAAAACTTGACAGGTTGGATAAGTCTGTATGAAAGGATTGATTTTCTTTCATTAGGGCTAAAAAGTTTTTTTCTACCACTATTTCAACCTCTTTACTTTGCAAAACATTAAGAATTGCCTGTATATGAGTTTCAGAGTTTTTGTGATAAAATTGACCGTAGATTCCTATTTTCATGACTACATTTTTAGGTATTTATCAAGGTATTTTGATCTTTTTTTCAGGTCCTCAACAAATCGATCTTCTTTATGGTTAGAAATTATGTTGTAGCTATATCTTCTAAAAGTTTGAACAATAGCATTGATGCCCGTGTGTCCAACTTTGATGGTTATTTGAGTAATATCATTTTCCATTTTTGACACAAAAACTCCTAGAATTTTTGCATCGTTACTTTCAACAATTTGACAAATTTCAGAAAAAGAATAATCTGCGGTGCTTTTCTCAATAACAATAATACCACCAGATTCTCCCAAAAAAGGTGTGTCATTAAAGATGTTCATAATATCACTTAATTCATAATACCCTAGGTATTTATAGTTTTCAGTAAGTACAGGCATAATGGTGCTGTTATTTAGCGCAAAAGCCTCAAGTATATCTAGCCAATTGGTGTTTTGTTTTACATGAAATGACTCTAGGGAATATTGATATGCCTCTAAGGTTTTCTCTGCGTTGTAGCAATGAATGTCATTTTCTGAAATAGCACCTTCAAAAACCCCATCCTTTGTTACAGGAATGTGTGAGTAGGTGAGTTGGTTAAAAGCGTTTTGAACCTCGCTCACTTTGGTGGTGAGATCAAAAGCAGTGATGTCATTTATGATGTATTGTTGTGTGTTCACAGCAAATGTTTTTATGCAAAATACTTAAAATATAGTTTCAAAACTGTGCTTAAGCATTGTATTTTTGTTTCAAATATATAATGATGACAAAGTTAAGTGTAAATATTAATAAAATTGCAACACTGCGCAATGCACGCGGTGGAAATTACCCTAATGTGGTAAAGGTGGCAAAAGATGTTCAGTTGTTTGGCGCCCAAGGGGTAACCATCCATCCACGACCAGATGAGCGCCATATAAGGTACCAGGATGCTTATGATTTAAAGCAGGCGGTAACAACAGAGTACAACATAGAAGGAAATCCTATTGAAAAATTCATGGATATGGTTTTGAAAATAAAACCAACTCAGGTGACTTTAGTACCAGATAGTATAGATGCTATTACCTCAAATGCAGGCTGGGATACCATAAAACACAAAGATTTTTTAAGTGAAGTAATTACAGAATTTAAAAAAAGCGGTATTCGCACTTCTATATTTGTAGACCCAATATTAAAGAGTGTAGAAGGGGCAGCTGGAGTTGGTGCAGATAGAATTGAATTATATACAGAGGCCTTTGCAAAGCAATATGCACTTGGAGATTTGGAGGCTGTATTACCGTATGACGCTTGCGCAAAACTAGCCCATGAACTGGCAATGGGTGTAAATGCAGGGCATGATTTATCTCTAGATAATATTGCATTTTTTGCTAAAAACGTTTCTCATCTAGCAGAGGTGAGTATTGGCCATGCACTTATCTCTGAGGCAATTTATAAAGGTCTGCAACCTACCATTGAGGCTTATTTGTCTAAACTAGTATAAGGTATGGTATTACACTCACAGATTATAGGAACCGGTACCCCTTTTTTAATTCTTCATGGTTTTTTGGGCATGAGTGATAATTGGAAAAGCCACGGAAAAAATTTCGCAGCTAAAGGATACCAAATGCACCTTATAGATCAGCGAAATCATGGCAGAAGTTTTCACGACCCTGTTTTTAACTATCAAGCCATGGCTCAAGATTTGCTGCTGTATTGTGAGCATCATAAGCTAGACCAAGTGGTTTTACTTGGGCATTCTATGGGAGGAAAGACAGCTATGGAGTTTGCTGTAAAACATCCAGATAGAGTATCAAAATTGGTGATTGCAGATATAGCTCCTAGGCATTATGATGAGCACCATCAAGACATTTTAAACGCTCTTGGGGTATTAGATTTTACTATTATAGATTCAAGAGCTAAGGCCGACCAGGTTTTAGCAAAGTATGTAAAAGACCATGGGCTACGGCTTTTTTTGCTCAAAAACCTATACTGGATTGAAAAAAAACAATTAGCCCTCAGAGTGAATTTACCCGTGGTTACCAAACAATATGTTCAAGTAGGCAAAGCCCTTGATATCTCTGCTGTATTTAACAAAAAAACCTTGTTTGTTCGTGGAGAAAACTCCAGTTATATCACCTCTTTAGATGAAACTCTAATACAAAAACAATTTCCTAATAGCCAGATTAAGACTGTTTCAAACGCAGGTCATTGGTTACATGCAGAAAATCCTCAGCAATTTCATCAAATTGTGCTGGATTTTTTATAACATTGCAAAGTAAAATGTATTGTACACACCCAATAATTGCATAATTGGTAAAATTTGAGTGTTATATAAGCTATATTTATAAAAATTAATTTTTAACTTAACGTAAAACAATTATGAAAAAAGTATTACTCCTCACGGTGCTATTTCTTGCTACAGCTGTTACTTATGCTGGTGGATATAGGGTGAGTCTTCAAGGAAACAAAGCCTTGGCAATGGGTCATACAGGTGTTGCTGTAATAAACAGTAGTGAACTTGTATTTTTTAATCCAGCAGGATTAGTGTACCTAGAAAATAAATTAAGTGTATCTGTTGGTGCCCATGGTGTTCTTGCAGATGTTTCTTACCAAAACTCAGCAACAGGAGAAACTGCTATGACAGACGGTGGAGTTGGTACACCATTTTATGCATACGTATCTTACCAAGCTACAGATTGGCTTGCATTTGGACTTGGTATCTACACTCCTTACGGAAGTACGGTTACATACCAGGATGACTGGGCTGGATCTCACCTTGTAAACAATATAGCGCTTCAGGCTATTTTTGTGCAACCAAGTGTGTCCGTTAAACTCTCTGACAAATTTAGTGTTGGTGGTGGACCCATCTACGCAACAGGTGGTGTTAACTTTAACAAAAACCTAAACAGAACTCTTGTAGATCTTGACGGAAACAGATCTGAGGTAACACTAGAGCAAACTGGAATTAGTAACTGGGGTTGGACTGCTAGTGCTATGTTAAAAGCATCTGAAAATTTAACTGTTGGTGTTAACTACCGCTCAGAAATAATTCTTAGCGCAGAAGATGGAGA
>CAJWXC010000093.1 GCA_913048215.1 uncultured Flavobacteriaceae bacterium | reverse complement strand
TATGATAAAGCAACAATCCCAAATGCGAAAAATTTTCGGTTTGGGATTGTTGTTTCTCAATGGAATCCTGAGATAACCGATGGGATGTTTCAAGGTGCCTTTGACGCTATTTTAGATTGCGGTGGTATCAAAGAGAATATTGTTCGTTGGGATGTACCAGGGAGTTTTGAATTAATTTATGGGTGTAAAAAAATGACACAAAGCTATGAAATGCTAGATGCAGTTATAGCCATTGGAAGTGTTGTAGAAGGCCAAACAAAGCATTTTGACTTTGTTTGTCAAGGTGTTTCTCAAGGCATTAAAGATCTCAATATTCAAGGTGATATACCGGTTATATTTTGTGTACTAACAGACAATACCATGCAACAAGCCATCGATAGAAGCGGAGGAGCACATGGTAACAAAGGCGTAGAAGCGGCTATTGCTGCAATAAAAATGGCTCAGTTGCGCAAAGACGCTACCTTCTAAATTTCTTCTCTTTTGGTTTGTTTAAAATCTTACTCAAACCCTAGAAGTAGTATTTCCATAGGTTTTTATTATTTTTTTTGTTTAAAAATTGTCAGCTTTTGGCCTTTAACAAAACTCAATTTTTAGGTATCTTTGAGTTTATTGCTTGTACCTATGGGGCCTATAAAATTTTCTATTATAAAAAAGTTAAAGTCGAACAATCGCTTTAACTATACCCCACGTTACTATCAAGGAAAACAAGGAGTTGAGCAAACAAAGCAAACAACTAAGTTTGATGCTTATGCAGACGCCTACAATGAGAATGATTATGCAGGACAGTGGCAAAATGCAAGGATTCATAACCGCAACCGCAATAATACAGCTTTCAATAAAACAGTATTGATTGTAATGGCTGTCTTGATTTTTATATTCTTATATATTATTGATTTTGATTTATCAATTTTCTCTAGCTAATGCCAGATATTATTCAATTATTACCAGACCACGTTGCAAACCAAATTGCAGCAGGAGAAGTTGTCCAAAGGCCCGCCTCTGTTGTTAAAGAATTGCTAGAGAATGCTATAGACGCGTCATCCACAAGTATTACTCTTGTGCTTAAAGATGCAGGAAAAACCCTTATTCAGGTAACAGACAACGGTACTGGAATGAGTCCTGCAGATGCCCTGTTGAGCTTTGAGCGTCATGCAACCTCAAAAATTAAAATTGCTGAAGATTTATTTAAACTCAGCACCAAAGGGTTTCGGGGAGAAGCACTGGCTTCTATTGCTGCCATTGCACACGTTTGCTTACAAACAAAACAGGAGGGACAGCAAATTGGCACCAAGATTAACATTGAGGGTAGTAAGATAACTGGCCAAGAACCAGTTGTAATTCCAGTAGGTACTACAATTGCAGTAAAAAACTTGTTTTTCAATATCCCTGCAAGGCGTAATTTTTTAAAATCAAACCCTGTAGAAACTCGTCACGTCATAGATGAATTTCATCGTGTAGCACTTGCTCACCCTAGTGTTGCTTTTAATATGACCCACAATGATGATCTTGTCTTTAATTTGCCATCAAGTAATGTAAGACAGCGGATTGTAAATATTTTTGGATCTAAAACAAATGAGAAATTAGTGCCTGTTGAGGAGTCAACAGATATCTTAAAAATTGATGGCTTTGTTTTAAAACCAGATTTTGCCAAAAAGAGTAGGGGGCAACAATTCTTTTTTGTGAATGATCGCTTTATAAAAAGTCCGTATCTTAATCATGCTGTAAATGCTGCCTTTGAAGGTTTAATAAAAACATCTTTGCATCCTGGTTATTTTCTTTTTTTAGAAGTAGATCCACAATCCATCGATATAAATATTCACCCTACCAAAACCGAAATAAAATTTGATGATGAACATGCACTTTATGCTATGGTTAGGGCAACAATTAAGCATAGTTTAGGGCAATTTAGCATCGCACCCGTGTTAGATTTTAACAGAGAGAGTAGCCTAGATACTCCCTATAATTACAGCACTAAGCCGCCAGTATCTCCAACTATTGATGTTGATAAAAACTTTAATCCCTTTACCCCAAGTGCCAAACAAAAAAATATTAATTTTCCTTACAAAAGAGATAAAGATACCGCCCACTGGGATTCTTTGTATGTTGGGTTAAATGACACTCAAACAGCAGAAGACTCCTATTCTCCAGAAACTCACCTAACCTTTGAGAGTGATCAAGTTACAGGGTCCCTTTTTGAAAAGCAAAGCTCAATTGGTGGTGGACTTACATTTCAGCTACAAAACAAATATATTATAAGCCCTATAAAAAGTGGCATGATGGTTATACACCAACACCTGGCGCATCAGCGTATTTTGTATGAAGAGTTACTAAAAAACATTACGGTGCACCAAGCCGTTAGCCAGCAACTTTTATTCCCTCTAGCGCTAACTTTTTCTATCCCAGAGATACAGGCGCTTCAAAAAATTCAAGAACAACTCGAGCACACTGGGTTTGTTTTTGGCGCATTTGGAGAAGACACCCTCTCAATTACGGGAATACCTGCGGCTTTATTGGAGGGGCAAGTCAGTGTGGTATTAGAGCAATTAATAAAGGATATCATGGATGAGGTTCCAGATGCTGGTTTTAGCCAAAATGATTTATTGGTGCGCTCTATGGCAAAGAGTATGGCTATCAAAACAGGTGTTTCTCTTAATAGTAAAGAAAGGGAGCATTTGGTAAACCAATTGTTTATGTGCAAAGAACCTAGCGTCTCTCCATCAAACCAGGCGGTTATAATCACCCTAGATGCAAATGATCTAGATAAAAAATTTAAATAAATAAAAAAAAACCTTTTACAAAGGCCACTACATGGGAAGAATAACAGATACCGTTAAAATACTAATTATAATCAATGTCCTTGTTTATGCAGGCTCTATGTTTTTGGGTGATGTTGCCTATAGGTTGTTTTCTTTGTATTATTTTGAACATCCAGATTTTCAAATCTGGCAACCCATTACCCATTTATTTATGCATGATAGAAGTGGCCTGATGCACATTTTCTTTAACATGTTTGGTTTGTATATGTTTGGATCTCCTTTAGAGGCGCGTTGGGGACAAAAAAAGTTTTTATTTTTTTATTTCTCAGCAGGCTTAGGTGCTGCATTTATTCATTCTTTGGTAGGGTATTACCAAGTGCATAGTGCTATAGATACACTGCTAAGTGCTGGGATATCTCAAAATGATATTAATGAACTTATGCGATCAGGACAGTATAGTACTTCTTTTTTAAATTCAGTACCACTACAAACCATAGAGCGATTATTTATAGAATACAATACCCCAGCCGTTGGAGCCTCTGGTGCTTTGTATGGAATACTGGTGGCCTTTGGACTAATGTTTCCAAACACTGGGCTGATGTTGCTATTTATACCATTTCCTATTAAGGCGAAATATTTTATACCAGGATTACTACTTATGGATTTGTTTTCTGGTCTAACAGGTTTTTCTTTGTTTGGACAAAACATTGCCAATTGGGCGCACATTGGTGGGGCTTTATTTGGTTTTGTTATGGCTTATTACTGGAAGAAAAACGATCTAAATCATACCCGTTGGGATTAAGCTATGCAAGGACAAGACTTAGTATATAAATTTAAAACACTCAATATTGCCAATAAATTGATTGTGATTAACATCATGATTTTTTTATTGTTTTTTATTGCTTCTTTTTTATTTAACACTTCAAGTGATGTGTTAATGCAATGGTTTGTGTTGCCAGAACAGCCAATAGAAATACTAAAACAACCCTGGTCTTTACTTACTTATAGTTTCTTACATGGTGGTTTTATGCACATTTTGTTTAATATGATTTGGCTTAATTTCTTTTCTAAATTTGTGCTGAATCTTTTTAGTGAAAAACGCTTTCTAACGGTATATCTATTAGGGGCCCTGTATGGTGGCCTTTTGTTTATTGTTGGGTATAATGTATTCCCAGTGTTTGTAAGCACAAAAGGGTATCTACTGGGAGCTTCTGCATCGGTATCTGCACTGATGGTATTTGCTGCAACGTATTCACCCAATATATCTTTTAGGTTTTTTATGGTAACTGTAAAACTTTGGCAACTAGCTGTAGGGTTATTTTTATTAGACTTATTTAGATTAGGTTCTGGCACTAATCCAGGTGGTATGCTCTCTCATATAGGTGGGGCTATTTTTGGATATATGTATGCAGTACAACTGGCCAAGGGCAATGATATTGGTCTTTGGTTTGAAAAAATTATCTCTGGCGTGGTAAATTTATTTAAGACAAAAAAAAACACACCATTTAGAAAAGTACATAAAACACCAAAAAATACGTCAAAGAAAAAAGCAACCTCAGTTAAAGATACCCGTCAAATAGAGATTGATAATATCTTAGATAAAATAGGTAAAAGTGGTTATGAAAGTTTAACCAAACAAGAGAAAGATTTTTTATTTAAAGCTGGAGATAAATAACCTATATAATTTTGAAGAAACTATCATTTTTTGGGAAGATATTATTTTGGTGCAATAGTATTGTTGCCGTGTTTCTTTTGTTGTCTTTTATAACACCTTACCTTGCTCCAAAACAATTCTCGAGTTTATCATTGCTTAGTCTTGTCGTTTCACCGCTTATAGTTTTAAATCTTTTATTTGCATTGTATTGGTTAGTGGGATTAAAAAAACAATTTTTATTGTCAACTTTAATCTTAGTGGCCGCTTATTTCTTTTTTAACCCCTTTTATAAGTTTTCTTCTCCCACAGATTCAAATACCTCTCATAACACTATCTCTGTCCTGAGCTATAACGTACGATTATTTAATGCCTATCAAAAAACCATTGATGCCACTGAAATTTCTAAAATTTTAGACAAGACCTTGCAAAAAACCAATCCTGATGTAATTTTTATCCAAGAATATTACAGAAAAACCAAACAAAAATTTCCAGATTACCCGTATCAGTATATTCATTTTAAAAATGAAAAAATTGGGTTAGGATACGCTGTTTTTTCAAAATATCCATTAATTAATACAGGTTCTTTTGATTTTAAAAAATCATATAACAATAGTCTTTATGCAGACCTAATTAAGGGAAAGGACACTATAAGATTGTATAATGTGCATTTAAAGTCTCTAGGATTAGCACCATCAGTCAATTATTTACAGTTGCAGGATAAAGAGAAATTAGTAAAAAGAACAGAGGCTAGGTTTGGAAGACAGCAAGAACAAGTTATGGTATTGTTATCTCACATGAAAGACTCAAAATATCCAATAATTTTAGCAGGGGATTTTAACAACACAGCATTCTCTTATGTGTACAGAAAATTACAACAAAACATGAAAGATGCCTTTGTAGAAAAAGGCAGTGGTTTGGGTACTACTTTTTTGTTTAATTTATACCCTATGCGAATTGACTACATTTTTGGATCACAAGAGTTAGAGGTGCTAAAATTTACTTCATTAGAACAAACGTTCTCAGATCATTATCCTATAGCTGCAGTATTTGCAATACCCAAGTAGCTTAAGGTATTAAAGTTTGGTTTTCAAGGTATTGTAATGTGTTTGGACCTTCATTAAACAATA
>CAJWXC010000092.1 GCA_913048215.1 uncultured Flavobacteriaceae bacterium | reverse complement strand
TGGTAATAAGAGATAACTTTGATGCTATTTTTAGTAAATACCCTGAGGCATTGATTTTTGGTGAAGATGCTGGTACTATTGGTGATGTGAATCAAGGCTTGGAGGGAATGCAAGAAAAATACGGTGAACTAAGAGTAAGTGATACAGGTATTAGAGAAGCGACAATACTTGGACAAGGGATTGGAATGGCTATGAGGGGTCTGCGTCCTATTGCAGAAATACAATATCTTGATTATATCTTATATGCCTTACAAATTATGAGTGATGATTTGGTGACAGTTAGGTACAGATCTAACGGACAACAAAAAGCACCTCTAATAGTTCGTACGCGAGGACATAGACTAGAAGGAATATGGCATAGTGGATCTCAAATGGGAGGATTAATTCATTTGTTGCGTGGTATGTATATTTTGGTACCTAGAAACATGACCAAAGCAGCTGGTTTTTATAATACACTACTTACCACAGACGAGCCAGCATTGGTTGTAGAGTGTCTAAATGGATATAGACTAAAAGAGCCATTGCCAACAAATTTAGGGGAATTTAAAACACCAATTGGTGTGATAGAAACCATAAAACAAGGGACAGATATCACCCTGGTGTCTTACGGAAGTACACTACGCGTTATCGAGCAAGCTGTTAAAGAACTTGAACAAATAGGTATTGACCCAGAAGTAATTGATGTGCAATCATTATTACCTCTAGATATAAATCATCAAATTGTGAAGAGTATCGAGAAAACAAATAGGCTACTTGTGATAGACGAGGATGTTCCTGGAGGCGCCTCGGCATATATTTTGCAACATATTGTAGATCAACAAAATGGATACCAACACCTGGACAGCAAGCCCCAAACACTAACAGCAAAACAACACCGTCCTGCCTATGGTACCGATGGAGATTACTTTAGTAAGCCCTCTAGTGAAGATGTCTTTGAAAAAGTATATGAAATGATGCATGAAACAGATCCTGTAAAGTATCCAAAACTACGTTAATACTTGTAGCATGAGAAAATTCTTTTTTATTGTTAGTCTAACTTTTGTAAGCTACTCTGTAAGTGCGCAAAAAATATTTTCTGTAGATCAATCTTATAAAGCAGATGTCAAAGTATTTGTAGTTGATCAATCTTATAAGGCAGATTTATTAGTATTTAGGGTAGATGCACCTTACAAGGCTGGGAAAAATGATGGAAAATGGTTTTTCACAGATGCAAACTACACCGCCGATAAGAAAATATATTTTGTGGATGCAGCTTACAAAGCAGATTTGAAAATTTTCTTTGTGGATGCTGCATATAAAGCAGGATGGGAAGAAAAATCTAAAATACATCTTCTATACTAATGCGTATTTTGAGCTGTATAATCTGTGTAAAAAACAATAAATAAAATACAAAGCACTGCTCTAAAATTGTACTTTGACTTGTTTTTATTTTAAATATACTTCTGGCACACAGACAATTAGTTTAAAAAAATCATTAAATTTATAATTAATCTAATCAATTATATTATGAAAAAATTATTGAGTTTACTTTTATTAGTAGTGATAACAAGTTGTACAACCGGAAATCATAAAGATTTTATGGCCAACACAGAACTTGCAAAGACATATTTTAACCTACATCAACAAGAGAATGCAGAAGCAATGTGGGATTTCATTCACCCAGATATTGAGTGGCACATGCCAGGGTATGGTGCCCCGATGGCTGGTTTAGAGGTTGTGAAACAGGCAGTAACTGGCTATCACGCAGAATTTGAAGGCATGAACTTTGCTGCAGATTATTGGTTGCCTGGTGTAGATCCAGAAACTGGATTACCAGACGGAAGTACACGCACCTATGGTACTTGGACAGCGGTGCACACTGCAACTGGTCAAAAAGTAAGTATCACTTCTTACCATGCATTTAGTTTTAAAGATGGTAAGATTGTAGGTGGTGGAGATTGGTTTGATTTAGGAGGAATGCTCAATGCCATTCAAAAAGGTGCTGAAATGCAAGCTGAAGAACAAGAATCTGGAGAAGAGTCTTAAAAACTACATCTATTTAATAATCAAAGAGCCTTTTAAAAAGGCTCTTTTTTTTTGCATAAGGATATACAAAACAAATCTTATTAGCCTTTTTTGTTAAAAAATGAGGTGTATACTACCTGTGAGAAACAGATTTACTGAAAAAAAAATGTTTTTGAATTATCAATACCTCATTTTAAGGCACTAAAAACATCAAAAATTATCATAATCTTTATTTTGAATATCTATTTTTTTCAATCTTTTATTGATTGTTAATTAATCTATTTTTCTTTTTTATTATTATAAAAAAAGACAGAATTTTGCTGGTTAAATTTAGTTTATGGCAAATGCGTATATAAAAGGAACAGGGTCTTATGCCCCAAAAAATGTCGTTAAAAATGACTTTTTTGAAAGCGTAGGATCTTCAGATAAATGGATTTTCGAGAATCTAGGAATCAAAGAGCGTAGAATCTCTACTGGAGAAACTACAAGTGATTTGGCCTACCAAGCTGGCTTAATTGCCATTCAAGATGCAGGTCTAAAACCACAGGACATAGATCTTATTATTATAGCTACTGCCACTGCAGATAGGCTAGCGCCCTCTTGTGCTTGTTTTGTACAAGAAAAACTTAAAGCAATAAACGCGGTTGCTTTTGATATCTCTGCAGTATGTTCTGGCGCTCTATTTGCAATAGCGACAGGTGTGCAGTACATAAAATCTGGAATGTATAAAAATGTACTTGTTATAGGAGCAGATACTTTTTCAAATATTACAGATTGGGAACGCAGGGATGCTGTTTTCTTTGGTGACGGTGCAGGAGCACTTGTGCTTTCTCATACAACACAAGACAAGGGGTTTGTAGATTTTTTATTACACACAGATGGAACTGGTAAAGATCATTTCACCATACCTGGCGGAGGTTCAGAAAAACCCTCTAGTAAACAAACGCTAAAAAACAATGAGCATACTTTTAGAATGAATGGACCCCAAGTGTATAAAACTGCCATCGATGTAGTGCCCAAATGTATTGATCAACTTCTTTCAAAAAACAATTGCGACATCGCTCAAATTAAATACCTACTTCCCCACCAACCAAGTATCAAAATACTTCAAGAAATTGCCCGTAGGGTTGGTTTGCCTTTTGAAAAAGTAAAAACAAATATGGATAGATATGCCAATACCTCTGGAGGAACTATTCCTATAATTTTAGATGAAACCCTAAAAAATAACACGTTTGAAACTGGAGATTTATTATTATTTGCAGCCGTTGGTGCTGGTTGGACGTGGGGAACAGCCCTCTATAAATGGTAATATATTAATTCACAATTCTTAAATATAAAAAAATGCTTGCAAATACTACATTTCTAATTACTGGCATCGCAGACAAACATTCACTGGCAATGTTTGTGGCAAAACAAATTATTAAACAAGGTGGTAAAGTGGTATGTACTGGCCTTGGGGTGAGTGAACATCACACCAATTTATCAGAAAAGGCAAAAGGATTTCTCTCTAAAAACTATGAAGATTTTAAACGTGCTGTTTCCCAGGAACTGGGTGATACTCATGTTGAAATACTAGACGCTTCACTAGACGAAAACATAGCCTCATTTGCAAAAAATCTCTCAAAAAAAGGTGTTAAACTTAATGGGTTTTTACATGCCATAGCCATGGATAAGACCATTCGTAAAAAAGAAGTAAAACCACTTCTAGATGTGACAAAAGATGAGTTTTGTGATACTATGAATGTTTCTGCATATTCACTCATAAGGTTATCTCACTACCTCCTTAAGCATGATGTATTGCAAAAGGGAGCCTCTATTTGTTCTTTAAGCTACATCGCAGCTGCAAAAGTAACGTTTCATCCCTACAGAAACATAAGTATTGCCAAAGCGGCATTAGAGAGAATAACCGTTGAGCTTGCAGATGAACTTGGTAGATCTCATGATATACGGGTTAATGTAATTAGATTTTCTACATACATGGGAAGTAAAGCTGGGAATGCAACTTTAACCAACAAAGACATCGAGACTGCAAATAAAATGAGCCCACTTGGCAATGCAAAACCCATGGATCTTGCCCATGAAATTGTACATTTATTTAGACCAGAGCTATCTATTACTGGAGAAATAAGACATGTAGATGGTGGATATAATATAACAGGATAAAATTTAATAGACATGGGAAAAAAAATCAACTTTTTTGTATTATTAGTAGTCGTTATTATATGTGTGTATAGTGCCAGCAATTACCAAGAGCTAAGCTCTGTGATAGATTCTGGAGATACTGCATGGATGATTGTAGCTAGTGCATTTGTATTGCTGATGACCCCTGGACTTTCATTTTTTTATGGTGGTATGGTTTCCAAGAAAAACATCATATCAACAATGCTTCAAAGCTTTATAGCTCTTGGTGTGGTAAGCATCTTGTGGGTACTTATAGGGTTTAGTTTGGCATTTGGTGATAGTATTGGAGGAATCATCGGTAACCCCCTCACCTATTTTGCATTTAACAATGTGGGGCTAGAACCAAACTCAGATTTTTCTTCAACCATTCCATTTTTACTTTTTGCGCTTTTTCAATTAAAATTTGCAATCATTACCCCAGCGTTAATTACCGGAAGTTTTGCAGGGCGGGTTCGCTTTAGGAGTTATATTTTGTTTATGGTGCTTTTTAGTCTATTTATATACAGCCCCCTTGCTCACATGACTTGGCACCCTGATGGTCTATTTAGAAATTGGGGGATTTTAGATTTTGCTGGAGGAACCGTGGTACATATGTCTGCAGGCTTTGCAGCCCTTGCAGGTGCTCTATTTTTAGGTAAAAGAAAAGAGGTAGCGCTAAGCCCTGCCAATGTACCATATGTAATTTTAGGTACAGGACTGCTTTGGTTTGGTTGGTTTGGCTTTAATGCTGGATCTGCCCTTGGCGCAAACCCTGACGCAGTTATCGCATTTGCCAATACAAACATTGCCTCTGCTACTGCTATGATAACCTGGATATTTTATGAAAGAATGCTTGGCAGAAAAATGTCTGCAGTAGGTGCCTGTATTGGGGCTGTAGTGGGGCTTGTTGCGATTACACCTGCAGCTGGTTTTGTAAATATTGGCCAATCCATGTTTATTGGGTTTATAGCAGCTATTATTTCAAACTATGCCATTCACTTAAAAAACAAAAGCAACGTTGATGACACCCTTGATGTATTTCCAAGCCATGGTGTTGGCGGTATTGTTGGTATGATACTAACTGCGGTGTTTGCCAAAGAGGTTGGTCTTATCTATGGCCAGACACAAACATTTTTATACCATCTTTTGGGCTTATTGATTGTATCTGTATTTTGCTTTTTTGGGAGCTACCTACTATACATGATTGTTGACAGGGTTTTAACAATGCGTGTAAGAGAAGATCAAGAAGAAAGAGGGCTTGATTTAAGCCAGCACGGTGAGAAATTAGAGTAGATTACTTTCTAAGTATACAAAATAAAAGCCTTATTGTATCTACACATACAATAAGGCTTTTTAAAATTGGTTTTTTAAGCTTAACAAGACTAGTCTAAAACTGAGAATCCTCCAGTGTAAGAAGCTGTTATGCTAGCTCCTGCTGAGTCCTGCAGATTTACCTCTACTGAAGTGCTTGAACCAGATCCAGAGATAACAACTGTTCCTGTACTGGCATTATAACTTCCAGATGCACAGTTAAAATTTGATGTATTAAAATTTGTGCATGCATCAGCATATACCCAAGTAAATGGTGCTCTGTCTTGAGCAAAGGTATAGGTTCCTGCCACAAGACCATCAGCGCTATTTGTGTTTAG
>CAJWXC010000091.1 GCA_913048215.1 uncultured Flavobacteriaceae bacterium | reverse complement strand
CAGAAACATGAACCTGCTTATTATCTGAATATGTATTTGACACCAAAGGAGTATCATACTTGAATTCTGTATAACTAAGACCAAAACCAAATGGATACTGAGGGGTGTTTTTTTGATCTATATAATGAGTCCAAAACACTTCACCAGGATTCACCGGGGAAGGTCGTCCTGTGTTTTTGTTATTGTAATACAAAGGAACTTGCCCTACACTTCTTGGAAAGCTCATTGGTAATTTTCCGCTAGGATTGTAATCTCCGTATATAACTTGGGCGAGTGCGTTCCCGCTTTGAGATCCTAGATGCCATCCCTCTAAGATGGTTGGGATATGGTTGGCAGCCCACGGAATTGCGAGTGGTCTTCCATTGTTGAGAACTAACACAATATTTTTATTTACTGCGTAAACCGCTTCTAGTAATTCTTGTTGAACGCCAGGAAGATTTATATTTGCTCTACTTCTACCCTCCCCGCTTTGCATAGCGTGTTCTCCAAGAGACATAATAACAACATCTGATTGTTTAGCTATGAAAACAGCTTCATTAAAACCGGAGATATCTGTAGTGTTGATTTCTAACTCAGATACAAATCCTACTTTACCAGTGGCAACATCTGCACCCTTGGCATAGGTAAGTGAATTTCCTTTGTAATTTTGTAAACCCTCTAAAAGTGACACAGCAGAGCCAGGATCTGCAGCTAGAGACCAGTTACCAAGCGGGCTAGTTTTATCTGCAGCTAGCGCACCAATAACGGCAATTTTTTGACCTTGTTTGGCAAGTGGTAAAATATTAGTTTGGTTTTTAAGTAAAACGATAGATTTTTTTGCAACATCTAACACTTTTTCGTGAAGCTCTTCAGAACCTACAATATTATTCTCACGAGCCTTGTCACAATAAAGATAAGGGTCATCAAACAGCCCTAATTCAAACTTAACTTTTAAAATCCTTGCTGCAGCATCATCAATGTTTACTTCACTGACCTTTCCTTCCTTGATTAAAGCTACTAAATGTGTTACATACACATGAGACTCCATGTCC
Organism: uncultured Flavobacteriaceae bacterium; assembly: GCA_913048215.1. Lineage (GTDB taxonomy): Bacteria > Bacteroidota > Bacteroidia > Flavobacteriales > Flavobacteriaceae > Patiriisocius. The sequence goes on along the minus strand of CAJWXC010000091.1, from coordinate 4,936 downwards.
ATATCAGAACCAGCAATAATGGCTAACTGTGCTGCATGCTTTTCATCCTTTGCGTAGCCATGATCGGTCATTTCTGATATGGATCCCCAATCAGAGACAACAAAACCATCAAAATTCCATTTACCCTTTAAAATATCACGTTGCAAATATCTATCTCCCGTAGCAGGAATACCATTTAAATCATTAAAAGAATTCATAAATGTTTTTACTCCAGCCTCTTTTGCAGCTTTAAAAGGGGGAAGAATTATGTTGTGTAAGGTAGATGTACCAACATCTGCAGTATTGTAGTCTCTTCCAGCCTCAACAAAACCATACCCTGCAAAATGCTTAGCACAGGCAGCTATGGTTGACGGGCTTGATAGGTCTTCTCCTTGAAAGCCTTTAATTCTTGACTCAGCAATTAGACTCCCCAAAAAAGGATCTTCACCAGCGCCTTCCATCACTCTGCCCCATCTAGCATCTCTTGAAACATCTACCATAGGTGCAAATGTCCAGTTGATTCCAGAGGCAGATGCTTCAGCAGCGGCTACTTTAGCAGATGTTTCAATGGCATCCAAATTCCAACTAGCAGCTTCAGCTATTGGAATTGGACTGATGGTTTTAAAACCATGTATTACATCAAAACCGATAATTAAAGGGATACCTAATCGAGACTCTTCTACAGCTATTTTTTGAACAGCACGAACATTCTTAACACCAGTTACGTTAAGCATTGACCCAACCCAACCTTTTTTAAGATGTTCGATTTTTTGGGTAACCTCCTCACCCTTTGGGGTAGGACCAGTAAAATCCCAAAACCCGCTGTACTGGTTCAATTGACCTATCTTTTCTTCTAAGGTCATTTGATCCATCAACAAGATTACTTTTTGATCAACGGATAGGGTTTTGCTTTTTAAAACAGTGGCCTTAAAATTAGTTACATCTAGTTCTTTTTGTTTACAGGAAGATAATTGTATCACCGAAAATAAAAATAATATATGTAAAAATTTTAATTTCATGTTTATTGGTACACTCTTATATAATCAACCTCCATGGTTGATGCTACAAAATTAGGATCTACATCACCACCAAAATCACCACCCATGGCTACATTCATAATCAAAAAGAAATCTTTATTGAATGGAACAGCCTGGCTATTAGGGAATACATAAAAAACGTTTCCATTAACAGCAAAACGAATATCTGCTTCACTCCAAGTTACTTCGTAAGTGTTAAAATTATCTGACACGCCTGGAACTAGAGTAGAACTACTGATTGAATCTCCACCAGAATTTCCTGGAAAATGTAAGGAAGATTTAATTACATCTTGTTCGTTACCACGGTGCTCCATAATATCAATCTCCCCGGCTCCCGGCCAAGGATTCGTTGGCAAATCTGCACCGAGCATCCAAAGAGCTGGCCATGTACCTCCACCTGTGGGAAGTTTAGCACTTATTTCAACACGACCGTATTGAAATTCAAAATTATCCTGTGATCTAATACGACCAGAGGTGTACTGAGCACCAGAGAATTCTTCTGCTTTTGCAGTAATTACAAGGTTTCCGTTTTCAACCTTAATATTTTCTGGTCTGTCTGTGTAGTACTGTAACTCATTGTTACCCCAACCGCCACCGGCGCCAAGGTCAAATTTCCAGTTACCTGAACATACAGGTCCATCTGTGTTAAACTCATCTGCCCAGACCAGTACATCAAAATTACCAGAACCAGCATCACCTGTTAAAGATGTTTCACAATCATCGTCACCACCGCCGCCAGCACCGCCGCCGCCAGAACCGTCTTGAGGTACAAATGTGTGGTACCATGCAAGTTCTGCTCCTGGTGGATCAAAAGGATCTTGTATACCACGAACTACTAATTTATCACTGCTTAACTCTAAAATAGTGTAAGACATTGCACCAGACCAGTAAGACAACATGCTATTGGTAACCACCAATTCTTGAACACCATTAGTTTCTATAATAGAGAAGGTAGTATTTGTTTCTATTTGAGAATTAATATCTCTACACTCATCAGCAAACTCACCTGGTGTTGCATCTGGAAAAAATCTTTTTACTTCAGCCCAATTAATAAAAGAAGCCTCTGTTGTTTCAAGATTGTAGGTAAGATCTGTATTAAAGGTTAATACATCATCATACATACAAGGGTTTAACTGGTTAGGAGCCGCAGAAAAATAGTTAGGGAAATCCTCTAAAGGATCTCCAACTCCGAAATGACCTGCATTTGATGAATCCCAAACCCAATTTTTAGAGCTATCACCAGCAATCATCTGCAAAATTTCAGGATCAATAAATACATCAACATCTAAATCTAGGGTTAAAACTATACTACTGGAAACCCCACCTCTACCAAAGGCGATAACCTGAACTAGCTGCTGGTATTCTCCAGGGATTGTGTATCTGTTTCTTGCCTGAAGACCATTGCCTACAACAACTGGTTGTGCTCCCTCAGAAAAAATTACGTGAAAGTTAATAGCATTGTCTGCTGTTGGAACTAATGTTACATTGCCAGAATTGTCATCTGCAATTGTCACATCAACCTGCAGGTTTGTAGGTGTAACAATTTCACCAAATTCATAGTCATCTTTTTGGCAACCTAAAACAACCGCTAGTAGTAATAAGCCTATTATATGTATATATTTCATTTTCATGGTATTTTTTAGTTTATTAACTCAATATCGTCAAAATAGTAGGTTGATCCATCTCCTGCGAGATCTACAACAAATTCAAAGAATATTACAATCCTATTATAATCAAAAGCTGGATCAATAAGTGTTTCAAAATCAAATATTAAGGTTTCCCAAGTGTTTTCTACTGTTGTGTTAACATCCACAAATATTTGTCCTCCCGTTGTTTGGTTCTCAATAGCTAAACGAACCGGTATGTTAGCCTTTGGAGACCATGTAGTCACACCAATTTTTCCAGTATTTGAAAAATCAACAGCAGTATCAACATCTACAAAAGTACCAGCATAAAAAACAGAGCCTTCTGTTTTTATAGTCTGCATAACAGTGTTACTTGTATTTTCTCCACTCATGTCAGGATTCATCTCAATGGTAGAATCTGCACCTTCAAAACCAAGGAAAGTGTAAGAGGCCGCTGGAAGTTCAAAATCTATAGGAAGTTCAATTCCATCACCATCATCTTCACCATTTGATTGTTCTATATCATCAAAATAGAAGGTAGTTCCTGTACCAGGATTTCCAAAATCAAAGAAAATAACAAGCTTAGAATATTCCTGATCTGTAAATCCTGTAAAATCAAAGTTTAAAACCTCCCAGGTATTTACAGCAGTTGTCGTGGCATCAATCTCTGCAGATATGTTAGGGTCTGTTCCATTTTCTAATTTAAGCTTTACGGTAAGCCCCGCTGCAGGAGACCAAGATTTAATACTAATGGCTTGGAATTCTGTAAAATCTATTGGAGATCCAAGCTCAAGAATACCTCCAGCAAACACCTCTGCTCCTGGCTCTTTAAAAAACTGAGCTACAGTTGCACTAGTGTTTATACCAGATGGGTCAGGATTGTCTATTAAAGAAGTGATAGCGCCACCAAAATATGTGGATGCTGAGGCGTAGTCGATGGTTTGAGATTCAAAATCTACAGGTAGGGTAATTGGATTTTCAATTACTACATCTGTGGTACTCTCTACAGTTGCTGTACTACCTGCGTAAGCTACAACGCGTACACTAAAAGTTCCCGTGTTTGAGTAAGTGTATGCTACAGATTCACCCTCCATGAAAGGCGTTGGTGTTTGATCTGGATCTTCTCCAAAGGTAACTTCATACCCTGTGGCTAAATCTGCAGTAGCAGAAACAGTAATAGAAAAAGCATCTCCAGAAACCGGTGTTATAGTTACCATTAAGTTTTCTGGTGGTAAAAAAGAAACAATTACCTCTTGGGTAATAGAAGTAGTCTCACCGCTTTGGCTTGTAGCTGTTAAAACAGCAGAGTATACACCTTCTTGATAAACATGTGTAAAAAACTCTCCAGGGGTAACCATAGCTGTCTCACTATTATCACCAAAATCTATGGTATATTGTGCTACACTCTCACCACTTGGGGTTAATGTAACTGTACCAGTATTATCTTGCGTTATTTGTACCAATAAAGAAAGATTTGATGGTACTGCAATACCATCTGTAAATGCTGTATCCCTATCCTCTTGTGTGCATGATAGTACAACAATTAAAAACAATGCACTTAGGAGAAAGGGATATATTTTAGATATTTTCATAATCATTTTATTTTTTAGTAACCTGGGTTTTGTGCCCATCTGTTTCCAGCTAGTTGTATTTCAACAAGTGGAATTGGAAATATTTCATTTTTACCTGTGGTGAAGCCTTCAATTTCTTGAGCTGCTCTACCCGTTCTAACCAAATCAAAGAAGTGGTGACCTTCACCAACTAGCTCTAATCTACGCTCATTATAAATTGCCTGGGTTAATGCAGAACCTGAAGCGTTTACATCTTCAAGAGTAGTTCTTTCTCTTACTCTATTTAAGTATTGGCGAGCTAACTCATCATTACCATCACCTTGATTGTGAGCTTCTGCACCCATTAATAAAACGTCTGCAAAACGAATTGCTCTATAGTTGTTTGGATTTGTCAAGTTTTGGTCACCTATATTGGTATCTCCAACTCTTGGGATATACTTACGGTTAAAGTACCCTGTATGTTCAAAACCTTCTGTGTAGCTTACCCCTTCTCCGTTATTGAAGTCAGAATAGGCATCTGCGAAAGCTTCTATGTCTAGAATTGCCAAATCTCTACGAACATCATCTTGGTCAAAAGCATCAAATACCTCTTGAGTAGGAACATTAAAACTAAATCCAGACTCAAACAAAGGACCATTAAAATTACGAGGACCATTAAAACCGACGGCGACGTTTCCTTCACTACATTGAAGGCAACCAAAACCAGCACCCTCTAGATCTGTGT
>CAJWXC010000090.1 GCA_913048215.1 uncultured Flavobacteriaceae bacterium | reverse complement strand
AATAGAAAATATAAGTAAGCTAATGTCAGACATTGGGTTGTCTCCAAGTTTTTCTCCTAAAATGAGTTGTTTATATATTCCTATTAATGGCAAGACTCCCATCAGAATTAAAATCAACCAAAGCCACCATTGGTTAAATTTTTGTTCTTCTTTAAACTCGGTTTTCATCTGTTAATTTTTCTATTGTTTAGTAATTTTTTAAGAATCAGTATTTGTCCTAAGTGATAATAAGCATGTTCTATCATTAGGTCAATATTACGTTGATAATCTCCATATTTTTGATCAACAAAACAGGCAAGAAGTTCTTCCTTTGTCATGACTTCTACCAGTGATATAAATGTTTCTGAATCATTACAAAATCTATCAGTCAATTCATTCCAGTGTGCCTGAGTTTGTATTGGCGGGGATTCAAAACTATACATATCTCTTATCTCAAGAGCACCCCCTTGAAGTACCTTTGTTACACCTTTGATGTAGTATTGGATATGAAATGTAAGTGTTGCAATAGAATTTAAACCCTCTACAGACTCTAAAGCATCTTTCCAATGGGTGCTCAAGATTTGTTCTTTAAAATTGGTGCCAGCTACCCATTTGCCATTTATTAAAACTTCTCGAAGACGATTAGCTAGATATTCTGAAGTTTTCATTGTTATGAAGTGTTTGTTTGAGAACAGTTGGGCTTAACTGCGCTTTTATATAGTTTAAGTTTTGTTGGCAACAAATGCTAACTTTTTTCTTGGCGTAAAATTTTCTGCATTTTTCGACCCTTTGCAAGTTCATCAATTAGCTTTTCCATGCGTCTGCAATCTCTGTACAAAGCAAACTTCTCGGGTATTTCTTTTTCGTTCATTTCTAAGTTTAAGGTTGGCAATTACGCACAACGTGTTATAAGATCATCTTTATAGCTGTTATACGGTAACTTGCTCAGTATAAAAGTGATGTATTGTTGTTGTTATTACGTAAAGATAAATTATTTAGGGAAGTATCTAAAGGACTTTTTATATCTCTTAGACTTTTTTGGGTAACGTGGGTGTATATCATTGTGGTTTCTGGTTTACCAACAATTACACATCAATAGATAATCTTAAACCAAAAAAAGCTTCCATTTTCATGGAAGCTTTTTTAATAGATTATTAAACTATTAAGCGTTTTGCTCTTTGATTAAATTAAGGGCAGATCCTTTACGATACCACTGTATCTGAGCATCGTTATAGGTATGGTTTACCACAATGGTATCTTCACTACCATCACCATGGGTTAAAACAATACTTAAAGGCTTACCTGGAGTAAATTCTGCAATATCTGTAAAGTTAAACGTATCATCTTCCTGGATAAGATCGTAATCTGCCTCATTGGCAAATGTTAGGCCCAACATCCCTTGTTTTTTAAGGTTGGTTTCATGAATACGCGCAAAAGACTTTACAATTACAGCCGCAACACCCAAATGTCTTGGCTCCATAGCAGCGTGCTCTCTAGAGGATCCCTCCCCGTAATTGTGATCTCCTATAACTACCGTAGGTACTCCTGCAGCCTTATAAGCTCTTGCCGTGTCTGGTACACCGCCGTACTCACCATCCAATTGGTTTTTTACAAAATTTGTTTTCTTTCCAAAAGCATTAACAGCTCCAATCAAACAGTTGTTAGAAATATTATCTAAATGTCCTCTGTAACGAAGCCAAGGCCCCGCCATAGAAATGTGGTCTGTGGTACACTTACCAAAGGCTTTGATTAAAAGTTTTGCGCTAGATAAATCCTCATCTTTGATGGGTGTAAATGGAGTAAGTAGCTGTAATCGCTCACTACTCTCACTCACACTTACCACAACACCAGAGCCATCTGCCAGCGGTGCTACAAAACCATTCTCTTCTACCTCAAAACCCTTAGGAGGTAATTCCCACCCTGTTGGTTCAGAGAATTTTACTTGCTCTCCTTTATCATTGGTAAGAGTATCTGTTAAGGGGTTAAAATCTAGACGCCCCGCAAAAGCAATGGCCGCTGTAAGCTCTGGTGATGCCACAAAAGCATGCGTATTAGGATTCCCATCCGCGCGCTTTGCAAAGTTGCGGTTAAAAGAGTGTACAATACTATTTTTTGGTGCGTTTTTTGGATCATCATACCGTGCCCATTGCCCAATACAAGGCCCACAAGCATTGGTAAATATTTTTGCTCCCAAATTCTCAAAGGTTTCTAATATACCATCACGCTCTGTGGTGTAGCGTACTAGCTCAGAACCAGGGTTGATACCTAAATCTGCCTTTATAGAAAGCCCCATATCAAGCCCTTGTTGGGCTATAGAAGAAGCTCTAGATAAATCCTCATAGGATGAATTGGTACAAGATCCAATCAAACTCCACTCCACATCAAGTGGCCAGTCGTTTTTGGTAGCCTTTGCCTTCATGTCTGCCCCTACCGAGGTAGATAAATCTGGAGTAAAAGGACCATTTAAAAGTGGTCCTAGCTCAGAGAGGTTGATCTCTATTACTTGGTCAAAATACTGCTCAGGATTTTCATACACCTGCGGGTCTGCAGTTAAGTGTTCTTTTACTTTATTGGCTGCATCTGCAACATCTGCGCGGTCTGTAGCACGCAAGTAACGCTCCATAGAGGCGTCATACCCAAAGGTAGAGGTAGTGGCACCAATCTCTGCGCCCATGTTACAAATAGTTCCTTTTCCAGTACAAGACATCGCCGTGGCTCCAGGTCCAAAATATTCTACAATGGCTCCCGTACCCCCTTTGGCAGTTAAAATTTCAGCAACCTTTAAAATAACATCTTTAGGGGCTGTCCAGCCAGATAATTTTCCTGTTAAACGTACTCCTATTAGCTTGGGAAACTTAAGCTCCCAGGCCATACCTGCCATTACATCTACAGCATCTGCTCCTCCAACTCCAATGGCAACCATACCCAATCCACCAGCGTTAACTGTATGGCTATCTGTACCAATCATCATTCCTCCAGGGAAGGCATAATTCTCTAATACAACTTGATGTATAATACCCGCACCTGGGGCCCAAAAACCAATCCCATATTTATTAGATACAGAACCTAAAAAATCAAACACTTCATTACTTACCTCATTGGCGCGTTTTAAATCTTTCTTGGCGCCTTGCTTTGCTTGTATTAAGTGATCACAGTGCACCGTTGTAGGTACCGCTACTTTTGGTTTTCCTGCTTGCATAAATTGCAATAGTGCCATTTGTGCAGTGGCGTCTTGACACGCAATGCGGTCTGGAGCAAAATCTACGTAATGCTCACCTCTTGTGTAAGCTGAAGTGGCTGCGCCCTCCCATAGGTGGTTGTATAATATTTTTTCTGAAAGTGTTAACGGTTTTCCAACAACATTGCGCGCAGCATCAATACGCTGAGCCATCTGTCCATACACTTTTTTAATCATTTCTATATCAAACGCCATACTATCTGGTTTTAAATTATGTATACTATAAGTACCGGTAAACCCTTTATTTACAAGTGTTGCGAAGATACAAAAAATATGAATTATTCAAAATTACACAACAAAATTGATTTTAAATTGCATAAAATTCAATAATTAGCAACCATATCCTTTAAAAAAAACGAAATCGATAATTTCAGGGTATGAAAATTATCGATTTAAAAATATATAGGCCACCATAAAAAGCTATCATGCTGTCCTTTGGTAAAAAAAAGCTGCAATTGCTATAACAAACTTGTAATTATGTCTTCAATAGAAAGTCCTTCGGCTTCTGCCTTGTAGTTTTTTATCATGCGATGACGCAGTATACCAATGGCAACTCTTTGCACATCTGCAATATCTGGAGAAAAATTACCTCCAAGAGCAGCATGGGTCTTGGCTGCCAAAATAAGGTTTTGAGAGGCCCTTGGCCCCGCTCCCCAATCAATGTATTTTTGTACCAGATCTGGAGCACTTTGGCTTTTTGGCCTTGTTTTACCCACTAGTGTAACTGCATACTCCACAACATTATCTGCCACAGGGATACGGCGTATAAGCTCCTGAAAGTCTATAATTTCTTGAGCTGTAAATAGTGGGTTAACCTTCTGGGGCTTCCCAGATGTGGTTGCTTTTACTACCTCAACCTCTTCTGCAAAGCTGGGGTAATCTAGATTAATGGCAAACATAAAACGGTCTAACTGAGCCTCTGGCAAAGGATAGGTTCCTTCCTGCTCAATAGGGTTTTGAGTAGCCAACACAAAATAAGGTAGATCTAATTTATAGTTATGACCTGCTACCGTTACACTGCGCTCCTGCATGGCCTCTAGAAGTGCCGCCTGTGTTTTTGGTGGTGTTCTATTAATTTCATCAGCCAAAATAATATTAGAGAAAATTGGACCTTTGATGAACTTAAAATTTCTTGATTCATCTAATATTTCAGACCCTAGAATATCACTAGGCATTAAATCTGGTGTAAATTGTATCCGCTTAAATTCAAGACCCAAGGCCTGAGAAACGGTATGTACTAATAATGTTTTTGCAAGTCCCGGAACACCAATTAAAAGTGCATGCCCCCCAGAGAAAACAGATAGTAAAACCTCTGCTACAACCTGGTCCTGTCCTACAATTACTTTTTTAATTTCTTGGCGCAAGGCATCATACCTTGTGACGAGTTGCTTTACTAACGCTACGTCTGACATATGCTATAAAATAAAATTTTCTTAATTAATTTCGAGTACAAAACAAGATCAAAAAACACGTGTGATTAAACGTGAGAACTATCTCTTAACCCAATCACTCGCAAAAACACAATCTCTGTAATCTTTATTTACATTAACATAGGTGTCCTTTATTTTTTTCTCTTGCCACTGCTCAATGGTTTTGATTTGTTTTTGACGAAGCGCAAGAGATTTAATTTTCTCGTAGTCTTCTACAAAATCTGCTGGATGCTCCTCATACTTATTGGTTACCGTTAAAAACTTATAGGTTTTTTTACCTGTTCTGTCTTGGTCAATAAATATTTTTGACACTTCATTTTCGGCAAGGTTATACACCTGGGCGCTCAAGGAAGGATCCATTTTAGTTAAATCAAAACGGGTATCTTGGTTTGATGGGTTTACAAGTTGTCCACCATTGTTACGCGTATTACTATCGTCAGAGTATAGACGAGCAGCTCTACTGAAAGTTATACTGTCATTAACAATACTAGTTCTAATTTTTTCAATTCGGTCTTTTGCCTGATTAATGGCATCATTGGTCAACTCTGGAAATAAAATGATATGGCGCACATCTATTTCTTGTCCACGAATTTTATCCACCTTTAAAATATGATAGCCAAACTCTGACTCAAACGGCTCACTCACTTCTCCCTCTAATAAAGAAAAAGCAACGTCTTTAAAGATTTTTGAATAAGGATCTCCTCGACGCATACTTGGAAGCAAACCACCTCTTGAGGCTGCTCCATCTTTAGAATACAAAACCGCCTTTGTAGCAAAACTAGAACCTCCCTCTACAATATCTTCTCTCAATTCATTGAGTCTATCCAAAACCCCTTGTATGGCCTGTTTAGAAAATTTAGGCTCCACTACAATTTGAGCCACCTCAACCTCTGCACTAAATACTGGACGTTCATCCTCGGGAATATTAGTAAAGAAAACAGAGATCTCCTCTGGAGTCACCTCAACCGCTTCCACTACTTTGGCTTGCATGCGTTTTGCGAGTTCTATATCTCTTTTGGCTTTTAACAAATCGTTTTTAAGTTGTAATAGATTTTCTTTACGATAGTAAGCAACCACCTTTTCTTCACTACCCAATTGCCCAACCATATATTGCACTAGTTGATCTACTTGTGGGTTTATCTCTGCATCAGAGATAGAAATACTGTCTTGCTTTGCTTGATGAAGGTATAACTTATCTTCCATTAACTTTCCTAGAAGTTCACATCTGGTTATCTCCTCAACAGAGACTCCGTTTTGTTTAAATTCTAAATAACTTTTATCTATATCACTATCTAGAACCACATACCCTCCAATAACTGCAGAGACTCCCTCTGCCTTGTAACGCTTGAAAGGAAGAACAGAAT
>CAJWXC010000089.1 GCA_913048215.1 uncultured Flavobacteriaceae bacterium | reverse complement strand
CTTGTTTGTCTGGTAATTTTTCACAATCCTTCACAGATCTTGCCGTACCAGCGGTGAGTTGCCAGGAGTAAAGGGATGCTTTTAAATTAGTAGGGAAGGAGTCTACAGATGTAAAATGAACACCATCTGCCTTCACCTGCTTTGCTATTTTGTAATGATCTGTAATCACTAATCTGGTTTGGAAATGAGCGGTAATATCCCTGGCCTGCAAGGCATAATTTAAAAGTTTTTTTTTGGAGCTACCAATCAAAGACAACTGTACGAGTTCTATGCCACAAGTACATGCTTTTTGAATATTTTCTAGATGCTGTGTAGGGGTGTTACCTTGTGAAATGTAATGCAATTTAGGAATCATTATCTTGATTTTTTATAGTAAGATTGATAAACTATCCCTTTACAGTTTTAGGATACTCCATAAAATAAGACTCAAAGCGTTGTAATTTTGGATGTAAATTTTCAGTGTAAATTACATACTGACATTTTTGAATACTCTGGGTAATAGACATTAAAGCAGAATAGGGGGTTGCTAGGGTTAGAAAAGCGGCATCATCAATGTTAAATAGTTTAATTTCAGAGGTGTGAACCCCATTTGCTAAAAATAGTTTATGTAACATCTTTGGCGTAGAAATTAAAATATCTACACCTTCAAATATTTCAGATTTTTGCATATCAATATGAAGCTCCTCATAACTGGCATATAGGCGTACAGAACTACGTTTTGTAAATAATAAAAAAGCTTCGTAAAGCTCTAAAACTCTTTTTGTGTTTTCTACTAAAACAACAGCTCTAGGTACATTTCCAGCAGCCTCATACTTTATTTTTTGTAACGTAGTTAGTATAAGTGTTGTTGTTTTTCCGCAATCTTTTGGTCCAATACAAAACACATTGGCGCCACTTTTAATTACAGGAATACTTTTGCTTTGAAACTTGGTTGGCGTTTGTATTTCTAGAGTGTTTAATTTCTCTATAATCCCAGGATGTAGTTTTTTAAAAGCCATAAAAAAAATAGTACGTTGTATTACTTAGATATCTAGTCTAGACAAAGATACTATTAATATTAGCCAACCATTATATTGTTCTTTTTATTAACTCTGCACTAAATACAAGCGCTGAGAAATCAATATTTCAAAATTTACCCTGCAATACCTCATCTATTGATTTTATATCATTTTGTTATAATGCACTTTTGTTCTATAATTTATATTATGTAAAATAGAGTTTTTGAACTCCAATCCTACTAAGGTAAATACTGAATCTTTATAAACTATTAGAATCACACTATCTTTTATACAATCACTGCATAACTACAAAGATTAAAGTTTACTTTTGCCACGTGCAAAAAAACCACTCCTCTCAATTAGAATTTATAGCCCTAATGGCAGCACTTATGTCTGTAACGGCATTGGCTATAGATGCATTATTGCCAGCGTTAGATATCATCGCATTAGACTTAGGTGTTGTAGTACAATCAGACAATCAACTACTTATAACAATGATCTTTTTAGGTCTGGGTTTGGGCCCCTTACTCTTTGGCCCTTTATCTGATGCTATTGGAAGAAAACCATCTGTATACATAGGTTTTACTGTCTTTTTACTTGCAAGTTTATTATGTGTTAATACCACAAGCTTAGAAATGATGATTCTTGGACGTATACTGCAGGGTTTTGGCCTGTCTGCCCCTAGAACCATTTGTATTGCTATTATTAGGGATTTATATCAGGGAGATTATATGGCTCGTGTGATGTCTTTTGTTACTATCGTGTTTCTTTTAATCCCGATACTTGCACCAGCAATGGGTAAATTTGTACTAGATAGCTATTCTTGGCAAGCAATTTTCTACGTTCAAGCAGCAATTAGTGTACTTGTTACTATTTGGTTTTGGATACGACAACAAGAAACCCTGGCTCATGATAATAGAATTCCTTTTAAATTTAAGAGAATATTGCAGGGCGCTAAACAAACATTGAGTTACAAGAGAACCATCGGTTTCACTTTAATCTCAGGGTGTATTGTAGGGTCTTTTTTAGTGTATTTAAGTGCTTCACAGCAAATATTTCAAGAGCAATATGGTCTTAAACAAGAATTCCCATACATATTTGCAGGGATTGCTATTGCTATTGGTATTGCTATTTTCTTGAATGGATCTTTTGTGGTTAAATACGGAATGGAAAAACTCGTTACGCTCTCCTTGATTGGATACTTTACTGTGTCTGTATTGTATATTGTAGTATTTTACAATACTCCTAACCCTCCTATAGGTTACCTTCTAGGTTCATTTGGCTTACAATTCTTTTTTATTGGCTTTCTCTTCGGAAACATTAGAGCCCTTGCCATGGAACCTGTTGGCCATATAGCCGGTATAGCTGCGGCTATTACTGGTTTTATTTCTACTATGATGGCTGTACCTATCAGCACTTTTATAGGTCGTTTTGTAGTTACATCTACCCTACCATTATTTATAGGTTTTGCCTGTTGTTCTGGTCTATCTATTGTTATTTTATGGTATCTTAAAGTTGATGCCAAAAGGGCATTGATGTGATTGTGTGAGGTTTTTTTTCCCAAGAAAATACTGTTAAACCAATCGTGTTTATTTATTCCCATATGAAATTTAAGTATTTTTGAATTATAGCGATTTTTTTTAGTTTCAAAACAAGGTGTTTTCCTTGAAACCCTCTAAAAATGATCACTCAAATATCATGTCAAAAGTACCCTCTCAGTATAAGTTTATAGACATCTCAGACTATGGCCGCCCAATTGCAAGATATATTGCTACATCTTTTGTAAACACCGCCATCACTCCAGTTCAAGTAACATGTATGTTTATTATCTCTGGCATTATAGCCATTATTGCTATGCATTATGGATATTTTTTGGTGGCATTCTTTTTTTTGGTATTAAAATCAATTTTAGATGCTGCAGATGGTGAATTGGCAAGATTAAAACAAACACCTTCTTATACAGGTCGCTATTTTGATTCTATAGCAGATATTCTTCTAAATGCTGCTATTTTCTATACCTTATACACCATAACCTCAAGTTCATTGCTTATGGCTGGTATTTCCTTTGCGTGTTTGCAACTTCAAGGGACACTCTACAATTATTATTATGTAATTTTAAGAAATAAAGTAGATGGTGATACCACAAGTAGGGTTTTTGAAACTAAGACACCCACTGCACTACCCGGTGAAAAACAAAAAACGGTTGCCTTTTTATTTACCACCTACAGAATATTGTATGGAGGCTTTGATGCAATTATCTATTTTCTGGATAGAAATGCATTTGCAGGTAGTATACTACCAAATTGGTTTATGACCTGTCTTTCTTTATTTGGACTAGGCTTTCAATTGCTTCTAATTGGGGCATTACTTGTATTGGATCTTAAAGAGGTGATTATTCCTTTATTTATAGCCTTATCTGTTTTTGTGATTCTATTTATCATAATCAGAAAATTATGGTATAATACCTAAATCCAAAAAATAGTTACTCTATCAATTACACTAGGGTATTGGTATTGGCTGCTAATTTTCTATTAAAAAAGGAAAATAAGTTGTTTTTGTAATTCTTCTGCTTTATCTTTAAGTATAATTAAATACTAGCTTATGAATATCAACTTCGAATACAAAAACGTTTCTGCAAGTAAAAGACTAGAGAATATGGCCGCAGAAAGACTCACAAAACTAGAGGATAAATATGATTTTATTGTAGCCTGTGATGTGTATCTTAAAAAAGAAAATACGGGTTCTCCTCAAACAGGTTTTATCTGTGAAATTAGAATTAATATCCCTGGAACAACCCTTTTTGCTGGATCTAACAATGGCTCATTAGAGGCCTCTATAGCAAAAGCGTCTAATGAAATTAAGTCTCAATTACAACGTAAAAAAGAAAAAATGCAAATGCATTAGTTACCGTAATACTTCTAAATTTCAAAAAAGACCTTGATGTAAGTATCAAGGTCTTTTTTGATTGAAATAGCTTATCTGTTAAACTTATAATATCCACACTTTAAATACGCACCTTCTTGAAAAGAAACCGGATGATCAATATCATGGTAGGTTTGTTTTATAGTGGTATAACTTCTTTTTTGATTGTCTAGAGTTGTGCGATTAATTGTAAAAAAATCATCACTTGTCACTCGTGAACTACAAGATGCTAAAACAAGAATTCCTTTTTTTGCAGTTAGCTGCTCTCCTAGGGTTGCTAATTGTTTGTACTTTTTTTTGGCTATTGCGGTCTCTTTTTTACTCTTTGCAAAACTTGGGGGATCTATAACAACAATATCAAAACTAATACCTTTTTCAATTAGATGTTGCATTTGTATAAATGCATCACCAATTATGGTTTTGTGCGAGCCTTTATGTTTGTTTAATAATCCATTAGCTTTGGCAAGCTCAATTGCTTGACTACTTATATCTAGGCTAGTAACCTCATTAGCTCCATTAGCCAGTGCATGTACAGAAAACCCACCAGCATAGCTAAAAACGTCTAATACTGTCTTTTGAGGGCTTAGTACCCCTACCCGTCTTCTGTTTTCTCTGTGGTCTAAAAAATAACCTGTTTTATGGCCCTTAATTACATTTGCAGAGAAGCGGATACCATGCTCGGTGAATATTACAGTATCATTCTCTAATAAACCATAAATCACACTTCCGTCTTTCAAAGGGATGCTTGTATCTTGTTGAAGTTTTCTACTTAAACGAATAACTACAGTTGCTACACCACTAACGGCAATAAGACTATCTATAATATCCTTTAGATATGCAATCCATATTTTACTGTATAGTTTTACCACCAAAACAGTACCGTATACATCTGCAATACACCCAGGAAAACCATCATTTTCTCCAAAAAGTAACCTGTAGCTATTTGTTTTTGTTCTCAGTAGAGGAACTCTTACATCATAGGCTTTTTTAATTTTCTTTAAAAAGAAATCTTTATCAATAGTTACTCCAGCCCCAAAATGAATCATTTTTATTCTAATGGGAGAATCTGGATCATATAAACCTACTCCAATAACTTTGTTTTTTGAATGACTAAAAATGATAGCAATAGCACCAGAGCCCCCCTCTTTATTAATTTTTTCTATACTATCTGTAAAAATCCACGGATGCTTTGAGCGAACACTACGTTCTCCCACAACACTCAGTTTTACTGCTAAAACTTTAGGGGTAGCTTGAGGTAGTAATTGGGTATACACTAAATATGTTTATTTAAGTTTTTTTGATATTTACTTTGCACCAAATCTACAAGTACCAACACAGCAATAACAAAATAGAAGGTTGTTTTACTCATTGGTGTCACGTGGTTTCCAAGTAGCTCTAGTTTTGCGAGGTGCCCGGCTTCAGATAAGAGCATAATACCTACAATTAGTAAAATAAAAAGCCCTAGAACCTCATACATACGATTCTTTTTTAAAAAATCGGTTACCTTACCACTTAGCCATATCATAACCACTCCACCAATAACTATTGCAGTAGCCATTACCCAAAAAACATCTGTCAATGCTATTGCTCCTAATATAGAATCAAAAGAAAAAATCAAATTCATGACAATTATAGAGGTAATTATCATAGATAAAGATTTTGGTTTGGCATTAATTTGATCCTGCACATCAAAAGCCATCATGTGCATGATTTCTCTAACGGCAGTCCACATAATAAATATACCACCTACCAAAACAATTAAGCTATGTAAATTAAAAACACCCGTTACAAAACCCTGAAAATTAATTTCAAACAAAGGATCTTGAAAAAGTGCAATTACTTTTAATAAAACAAACAATAGCACTAATCGTAAAATAATTGCGCCAATAATACCTGTTTTTCTAACCCTTGCCTGCTCTCTAACAGGTGCTCGTTTAGATTCTAGAGAAATATAAAGTAAATTGTCTAGCCCTAAAACACATTGTAATAAAGTTAAAAGACCAAGTGTGATAAAATTTTCTAGGGTAAAAAGTCCTTCCATAATCGTGTTTTTAGTACCGCTTTAAAATAGTTTAACAATAAAAGCAAGGTAATATATAATCGTAA
>CAJWXC010000088.1 GCA_913048215.1 uncultured Flavobacteriaceae bacterium | reverse complement strand
ATGGGATTTTTCTATTCCTGCCTTTATTGATGTAAATCAAAACTATTTGGCAGGATTTTTTGACACATAGCTTGAAGATGAAGCACTAGTTATGCAAAATTAATTTAACAATCATTACAAATGAGTAAAGTATCCTATTATACCCCAGAGGGCCTAAAGAAACTAAAAGAAGAGTTAAACCAACTCAAGGATGTAGAGCGGCCAAAAGCCTCCAATGATATTGCTGAGGCGAGAGATAAAGGTGATTTGAGTGAAAATGCAGAGTATGATGCTGCAAAAGAAGCCCAAGGAATGTTGGAGATGCGCATTAGTAAACTAGAACAAGTAGTGGCCAATGCTAGGGTCATTGACGAGTCTCAACTTGACATGACTAAGGTGCTCATTCACTCAACAGTGAAAATTAAAAATACGGCCAATGGCATGCAAATGACCTACAAATTGGTAGCCCAGAGTGAGGCAGACCTAAAAACAGGTAAAATTTCTGTAGATTCTCCAATTGGTAAAGGACTGTTAGGCTGCCAGGTTGGTGATCTTGCCGATGTTGTAGTCCCTGCGGGCGTTGTAAAGTTTGAAGTAATTGAAATCACTAGAGATTAATGCCCAGTATATTCACTCAAATAATCAACAAAGAAATTCCTTGCTACAAAATAGCAGAGAATGACCGCTTTATTGCCTTTTTAGACATAAATCCAAATGCAAAAGGTCATACCCTTTGTGTCCCAAAGCAAGAAATCAATAAGATTTTTGACATGCCAGAAAAGCTATACCTTGATCTAATGCAATTTAGTAAAGACATAGCAATAGCCCTGGAAAAAACAGTGCCTTGTAAAAGAATAGGGATGAGTGTTATTGGTCTTGAGGTGGCTCATGTGCATGTGCATTTGATACCCTTGCAGGACATGAGTCAAATGACTTTTCAACACAAAGTATCTCAAAGTGACCCCGAGTTTGTGGCCCTTGCCCAGCAGATTAAAAACAATTTGCCTTAACAAGTGGTATGAAGGGTGCAGGTGCTTGTCATGGAGTATCTATAATTGGGAGGGAGATTACAAAAGTAGTTCCTTTATCTTGAACACTTTTTAAAACTCTAATACTACCACTATGGTATTCATGAATAATTCGTTTTGCCAGTGAGAGCCCAAGGCCCCATCCTCTTTTTTTTGAGGTAAAGCCTGTAGTGAAAATTCTTTTGTGATACCTCTTTGGGATTCCTTTTCCAGTATCTGTGATAAAAACCAGTGCATTTTTATGACTAGTTTCTACAATTACTTCTATCTTTCCTTTTCCTCGCATGGCATCAATGCCGTTTTTAACAAGGTTTTCAATTGTCCAACCATATAATTGTGAATTTAATTGAACATAAATGGGTTTTTTTGGTGTATTTATATTGAAGTTTATGAGTTTAGAACTTCTGCTTTTTAGATAATCATAGGCTAAAATTGTTTCTGAAACAATATCTACCTTGGCTAGTTTTGGTTTTGAGCCAACCTTAGAAAAACGATCTGTTATGGTCTCCAAGCGTTTGATATCTTTCTCCATTTCAAGAATATACTCTGGATTTACCTGTTCACTGCGCAGTATTTCTGTCCAACCAACCAAAGAGGACAGAGGTGTCCCAATTTGATGTGCTGTTTCTTTTGCCATACCAGCCCATAATTTATTTTGTAAAGAAGATTTTGCAGTTTCATTGAAGTAGTAAATCACTGTAACAAAAAGCATTAAAATCACAATAAGTATGGCAGGGTAGTATTTTAATTTGTTAATCAGTGGAGAGTTACCATAGTATACGGTCTGAAATATTTTACCCTCGTATTTTAATTCAAGAGGTTTGTATTCAGATTTAAATCTTTGAATAAGCGCATCTCTTTTGCTTGGAGATTTTAAAATACGGGCATCAATATTTTTACTATTGTAGATACTATCTGCATGACTAAAGCTAATCATGGGCGTAGTGCTGTTGAGCCGTATTGCCTCAGTTGAAATTTTACTAATATTTGCGTTTATAAGAATTGTAGATGAAGAGACCTCTTTAAATGCTTCTGCAAAAATTTGCATCTTTTGCCGTTCAT
The DNA here is from genome assembly GCA_913048215.1 of uncultured Flavobacteriaceae bacterium. Lineage (GTDB taxonomy): Bacteria > Bacteroidota > Bacteroidia > Flavobacteriales > Flavobacteriaceae > Patiriisocius. The sequence continues at coordinate 4,020 of CAJWXC010000088.1, read as the reverse complement.
TTTCTTTTAATTCGTTAAAAAAAGAAAGTGTATTCCATACAATGAGCCCTACAACAATAGCAGTAGCCATTATAAAAAACCAACGAACAATAGATGTATTTTGCTGCATGAAAAGCTACATTAAGTTATGATAAATATAATGTAATTATGTTAATATTATTGTACAACCAAATTTTTACACACTACTGTAATTGCTATCTTTGTATTTATGAAAACCATTGACCCAAAAGCAGTAAGTACAGCGAAGTTACATGGCTATATGTTAGGAGCGGTAACACCAAGACCAATTGCTTTTGCCAGTACAGTAGATTTAGAAGGCAATGTGAATCTGTCGCCTTTTAGTTTTTTTAATGTATTTAGTGCAAACCCACCAATCATGATTTTTTCTCCTGCAAGGCGCGGTCGTGATAATACCACAAAGCACACCTACCAGAATGTTTTGCAAGTAAAACAAGTGGTTATCAATGTTGTAAATTATGACATTGTACAACAAATGTCTCTGTCTAGCACAGAGTATGGAAAGGGAGTCAATGAGTTTGAGAAAGCAGGATTAACCCCTCTTGAATCACAAACAATTAAACCTCCTAGAGTGGCGGAATCTCCGGTGCAGTTTGAGTGTAAGGTAAATGAAGTAGTTACATTAGGAACAGAGGGGGGAGCAGGAAACCTAGTGATTTGTGAAGTGCTTAAAATGCATATTGACGAAGCTATCTTGGATGTAAATGGCAACATAGACCCTGTAAAATTGGATGCGGTTTCAAGAATGGGCGGGAACTGGTATGGCAGAGCAAAGCAAGGGATGTTTGAAGTTCCAAAGCCATTATCTACCCTTGGTATTGGGTTTGACCAATTGCCAAAGGTTGTTTGTACAAGTAAGTTTTTAACAGGAAATGATCTTGCAATGTTGGCAAACGTTCAGGTGCTACCAAAGGGTGCACAGGCCATAGTAGTGGTCACACAGCAGGTAGCTCAGAAGGTACAAAACCACTTGGCGATGGATGATACCCAAGGTGCTTGGGATCTGCTTATAAAACAATAAACTAACTGATTATTTCTGAAGGGAAATCAAATACTTAAAATGATATATTAATTTTTAAAGATGGCCATTAACGTGAAAAATAAAAGCGTATGATGGAAATGTAACACTATGGAAGTAGAAGGAAAAGTAAAACTAGTTGGAGAAACACAAACTTTTGGTAGCAACGGTTTCAGAAAAAGAGAATTGGTAATAACCACAGAGGAGCAGTATCCTCAACACATCATGATTGAGTTTGTACAAGACAAGACAGATTTGTTGAATAACTTCGCACCTGGCCAAGATGTGAAAGTGAGTATCAACCTAAGAGGACGTGAATGGTTAGATCCAAAAACAAATGTCACAAGATATTTCAATTCAATACAGGGTTGGAGAATCGAAGGAGCTCCACAGGCTGCAACAGGAGCCCCTGCAATGCCTCCAATGCCACCTGCAGACGCATTTGAGCCAGCAAGTGATTTAAACCAGGAAGATAATGACGATCTCCCTTTTTAACCATTAAAGGCTATATTTTAAACGCTCAGAGGTATTAACTTCTGGGCGTTTTTTTATAAGTAAAGTTCCAAAAAAGGTCATAGTGGTGGTGTTAAATTTGTTTATTTTTACCCTATGTCTATTACAAGATCTATAGAAAACATATTTAAAAAAATATTACCGTCTCCATTTGCCATTGCGGTATTGTTGACACTGCTTACCATTTTGTTGGCTTTTTTCTTTACAAGCCCCGTAGACCAAAACAACCATTTATTAACCATTTTGTCTTATTGGGAAAAAGGAATTTGGAACAATAACTTACTGGTATTTGCTTACCAAATGATGCTTATTTTGGTGTTAGGCCATATTTTGGTGTTAAGTAGCCCATTAAACACTCTTATTGGAAAACTCACCCGATTTGTTCACTCCACGGCAAGTGCAGTTATCTTGGTGAGTGTAGCTACCATGATGGTTTCTTTTTTTAATTGGGGTTTAGGGCTCATTTTTGGTGCAATTCTAGCCAGGAAAGTTGCAGAATCTGCCCAACATAGAGGCTTTTCAATTAACTATCCTTTGGTAGGTGCCTCTGGATATGTGGGGCTCATGATATGGCATGGGGGCATCAGCGGTTCTGCACCATTGAAAGTTGCAGAGAATGGCCATATAAAGGGTATAATGTCTGGTCTTAGTGATTCAAATCTAATGGCCCAACTCCCAGAGAGTATTTCTTTTGATCAAACGGTATTAAGTACATTTAATATAAGTTTATTTGTTATTTTACTGGTCTTGGTGCCAACACTTTTGTTTTTTATTGCAAGAAAAGCACCTACAACTCCTACCAATCTGCCAATTTATACCCCTGATGTTTCTACCAAAACACACCTAAGAGGCGCAGAAAAACTCGACCAATCTAATGTCCTGGGTATTGGTTTTGGCCTTCTGGTTATCATAGCTTTCTTATACCGGTATTGGGGCGCTTTAAAAGGGCTCTCCATTACTCCAAATTTGTTGAACTTTTTTATGTTGGGTCTAGCCTTTTTACTACACAAAAATTTTAAAAGCTTTCTTAGTGCCTTAGGGGAGGCTATAAAAGGAGCGACGGGTATTTTAATTCAATTCCCACTATATTTTGGTATCATGGGTATTATGAGAGAAAGTGGAATGGTGGTTGAGATTTCAGACTTTTTTGTATCTATATCTACCACCCAAACCCTACCAATTTTTACTTTTATAAGCGCGGGGCTGGTCAATATATTTGTGCCAAGTGGAGGAGGGCAATGGGCCATACAAGGTCCTATTGTGATAGAATCTGCCCTAAAATTAGGGGTTGGCTTACCAAAAGCAATTATGGCTCTGTCTTACGGAGATCAAATTACAAATATGCTGCAACCCTTTTGGGCATTACCACTACTAGGAATTACAAAATTAAAAGCAAGAGAGATTTTGCCTTATACTATCTTATTAATGCTTCTTGGTAGCCTTGTTTATATTGGAGGGTTGTTATTGATATGACCCATTTGCTCGATCATACACATTGGTTTCCAGATCCTGACACGGCAGATCACAACGGCATTGTAGCCCTTGGAGGTGATTTGTCTCCACAGCGTGTATTGCAAGGGTACCACCAAGGGATATTTCCCTGGTTTTCTGAGGGTGAGCCCATACTTTGGTGGAGCCCAAACCCCAGAATGGTTTTGTTTCCAAAAGAGTTTAAACTTTCAAAATCACTCAAAAAAACACTACGTACAACTCCTTTTAAGATCACTTTTAATACGGCATTTGATGCTGTGATAGATGCCTGTGCACATGTGCAACGAGATGGGCAGCAAGGCACTTGGATTAGCCAGCAAATGAAACAAACCTATATAGAGTTGCATCGTCAAAAAAGGGCAATATCTGTTGAGGTTTGGGATGACAACACGCTAGTTGGGGGGCTGTATGGTATAGATTTACCTGAACATAAGCTCTTCAGTGGAGAGAGTATGTTTAGTAAAAAGACAGATGCTTCAAAAATTGCTTTTGCTCATTTGGTGGCTTGGTGTATCACACAAAACTATACTTTGATAGATTGTCAAGTATATACTAGCCATCTTGAGAGTTTAGGCGCCAGAGAGATAGAAAGAGCATTATTTCTATCCTATCTTTGTTAGCCATATGAGTTAAGGATTCTTAAATCTCACATAAATATCCTTACCACTGCTGAAATCCACAAATTTTTCAGACATTTATAAAAAACAACGTATGAAATCAATTTTTAACAAATATGTTGCCCTAGTGCTTCTGTTCACTACTACCATTATAAGTGCACAATTACCCAAGGGTTTAACTGAAACTGAAAAGCAATTAATTTCAGGCTATCAGTTTGCAAAATATACCATGACCCCACCCCCAAGTGTTCCTGTCAGAGCTGCTGCAGAGTGGGAGGAAATAGAATATTTGGTCATAACCTGGCAGGGCAACTATGATGGTATTTTAACTCAAATTGTTGCTGCTGGTGTTCAAGAATGTAA
>CAJWXC010000087.1 GCA_913048215.1 uncultured Flavobacteriaceae bacterium | reverse complement strand
CCCATTGATCTCAAGTTTAGGGTTGCTGCAAATTTTAAAAGAACTCCAAATGAAATTCCTTTTTTAATGCCCACCACCACAGATAGAACTCCGCAGTATGTAAAATATGGGGAGGTTAATTTTACTATAGATGGAGTTGGGTTACAATTAAATGTGTATCAAAGCCTTCCTGTCTCACAGGACCCAGAATATGTAGACTATTTATTTTTACCCTTTACAGATCTCACAAGTGGTGATGGAAGTTATGGCGGTGGCCGTTTTTTGGATACTAGAATACCAAAAGGAGATACCATGGTACTAGATTTTAACAAAGCCTACAACCCGTACTGCGCTTATAATAGTGCTTATTCTTGCCCGATACCTCCCAAGGAGAATGATCTTTTGCTAAGAGTAGAGGCGGGTGTTAAAGCCTTTGAGCATTAAAGGTGTACTATTGTTAAGCTATGATTTTACTAGCCAAATTCCTATAAAAACGGCAACAATACCAAGGGCTACACTACCTAGGGTATAGACAATAAAGTTAGTGATATCTCCAGTTTTTAAGAATTGGTAATTTTCTAGTGCAAAGGCAGAAAAAGTGGTAAAACCTCCACAAAAACCAGTGGCTACCAGTAGTGTTAATGTGCTTGTAGGAGTATTGTTCTTTAGAGCAAGCCCCATGATAATACCAATGAGTAATGAGCCTACTATGTTTACTGTAAAAGTGCCAAGAGCAATATTGTTTTCTAATTGGTTTAGGTATTTAGAAATAAGATATCTAAGGCTACTGCCAAGCCCACCACCCAAAAATACCAAGAGAATGTTTTTCATAATTGAAAGTAAAGATATGCTTTTGTTTGAAGTGAGTCAAAATCTATCCAAATTTACAGTAATTCAAGATAAAAAAAATTACCAATAAGCATTGCTGCTACCCCTGCTAATTATTTTAATATATTTGTGAAAACTAAACCAAAAACCATGAAATATACTTTACTTGTTGCAACATTAGTTTCATTACTATTAACTTCTTGTGGTGACACAAAAAAAGAAACTTCAGATAATTTTGATTACAACGTCACACAGTTTGAAGATATTAAAATACTACGGTATCAAATACCAAGTTGGGATAACTTGACCCTAAAAGAACAAAAATTAGTGTATTACCTCACCCAAGCAGGGCTAGAGGGACGTGATATCATTTGGGATCAAAACTACCGTCACAACTTAGCTATACGTAAATCTTTTGAGCAAATATACACCACCTACCAAGGTGATAAACAAAGCCAGGATTGGGCAAATTTTGAAACTTACATGAAGCGAGTGTGGTTTGCCAATGGTATACACCATCACTACTCTAACGCTAAAATGAAACCTGCTTTTTCTGCAGATTACCTGCAATCTTTACTAGCAGATACTGGAGCTACACTTACTAGTGACGCTTTTGCAGTGTTGTTTAATGATAAAGATGCAAAAAAAGTGAACCTAACCAAAGATGTGGACAACGTGCTTTTATCTGCGGTTAATTTCTACGGGCCTGATGTAACTACTGCAGATGTAGAGAATTTCTACAAAGCAAAAATATCTCCAGATCCAAAAAGACCCTTATCTTATGGGTTAAATTCTCAATTGGTTAAACAAGATGGAGTGCTTGCTGAGCGTGTTTACAAATCTGGAGGTCTTTACGGAGCTGCCATAGATAAAATTATTAGTTGGTTAGAAAAAGCCAAAGCTGTTGCAGAAAACCAGGCCCAAGGTGAGGCGCTAGGTCTTTTAATAGCGTATTACAAAACAGGTGATCTGCAAACTTGGGATGATTACAACGTAGCCTGGACCTCTGCCACAGACGGTAATATTGATTACATCAACAGTTTTATAGAGGTATACAATGACCCAGTTGGGTACAGAGGTTCTTATGAAACAATAGTCCAAGTAAAAGACTTTGAAATGTCACAAAAAATGGCTGTTTTATCAGAAAATGCTCAATGGTTTGAGGATAACTCTCCACTAATGCAGGCCCATAAAAAAGCCAATGTTGTAGGAGTAACCTATAAAGTTGTAGATGTTGCTGGAGAGGCAGGAGACGCCTCACCTAGTACACCTATTGGCGTGAATCTTCCAAACGCAAACTGGATACGCGCCGCTGTAGGTAGTAAGTCTGTATCACTTGGTAATATCATAGGAGCCTACAACAATGCTGGAGGCTCTGGACGCCTGCAAGAGTTTGTGCATGACCAAAATGAGTATGACTTAGAAAAGCAGTATGGCCAAGTAGCAGATAAGTTGCACACTGCTTTGCATGAGGTAATTGGACACGCATCTGGGCAGTTAAACCCTGGTGTTGGAGAAACAAAACAAACCTTAAAAAAATATGCTTCTACCCTAGAGGAAGGCCGTGCAGATTTAGTGGGTTTATACTATCTATACAGCCCAAAACTTCAAGAACTAGGTCTGGTAGATAACTGGGAAAATGTGGGTAAAGCAGCTTTTGACGGCTACATCAGAAATGGCCTTATGACACAGCTCATTCGTTTAAAATTAGGAGATGATGTAGAAGAGGCACACATGGTTAACAGGCAATGGGTTTCTGCTTGGGCTTATGAAAAAGGATTAAAAGACAATGTAATAGAAAAAGTAACCAAAGAGGGTAAAACGTATTTTAATATCAATGACTATGAAAAATTACACGCGCTTTTCGGGGAGTTGCTAAGAGAGACCCAGCGCATAAAATCTGAAGGAGATTATGCAGCCGTTGAAGCTTTAGTAGAGGGCTACGGCGTTAAGGTAGACCAAGCCATACACGCAGAAGTTTTAGCCCGTAACAAGCAGTTTACTTCTGCGCCTTACAGTGGTTTTGTAAACCCAGTGATTACTCCAACTATAGACCCTGTAGGAGCAATTATAGGGTTTGATATTTTGCAGCCAGAGAGCTTTGAGGCTCAAATGCTAGATTACTCAAAAAATTATAGCAACTTGCCAATCCAGAATTAATACTAAAATAGTAAACTATAAAAACCCGGTGTACCGTTAAGTACATCGGGTTTTTTTATCTGTGAAAAATAATAACTAATTTAATTAGCTTTTTAAAGCATATTTTGCAGCTACTAAAAGCGCTACAAAGACTAAAAATCCTAACAGTACTTTAAAGCTTCCTTTGTAGTATTTTTTGTGCAATGCAAGATCTCTTCTATAGCTGTAGATAATAATCGCTATAAATGCAATAACAAAAAAAATGGCAAAGCCTAACTGTCCAGTACTAAACATATTTGTGTAGTTTTATAGTCACAAAAATACAACAGAAAATTTCAGTAAAATCAAAAACTATTAAAATATGAAAGAAAAAATTGCGGCCGTCCATGAATTTCATAGTGCTTTTTCATTAGGAATTAAAAACAAGCCAACGGCAGATCTTGGCGTACAGAAAAACGCCTTACGTCATGAACTCATGAGAGAAGAAAATCAGGAATATCTGGAGGCAGCCAATAACAATGATTTGGTAGAGGTGGCAGATGCCCTTGGAGATATGTTGTATATTTTGTGCGGTACCATTATAGAGCATGGTATGCAAGATAAAATTGAAGAAGTCTTTAACGAGATACAACGCAGTAATATGAGTAAACTTGGGGCAGACGGGAAACCCATTTTCAGAGAAGATGGCAAGGTGCTCAAAGGCCCAAACTATTTTAAGCCAAATATAAAAGCTGTGTTAGAAAAATAAAAAAAGTGGTTGACTGATACAAGACAGCAACCACTTTTTTAATTTATTTGTTGGTATGTTATTTAACCTCTACGCGCCAACCAAAAGGGTCCTGGGTTTTGTTGTACTGCAGGTCCATTAATTGTTTTTTAAAGCTTGAGGCATAGCTGTCCTCTACCTTTGGTAATTCATATACTTTATCTTTGTATCCAAAGTGGCTGATAAGACTAACTACAGCTGCTGTTCCTGCGCCAAATATTTCTTTTAAACTGCCTTGTTTTTCTGCTTCAATTAACTCTTCTACAGTTAGCTTTCTAACTTGTGTTTGTATGCCATTGAATTTTGCCATCTCTAAAATACTTTTACGAGTAACTCCATCCAAAATTCTATCACTAACAGGTGCCGTTATAAGAGTGTCGTTTATCCTAAAAAACACATTCATTGTACCTGCTTCTTCAAGGTATTTGTGCTCATCAGAGTCTGTCCAAATAATTTGTTGAAATCCTTTTTCTTGTGCCAAAGCTGTTGGGTAGAATTGTGCGCCGTAATTCCCAGCGGCTTTTACGGCTCCAACACCGCCACTAGCCGAGCGACTAAATTTCTCTGCAATTAATACCTTTACGGCACCTTTATAATAGGCTTGTACTGGGGCCATAAGGATCATAAATTTGTACTCATTTGATGGTGATGCAGATACACCAACCTCTGTTGCAACCGCAAAAGGACGCAAGTACAAAGAGTTTCCTTCTCCTTTTTGAATCCAGTCTTTATCCATGCCAACAAGTGTGTGAAGGGCATCCATAAAAACATCAACTGGAAATTCTGGAATGGCCATTCTCATGGATGATTTATTGATCCGTTCTATGTTTTGCTCTGGACGAAATAAAAATACATCGTCATTGTCATCCTTATAAGCCTTCATGCCCTCAAAAACAGCTTGTCCATAATGAAACACCTTTGCTCCAGGTGAAATCATCATTGGGCCATAAGGTTTTATTGTTGGTGTCTGCCAAGAACCATCTTTGAAGTCACACTCAAACATATGGTCTGTAAAGGTCTTTCCAAACACTAAATTAGTAAAATCTACTTCGTGTATTGATGAGGTAGTTACTCTTTCTATGTGAAGTTTTTTGGTGGTTATAGTGTTCATAAATTTTTTTAATTGTTGTTGCGCAAAAATAAGAATTTTTTAGGCTATTTAAAATGCCAAAAAATTCCTAAAATTGCAGTATATTAAAAGCAGTACCTAAATTTAAAATTAATCACCATGAAAAAGCTATTATTTATTGTAATAACCATTTTATTTGTTGTGGCTTGTAAGCAAAACACCCCAGATGCCATCACACAAATTTCTAAGGACACACAAACCGATTTTACATCTTTTGGTGATGTAATTACCTCAGATAATGTGTTATCTCAAGATGATATGACAGTAAGCTATCAAAACCTTACACCGGGAGATACCCTGGAGGTAAAATTTAAAGCCGTAGTAAATTCGGTTTGTCAATCAAAAGGATGTTGGATGCGTGTTGACCTTGGGCAAGACCAGGCAATGGTAAAATTCAAGGACTATGGCTTTTTTATGCCAAAGGATTTGGCAGGGCAAGAGGTAATCATGCAAGGGAAAGCATTTGTTGCCGAGGTTTCTGTGGATGAACAGCGCCATTACGCAGAAGATGCAGGCAAGACTCCAGAAGAAGTGTTAGCAATCACTACCCCTAAAAAGACACTTTCTTTTGAGTCTTCGGGAGTTTTAGTTCCAATAGTGCAAAGCATAGAGTAGTGAAAAGAGAATTTTTAAAAACAGCAGATGGTTCTTTGACCATCCACTTGCCAGATTGGGATGAGCAGTACCATTCCAAACATGGAGCCATACAAGAATCCAAGCATGTTTTTATTAAAACGGGTTTACATCATTTTTGTAAACTCCATGATGTGGAAGAACTTGCTATTCTAGAAATTGGTTTTGGGACAGGGCTCAATGCACTACTAACAAGTCAAGAAGCAATGGAGTTAGAGAAAAACATTAGTTATGATGGGGTAGAGGCCTATCCAATTTCTTTTGATGAAGTAAAAGGGCTTAATTATTCAGAGCAATTAGATGTAGATGCTACAAACTTTTTGAAGCTTCATGAAGTTGCTTGGGAAACACCCCAGAAAATCACACCACATTTTTTATTACACAAGCAACAAAAGTTTTTTAAGGACATCGATGCCATACATGCGTATCACCTAATTTATTTTGATGCTTTTGGCGCAAGAGTACAACCAGAATTATGGACACAAGAAGTTTTTAAAACCATGTATTGTGCTTTAAAACAAGATGGTGTGCTAGTTACTTATGCCGCCAAGGGAAGTGTGAGAAGGGCCATGCAAGCAGTCGGTTTTAAGGTAGAAAGACTCCCTGGTCCCCCCGGCAAAAGAGAAATGTTACGGGCCACCAAGACATCAAACTAACTAAGATTTATGCGTAACATTCACGCAGTACATGTTACGGGCCACCAAGACATCAAACTAACTAAGATTTATGCGTAACATTCACG
>CAJWXC010000086.1 GCA_913048215.1 uncultured Flavobacteriaceae bacterium | reverse complement strand
TACGCTCATCTGCAGCATCTAGCATGGTATCTTCTACCGTTTTGGTGCCGTCCAAATAATCTGCTTGGTTTTGTGCAAAGTATCCAATCTGCACATTGTGTCCCAAATTCATGGCACCAGAGTACTTAATCTCATCTACAATAATTTTGGCCAGGGTAGATTTCCCTTGCCCGTTCTGTCCTACAAAAGCTATTTTAGTATCACGCTCTACACGTAAATCTACACCCCGCAACACCTGGGTATCTCCATAGCTTTTTGATATATTTTCTGCCTCTATAACCACCTTTCCAGGCACTACACTTACCGGAAATGTTAAAGACATCACACTGTTGTCATCCTCATCCACTTCTATTCTATCAATTTTGTCGAGTTTTTTAATCAGCGATTGGGCCATGGTAGCTTTACTGGCTTTTGCTCTAAACTTTTCAATTAACTTTTGGGTTTGCTCAATTTGTTTTTGCTGATTTTTTTGAGAAGCCAATTGCTGGGCTCTTAGTTCTTGACGTTGCACCAAATACTTGGTATACGGCTTATTGTAATCATAAATTTTACCCAGTGAAATCTCAATGGTTCTGTTGGTTATGTTATCCAAAAACATTTTATCGTGACTTACCACTACAACAGCTCCCGCATAATTTTTCAAAAACTCTTCTAACCACAAAATAGATTCTATATCAAGGTGGTTGGTGGGCTCATCCAAAAGTAAAATATCGTTGTTTTGAAGCAGTAGTTTTGCGAGCTCTATACGCATACGCCACCCTCCAGAGAAAGTTTCTGTAACCTTGTTAAAATCTTCTCTTTGAAATCCTAAACCCTGCAAAATACGCTCTGTCTCTCCCTGGTAATTGTAACCTCCTAATATCTCATATTGATGCTGTACATCGTTTAGATCTATCATAAGCTGGTTATAACTAGCACTTTCATAGTCTTCTCTGGTGGCTAACTGTGTATTAATTTCCTCTAGCTGCTCTTCCAGTTTTTTTATTTCTATAAAAGCCTCATAAGACTCCTGCAATACAGTGCGGCCTTTGGTAAAATCAATATCTTGTTTTAAAAAACCTATAGAGACGTCCTTATCCATGGCAATAGCCCCTTGGTCATACTCCTGTTCTCCAGATATTATTTTAAGTAGGGTAGATTTTCCGGCGCCATTTTTACCCACAAGCCCCACACGGGTCCCCCTAGCTAGCTGAAATGTTATTTTCTCAAACAAATAGGTTCCTTGAAAAGAAACAGATAGATTGTGTATATTAAGCATAGTTTATTTTGATAACATCTAGAAAGAAATGCGCTATTTCAATTTGCAAAGATGCTTATTTTTGTAGTGGAAAAAAAACAAAATTGGCGCTATGAAAGGGAATAAAATCTATAGTATTTTTACAGGTAAATGTCCCGTTTGCCATAGCGGTGATATGTACAAATACAAAAAAGCATACAGCATTTCAAAAAGCTTGAAAATGCACGAGTATTGCCCACATTGTAAGACCAAATTTAAAATAGAGCCTTCGTTTTTCTATGGTGCTATGTATGTAAGCTATGCCGTTGGTGTAGCGGTGGCAGTGGCAGCTTTCGCTATTGCTTATGGCATGATTGGCCTTGGGCCAAAAGCATCTTTTGTAGCCATTTTAACAACCCTTATCGTGTTGTCTCCCCTTATTACTAGAGTGTCAAGAAACATTTGGATTAATTTCTTCTTTTCTTTTGACAAAAGCAAAATGTAAAAAGTTAGGTATTAAAAACTACGGGAGGTACTACACAAATCTTTTAATGTCCATAATCTCAGGGATTTGAACATCGTTTTCTAAATAATGGTAAAGATGCCCCGCCAAACAAGGAGCCATGGTAAGCCCGCGGGTGCCCAAACCATTTAAAAAAGAAACACTCTTTGTGCTTTGCAAGCAGCCAACAAGTGGTTTTCTGTCTTTTACCGTGGGGCGTATACCAGTAACTTGATCTACAACTTTAAAATCACAAGAAATCATTTTGCTGAGTTTTGCTGAAATTTCTTGACAAGCTTCTTTGGTGGTGGTGGTAGAATAATCATCACGGCCATAACTGGCTCCTACCTTATACAAATTATCTCCCAGGGGGATTACCATTACAGGACCTTTCAAAATAGCCTGACTTTTTAAATCGGGAGCCTTTATGATGATGTATTCTCCTTTGTTACCAACAAAAACCTTTTTCCCGTGTGGGGAAACATCTATGGTAAAGTAGGGATTGTGCACTACCCCAGAGCCTTCTGCAAAAACAATCTTTGCCGCCCTAATATCTTTGTATTGCACTGCTGTTTTAGTAACTACCAACTCCTGGTAATCAAACTGGGCTTCAATGTACAAATCCTGGTTTTTTAAAAAGTCTTGGTAGGTTTTTAGTAAAGCATAAGGCTTCATGATGCTAGCCTGTGTAACAGCACCCAAACCAAAGGGGGCATTAATGGCAGTATTGTTGTTTTTTAAAATCTCGGGAGATAAAAACCTAGACAAAATTTCTTTATCACTGGCAACCATCCAATTATTTTGCTCCTCAACGCTAGCTAAAATTCTATGAATGGCTACCCCAGAGAGTACCTGTTGGTCAATATCTCTAGCCAAAGACTCATAAAAGGGCGCAGCTTTTGAAACAAACTCTACTGTGTTCCATGCCGGGGTGAAACGTTTTAAGACCGTTGGGTTTAAAACGCCTCCAGAGGCTTTTGTAGCGCCTTGGTTGGGATTGTCAATAATCACAAAAGATTTGCCCTTATCTCGCAAGGTTTTAGAGAACACTAGCCCTGCAATGCCCATACCCACAATAATGTAATCAACTTCTTTCACCCTGTAAAGATACTAGTAAAGCAACATAAAAAAACCCAAATCATTGACCTGGGTTTTTAAAATGTAGTTAAAATAGGTTTTATTGGTAAGGCACTACGGTGTTAATAGCCCCAACCTGCGCGTTGTAGGCAAGATTATCTGCAGAAACATACATGGCAATTAATGTTAGATTTTCTGTAACATAATCTGCAGGGATTGTGGTGTTGTAAGTAACACTATATTCCTCAAGGGCTGCGCCTTGGGCAATATCATCTCCAAGAGGTGCAGATAAAGACTTGCGCAAGGTATGGTTATGCTCAAAATTTGGTATGGGGTTTCCCAGACCAAAATAAGGACTCGTTGGATCTTCATTGTAATAGTTTTCTTGATCGTACAAAATGCCGTCTTCAAGCAAATACACTACAAGTTTGTCTCCTGGGTTTATACCAGTTTCAGAAACCACATTTACTTGCGTAATTAATTGGTCCCCATCTAAGGTAGAGGTAAAAGAGATAGCACAGGTGGTATCACTACCTGCATTCTCTAATGCATCTGATATAAAATAAGGTGCAAACCAAAATTGTGACCTATCTATTCGTGCTTGTGGTAATCCATCTATTTCAAAGGCATCTCTTAATATTTCGACATTATCAAAATGCATGGGGTCTGGATTAGAATTTGCTGTGATATGAATGGCAACAATTGCTAAATCGTCACTCTCTAGAGACGCCTCTTCTATGGCTGCAGCTACACTCGGGCAAAAGCCGCACCACGTACCTGTATAGTCTTCTAATACCACTTTACGCTTAGGAATTATCACACTGAAATTCTCTGGTGTTGTAGAAACCTCAACTCCACCATCTAGGTAGGTTGCATAGGCCTCAAACTCACCTATCTCACTAGAAGAAAATACATTTCCATCAATAGCCTGTCCATCTACATAAAACTGAGACTCCAGAGTTACATCAACACCCGTTTGCGAGATTACTGTAAAGGGTATTTCTTGGTTTCTAAGGGATACAGGTCTTACAAAATTCTGGACAGTAATCTCAACGGTGTCTTGCCCTAGAGGTACGTTCTCTTCGGTTCTACTGCACGATGCTAAAAGTAACACAGCCATAAAAAAGCTGCTTGCTGATGTTATAATTTTCTTTTTCATCTTTTTTTTAATACAAATATAAAAGATTAATTCACTAACCTATATTTTGGTTGCCATCAAATTATCACATAACTCTCACAAATTTGTAAAATATTGCCTAATATTGTTTAAAAAAAATAAAATCACCAAAATGAAAAAGATCGCATTAATTTTTACCCTATTATTTTCTATAGCCCTAGTGGCGCAAAAAGAACTTCCTACTGTAGCTCTTACAACGCTTAAAGGAGAGCCAACAAGTATTCAAAAAACGGCCAATAAAGACGGGGTAACCATTGTCTCTCTTTGGGCCACTTGGTGTGTGCCTTGTATTAAAGAACTGGATGCCATTAGTGATCTCTACCAAGACTGGATTGAGGAAACTGGTGTCTCTCTCATCGCAGTTTCTGTAGATGATAGCAGAACCGTAAAAAGAGTAAAATCACTCATAAATGGTAAAGGCTGGGAGTATGATATTCTTTTAGACACAAACAATGATTTAAAAAGAGCCCTTGGCGCCTCTTCTATTCCACTAACAATTGTTATTAAAGACAATAAAATTGTCTATAGACACTCTGGCTATAGTCCTGGAGCAGAATATGAATTATATGAAGAGGTGAAAAAATACACTTCAAAATAATAGCGCCAAACACATTTAATATAATCACATAAAATTTCAATAATTATGAAATATTTACTCCTTTGGATCACTATTTTGTATACGACACTTTCCTTCTCACAAACTACGCAGGAGGGGTACTTCTTTGGTGGTTTTGAATCAAACTCTCAGTGGCTCTTATATGATAAAGGGCTTAATTTCGAGCAGCCAGATAATGCCTTTAGGGCAAATAACTATTTGCAACTCTCTTATGCCTATAAAAATTTTACAGCCGCAGTACAATATGAATCCTACCTTCCAGATGCACTACTGGGGTATTCTACTGCTTTTTCTAACGGCAATGGCGTAGCTACATATTATGTTAACTATAAAAACGAAAAGGTAGATGTTACGGGTGGTTATTTTTATGATCAGTTTGGTAGCGGTCTTATTTTTCGCGCCTGGGAAGAAAGACAACTAGGTATTAACAATGCCATTAAAGGAGTTAGAATTAAGTACAACCCCACAGATTATCTTGACTTTACAGCCCTTTATGGACAACAAAGAATTGGGTTTGAACTCTCAGAAGGGGTCCTTCAAGGTTTTGACGCCAACATTGACATAAGCCAAGGCTTATCCATAGAGGGTATAGATATTAAAATGGGGGCAAGTTATGTTGGTAGATATCAAGATGTAGGTACCCAGCTAGAACTGCCAAGCAATGTCAATGTGGTAGGTGGAAGACTAGATGTAGCAAAAGGCAATTTTTATGGAGGCCTTGAAGTAGCATCTAAATCAAAAGATGCCTTGTTTTTTGAGGGGCAACTTGTGTCACCAAAATTATATGATGGTACAGCGCTTCAATTAAATGTAGGGTATGGACAAAAAGGATTAGGAATTAATGGTACTTTTAGAAGATTAGAGAATTTCAACTTCTTTGCAGACAGACAAGCTGCAGGAAATCAATTTAACGACCAAGTAGTAAACTACCTTCCAGGACTTACCAAACAACAAGATTACTTGCTAACCAATATCTATGTATATAACCCACAACCAGCCCTTGTAATTGAAAATGCAGAACAGCGCGCAGGAGAGCTTGGGGGGCAAATAGACCTCTACTATTCTATCAAAAAAGGATCACCTCTGGGAGGAAAATATGGAACTAAAATAGCAGCAAACTTTGCATATTTTGGAGGTCTTGACGCAGAGTACAACATTGATAACAGATTTTATAAGGCAAAATTTCTAGGCTCCGGTGCCAGGTTTTTTAGAGATGTGAACATGGAGGTAAAGAAAAAATGGTCTAAGACCTTTAGCACTGTATTTACCTACCAAAATGTATTTATTGATAAATCTATTGCCCTAGGAGGGTTTTTAGGAACTCAAGGAGAAATTAGATCTAACGTTGGGGTTATAGAAGGAACCTATAAACTAGATGCAGGAAAATCTATAAGAGCTGTTGGGCAACACCTTTGGACAAAGCAAGATCAAAAAAACTGGATGGCATTTGTGCTTGAATATAATTTCAATTCAAACTGGGCAGTGTATGCTTATGATAACTGGAATTATAGAGCACTTGGTTATGATGGAGAAGATTCACAAACACATTACTACAGCCTTGGAGGTAGTTATACCAAAGGGACCTCTCGTGTCTCTATGAATTACGGAAGGCAACGTGGAGGTCTTATTTGCGTGGGTGGTGTTTGCAGGTTTGTACCAGAGAGTAATGGAGTGAGCGCAACTGTTAACATAGCATTTTAAAAAAAACACTATTAAACAAAAACGACCAATGAAAATTCATTGGTCGTTTTTGTTTGATACTAAATGTATGTTA
>CAJWXC010000085.1 GCA_913048215.1 uncultured Flavobacteriaceae bacterium | reverse complement strand
TGATGTGGGTAGAAATATTACCCTACAATTAAAATATAATTATTAATCTTAATACAAACACAATGAAAATTTTACAATTCAATTCAATTTCTAACTTTAAATTAAAAACAATGAAAACAATGAAAACAATGAAAACAATAAAAACAATGAAAAAATGTTCAATGTATGCTTTACTGGCAATTGCAATGGTAGGTTGTAGTGATGATGATACACCAGAGGTTATTAACGAGGAAGAAGTTATTTCTACTGTAATTTTAACCCTAACACCTGAGAGTGGTGAAGAGGTAATTTTAATGACCCAAGATCTAGACGGTGATGGACCAGATGCGCCAGTGATTACAATTTCAGGAAGTTTTGCTGAAAACACTCAATATGAAGGAGCTGTAAGATTCTTAAACGAAACTGAAACTCCAGCCGAGGAGATTACTAACGAAGTAGAAGAAGAGGCTGATGAGCACCAAGTATTTTACACCACTACAGAAGGTTTAAATATCCAAACTGACTACTTAGACTTTGATGATAATGATAACCCACTAGGACTTCTAATTACACTAACAACTGGTGCAGCAAGTCAAGGATCGTTAACAGTAACACTCCGTCACGAGCCAGTAAAGCCAAATGATGGTTTGGATAGTGCAGGTGGAGAAACTGATATTACTACTAGCTTTGATGTAACTATTGAGTAATTTTTTTTTGAACTGCTTGCTGAAGAGAAATCTAATGCAAGCAGTTTTTTTATAATAAGAAAACACATTAAAGGTAGAAGGATAACTTTTTGAATACCTTTGAACATTATTAGTTTAACAAATACTTTGTTGGGCTGTTATAACATGTTTAATGATGACTCATTTCAGAAAAACTCAAAAAGAACTTCTTGCCAAGCTAAGCATTACTACTTTAAACCAAATGCAAGAGGAGGTAGTTCTTGCCATTTCATCTACACCTAATACTGTTTTACTGTCTCCAACAGGAACAGGGAAAACCGTAGCTTTTTTATTGCCTACTATTGGGGCTCTTGATCCAGAGTGTACTGAGGTTCAATTACTAATATTGGTTCCCTCAAGAGAATTAGCCATACAAATTGAGCAAGTAATACGACAGATGGGCTCTGGCTATAAAGCAAATGCTATTTATGGAGGTAGACCCATATCAAAAGATAAAATTGATCTTGCCCATACACCAAGTATTATCATAGGAACTCCTGGCCGTGTGGCAGATCATTTGCGCAGAGAGACTTTTGTAACCTCTTCTATCAAAACATTAGTACTTGATGAATTTGATAAATCTTTGGAGGTTGGTTTTGAAATACAAATGCGAGAAATCTTAGAACATCTGCAAGTGCTAGAAAAACGTATTTTAACTTCTGCTACTCAGAATATTGAAATACCAAGTTTTGTTGGTGTTGAAAATGAAGTCACCATAGACTATTTACACACAAAAACCAACTCCCTGGCAATAGAAATAGTCAATTCCAAGGAAAAAAATAAATTACAAGCACTGGTTGATTTATTATATCATATTGGCAATGAACCTGGTATTATCTTTTGTAATTTCAAAAACACAATAAATTACGTAAGTGATTTTTTAAAACAACAGCATATACCTCATGGCCATTTCTATGGCGCCATGGAACAAATAGAGAGAGAAAGAGCATTAATAAAGTTTAGAAATGGTACCCACCAAATTATTATTGCTACAGATTTGGCAGCACGTGGTTTGGATATCCCGGAGCTAAATTTTATAATTCATTACCAATTACCATTAAAACCAGAGGAGTTTACTCATAGAAATGGTAGAACAGCAAGAATGAATGCTCAAGGCACTGCTTATGTTTTAAAATGGACTGGTGAACAGCTACCAGATTTTATATCTTCAAAAAATATTTTAAAGCTACAGGATAAACAATCCACGATATTTCCAAAATGGGTTACTTTGTATATATCTGGAGGTAGGAAAGATAAAATCTCGAAAGGTGATATTGCTGGTCTATTTTTTAAACAAGGTGGGCTCAAATCAGATGAGTTAGGTGTTATAGAATTAAAGCAAGATTGTGCTTTTGTTGCAATACCTAAAGAAAGAGCTATAAGTGTTATTGAAAAAACTACTAATACACGTTTGAAAAAGAAAAAAGTGCGCATCACATTATTGCACTAAATACGCTATATATATCCCTTTGGTAAATATTGTGGGCGCTAGTTTTGATAAAATCAGTAGCTTTTTACGGGTTTTAAATGATTTAACCTCCTTACAATGAATCCCTGTAATAGAGCAGTAGCGCATCTTTACCTTTTATTAATCACTATTATAAGGTAATATGTTTGTTAAATCAATTTAATAACGTGATATTTGCAAACTATAAAACATTAACACATTAAATTAAATTACAATGAACAAAGGAACAGTAAAATTTTTCAACGACACTAAAGGTTTTGGATTTATTACAGAAGAAGGAGTTGAAAAAGACCACTTCGTACACATTTCAGGATTAATCGATGAGATTAGAGAAGGTGACGAGGTTACTTTTGACCTACAAGAAGGAAACAAAGGACTAAACGCAGTCAACGTAAAAGTTGTCTAAGTAATATCCAAATATTTTCAAACTAAGCCCATCTTTAAAGATGGGCTTTTTTAGTACCCTATATCCACTAGTATATCCATAAAAATTGGGTAATTTCGCGCCCTAATAAATACCTTGATTATGAAGCGCATACATGAGTACAAGAAATTATTTGAAATAGAAAAAGATATAGATCTCAAAGATTTGAAAAAAAAATATCGTGATCTAGTAAAGAAGTGGCATCCAGATAAATTTCAAGATACAGATCCATTACAACAAGAGGCAGAAATTCAAAGCCGCAGAATTATAGATGGATATCATTTTTTGGTGAGTATGGCTCCACAGACCAAGGAAAAAAACTTACCCTCTTACAGAAAAACAATCACCAGCGAAGCAATATCAGACTACCAGCATAAAGGATTACTACTAGAGATTACCTTTACAGATGGCACAACCTATGAATATTTTGGTATTACAAAACCTGTGTATCAAAAAATGGTAAATGCTGGTAATCTCAACAGATTTGCTAAAAGAAATATATACCCAAAATACACTTATAGAAAATCAAAAAGAATTCTTCAAGAATCATAAACAATATAACTTAAAAGGCTTTATGAAAATATCATTTGCAGATTTAGGAGTAACAGATTATTTGATTGAAGCCTTGGATGTTTTACAGATTAAAACTCCAACTACCATTCAGGCAAAGGCCATACCAATACTTTTAAACCAAAAAGAAGATGTAGTGGCTTTGGCGAAAACTGGAACGGGAAAAACGGCTAGTTTTGGACTTCCATTATTACAATCCATAAACACACAAAATAATTTTATACAAGCTATTGTACTGGCACCAACTAGAGAATTAGGACAACAAATTTTCACAAATCTTACTGATTTTTCTTCCAAAAAAAAGCAGATATCTATTGCGCCTGTTTTTGGTGGCATTCCTATTAAACCGCAAATAGAGCGTTTAAAAAAAGATACGCATGTAATTGTTGCAACCCCCGGCAGACTCATAGATTTGATTAAAAGAGAATCCATTGATGTAACTAAAGTCACTTTACTTGTATTAGATGAAGCAGATGAAATGATAACTGTTTTAAATAAGGGTTTGGATGTTGTTATTGCTTCATTGCCAAAGAGTATAAGAACGCTATTATTTACAGCCACGATGCCTGGAAGCATAAAACAAATGGTTCAAAATTATTTATCTAAAGATGCGGTGCATATCAAGGCAGATATGGAAAATCTCGGACATAATGCCATAGACCATCAATATGTGGTTGTTAAACCAATAGAGAAGCTAGAAGTGCTCATGCATTTTTTAAATACTAAAGAAGGACAACGAGGGATCATATTTTGTAAAACAAAAGCAGCAGTTAATAAACTAGCTAAGAAGTTAGCCATGAATAAATTTTCATCTGGAGCTTTACATGGGAGTTTAACCCAAGGTATTAGAGATAGAATAATGGAGCAGTTCAGAGAGGGGCATATAGACATACTAATTGCTACAGATTTGGCGGCTCGTGGTATTGATGTTAAACAAATTAAATACGTAGTACAGTATCATCTTCCAGATACTTATGATGCTTATGTGCACAGGTCAGGACGTACAGCAAGAGCAGGGGCAAAGGGGTTATCTTTAAGTGTAATACAAGAGGATGAGCTTGACGATATTCCAGATTTAGAGCAAGAACTTGGTATATCATTTTCTAAATTGCCGAAAGCTGATGCCCTAGCCCTTGAGCAGAATAATACAATTCTTTGGGCTAGAAAAATATTTAAAACCAAACCTAATAAAGATATTTCTCAAGATTTAAAAACAATTATAAAAACGGTATTTCATCATTTAACGAAAGACGAATTGATAGAAAAATTGATGGCACATCAATTGCAACAAACAAATAAGTTGCCTGTGTTAAATAAAAAAGATAAAAAGAAAAACAAACAGTAGTTCATAAAAAAATAGAAAGAAGTTTATTTTTTCTTTAAAAAATCGCATTTTTTTCTGAAATTGTAGATTATTAAGTAAAAGTATTTATTCAAAATAACGAATGGCAAAATCACAACAAACCTTTAGTAAAGTAGAAAAAGAAAAAAAACGTTTAAAAAAACGAGAGGACAAGCGCAAGAAAATGGAAGCTAGAAAACTTGAAAAGCAAGAAAACGGTTCTTCTGGTATCGAGTTTGCATATGTTGATTATAACGGAAACCTTGTTGACACTCCACCAGATCCATCACAAAAGGTAGAGATAGAGATTGAGGATATTGCAATTAGTATCCCAAAAACATTAGAGTCAGAGAGAGAAGCCTTTAATCCTGTTCGTATTGGTGTAGTTAACTTCTTTGACACATCAAAAGGTTTTGGTTTTATAATTGACTCTGAAAATCAAGAAAAATACTTTACTCATGTTAGTGGTCTTATTGATGAAATAACAGAGGGAAATAAAGTTTCCTTTGAGTTAGAAAAAGGCCAAAGAGGTATGAATGCCGTTAAAGTAAAACTAGAAAAGTAGTATTCTTAACTATTTAAAAACACATCGCAAGTCGCTATGTCATTGGATGAAAGATATTCACCGTCATAGCGCTTTTTGATTTTTTGTTTGTTCATACCCTAGGCAGACTCCAAACAATAGTATTCCATCAAACAAGAACATAATTCTAAATTATCTGTTTAAGAACTATTTATTTTTTTACCTTTATGGAAGAGCTATAACAGCTACATAAACAATGACTAAAAACAAATATCATGGAAGAAGTTAAAATTGCATTAAAAATAATAGTTGGTTTAAGTTTACTTAATGTTTGGCTTTTGCAATACAATAAACCTTCTAGATGGAGAGGTGGTGATGCAAAGACAATGATGCAAGAGTTTGAGACTTACGGTCTTGGTAATACTTTATGTTATTTGGTTGGTTTTTTAAAAGTTAGCTTCTCTGTAGTATTAATAGCTTCAATTAAATATCCAAGTCTAGAACTTGTTGCTGGCTCTGTACTTGGAGTTTTACTCACAGGATCTATACTGATGCATATCAAGATAAAAGATGCATTAATTAAATCATTTCCCGCAGCATTATTTTTACTTTTCTGCTTGGCAATTATTGGCCTGTAAGCCATATCATAGTACTATATACATACGCCAAGTAGCTGTTTAGTATAGCAAATATGAAGGCAGGGCTAGATTGTAAGAAGCTATCTTTCATTTTAATTCTTACTACAGACCCAAGCAGCATCAAAAGTGCAAGCCCAGCAGCGCCAATAAAAGCTAAAAGTGGAATTTCCCAACAACCAATTAATAGCGCAAAGCCACCAAGTATTTGAAGTGTGCCTGTTAACTTTAAAAATTGGGGTATTCCAAAGCGCTTAAACTCTTTTGACATATGGGTAGAGAATAAGCAACTCGCACCGTAAAACAAGAAACAAGTACCAGAAAATATAGAAAGCACATCAATAATTGTCATAAATATAAAGGTACAATATGTTGTAATAGCATTATGTTATATAATGCATAAATCAAGAGATATTTTTTAAATACATGACAATTCTTGGTGTCTACAAGTAGAGGTTTTATGTAAAGTAACGCTTATTATACATGCCTAGATATTAAGGCATTTTGTAACGCTGCTCTGCCGTAGCAGAAGATTTCAATACATCATGGAACATTTTAATGCTATTAAAATCTGTGGTAATAGCATCAGAGACTGCAATGCCAGACAGACCAGTTTGTAGTATAGAGGTAACATCAGTTGTATTTATACCACCAATGCCTATTAATGGGGTCCCGGTTTTTAATTTATCAGTGATGTTAGAGAAGCCCTTTAAGCCCATAGAAATAGTGGTAGGTACAGTAGCACTTATTTTATAAGGCCCAAGGTATATGTAACTTACTTGTTTGTCTAGTAATTTTTCACAATCCTTCACAGAGCTTGCCGTGCCAGCGGTGAGTTGCCAGGAGTAAAGAGATACTTTTAAATTAGTAGGGAAGGAGTCTA
>CAJWXC010000084.1 GCA_913048215.1 uncultured Flavobacteriaceae bacterium | reverse complement strand
TAAAGGTTTGGATTTTAGAAATGTTGGATTGGTAGGAGTCATGAATGCTGACAATCTATTAAATTTCCCAGATTTTAGAGCGCATGAGCGTAGTTTTCAATTATTACTTCAAGTTGCTGGAAGGGCAGGGCGCACCAAAGCGCAGGGGCGTGTGCTTATTCAAACTTTTAATCCCTACCACACAATTTTACAACAAGTTAGTGTAAATGGGTATAAAGAAATGTATCAAGCTCAAAAACAAGAGCGGTATGAGTTTAAGTACCCACCTTTTTATAGAACTATAAAAATCACCTTTAAAGACAGAGCTCTGCAAAAGGTAGAGTCTGGTTCTCAGTGGTTTGCAATGGCGCTAAAGCAACACCTTCAAGAAAATGTACTTGGTCCAGAAGCCCCACCAGTTTCAAGAATTAGAAACCTTTATATCACAAGTGTACTTGTGAAAATTCCTAAAAATCATTCTCTGCAAAAAACCAAAAATTACATTGCAAGTGTGCAGCGAAGTTTTAATGCTGCCAAACAGTTTTCTTCTATTCGGTTAACAATAGATGTAGATAACTATTAAACCTTGAAAAAAAGTACGAGTATTAAAAAAGACCCATCCGGGTCTTTTTGTAGTTTTAATCTTTGTTATTGGCAGCCAATGCCTGTACAAGATCTGTTTTTCTATTTCTACTAAGAGGAAGCTCCTCTTTTTCTAATTCGATGATCTTGCTGTTATAGCGTATCACCTTATCGAGATTTACAATGTAAGACTTGTGTATTCTTAAAAAACGATCTTTAGGTAAAATCGCTTCAAATGCTTTCATTGTTGAGAGTACAACAAGTGAGTCATGCTCTGTAACCATTTTCACATAATCTCCTAAGGCTTCTATGTAGCGTAATTCATTTAAAAAGACTTTACGCTTTTTTAGGTTACTTTTTACGAAAATGAAATCTTCATCATCAAAACCTTCCTCATTTTTAAGTTTGTAATTTGTTACAGCCTTGTGTACAGAGTTTAAAAAACGTTCTTTGGAAATTGGTTTGCGCAAATAATCAATGGCATCATAATCAAAAGCTTTGAAGGCATATTTAGTCTTACCCGTTACAAAAATTATCTGCGGTTTTTCAACTAAATCATCCAGCAAATCAAAACCAGAGAGAATAGGCATTTCAATATCAAGAAATATTAGATCTATTTCAGAGTTTGCAATACCTTCTTTTGCCTCAATAGCATTATTATACTGTGCAACCAAATTAAGTGACTTATGGTTTTCAATCAATTTTACAATGGATAGCCTCTGTAATGTAGAATCATCAACAACCGCACAATTAAGTAAAGTTTTTTCCATCTTATGGGGGTTTTATAACATCAAAAATAAGTGTTTTATCGATGAAATACAAGTTTATTCATATTTTATCGTAATAAAGTGCGCTTTATCTATTTTTTGTTGGATTCATTATTTGTTGAACAAGGCGTTTGTAGATTGTAAAATATATAGTATTTTTGCACACTCTTAGCATAATGCTAGGAGTTTATATTAATCAATAATAGATTTTAAAATGAATCATTACGAAACTGTTTTCATCTTAAATCCCGTTTTATCTGAAGAACAGATAAAGGAAACAGTAAAGAAATTTGAAGATATTCTTATTTCTAAAGGTGCTAAGATGATATCAAAAGAGAATTGGGGGCTAAAAAAATTAGCCTACGCCATTCAAAACAAAAAAAGTGGTTTTTATCACTTGCTAGAATACACCGTAACTGGTGAGGCTATCAACGAATTAGAAGTAGCTTTCAGAAGAGAAGAGCGTGTGATGCGTTATCTTACTGTGGCTCTGGATAAGCATGCAATTGCTTGGGCAGAGAGAAGAAGAAAGCGTGATAATATTAAAACACTATAAGCTATGGCATCTATACAAGAACAAGCAAAAGGAAAAAAAGATGGAGAAATTAGATATTTAACTCCACTAAATATAGAGACGTCAAAAGCTAAAAAGTACTGTCGTTTCAAAAAGTCTGGTATCAAATATGTAGATTACAAGGATCCAGATTTTTTACTAAAATTTGTAAACGAGCAAGGTAAATTGTTACCAAGAAGACTTACAGGAACTTCTTTGAAGTACCAACGTAAAGTTGCTGTTGCAGTAAAAAGAGGACGTCATTTGGCACTTATGCCATATGTTGCCGATTTATTAAAATAAAAACAAGATAGGATTATGGAACTTATATTAAAAAAAGACGTTGAGAATCTTGGTTTTGCAGATGATCTAGTAAATGTAAAAAATGGGTATGGAAGAAATTTCTTAATACCAAACGGTCATGCTGTATTGGCAACTCCCTCTCAAAAGAAGATGCTTGCTGAAACATTAAAACAACGTGCACACAAAGAGCAAAAGGTGATAGATGCTGCAAAAGCTGAGGCAACAAAGCTTTCTGCATTAGCAGACTTTAAAATTGTAGTAAAAACAGGTGAAGGAGACAAATTATTTGGATCTGTCTCTAACGCAGATCTTTCTGAAGCTTTTGCTAAGGAGGGTATTGAATTAGAGAAGAAATTCATTACCATTGCTGGAGGAATCATTAAGCGTACAGGTCAATATGAGGCAAGTGTTCGTTTTCATAGAGATGTAGTTTCTACATTTACCTTTGATGTGGTTGCACAACCAAGTAAGTAATATTTTTTTACAATACATTAAACCTCTCTCAGCAATGTGAGAGGTTTTTTTTTATCAAATTTTAGTACCCTTATATAGCATGAAATACGCTAGACTTACCAAAGAACAGCTTGATAGTTTACAACAAGAGTTTATAAACTTTTTGGCTACTCAGACCATTACAGCCTCGCAATGGCAAACTATTAAAAAGGAGCAACCACAAGTTGCAGAACAAGAAATTGATGTATTTAGTGATCTTGTTTGGGAGGGCGCCCTTGGCCAGGCCAAATTTTTAGAAAACATTTCTCCAAGATTATTGTTTTTATTTAAGCTAGAATCGCAACAGATGTCTCTTATATCTGTAAAAGTGGTTCAAGAGGGTATAGATATAACTACTAAAGAAGGTTATGCATGGCTTCAGAAAAACTACACTACAGACGATGTAGAGTTTTACTTGGCAACAAAACAATATACAGAAGACAAACACCTTGATATATTTAAACTTATACAGCAAGGTGCTGCTATCACAAAGGGAGAGTTGTATGGTTTCTTTCATGAAATTTTAAACTCATAAAAGTGCCCCTCCATTAAATCAAGCCCAATTTTTACTCATATCTCAAACTCTCTATAGGATCTAGTCTTGCTGCTTTAACAGCAGGATATGCTCCAGCAAGTATGGCCACAATAAATGTGATGATTGTTGCCCAAGTCATAGCTGCAATGGGTAAGGTGAATTCAAAATCAAAAGCAGCAGCAAAACCAACACCCGTTAGGATTCCTAAAATAATTCCCAGTATAGAACCAAACTGACCTATTACTATAGTTTCAATTAAAAATTGAGTGGATATTGTTCCGTTTTTAGCACCTAAAGCTTTACGTACACCAATCTCTCTAGTTCTCTCTGTAACAGATACTAACATAATATTCATGAGCGCTATTGAGGAGCCTAAAATTGTAATAATACTTATAATCCAGGCTGCAGTTTCCAAAACCCCACCAATATCTGAAGCACGTGCCAATAAATCATCACTGCGTAAAATACCAAAGTTCTTTTCCTCAATAGGGCTCAAACCTCTAATGTTTCTAAATATAACCAAAGCCTCATCTTGCGCTCCTTGCATCATAGCCTTGTCTACTACCTTTATACTAATGGTGTAATTTATATTTGGTTGGGTGAAAATCCCTCTTGCTACTTGTATGGGTAGTAATACCTTTAAATCTTGGTTGTTCCCAAAGGTTGCTCCCTTAGACTCCAGAATACCAATGATTTTAAATTTTACACCACGAATACTTATGGTTTTATTTATGGGGTTTTCATTTTCAAAAATATTTTTTAGAAAATCTGGCCCAATAAGGCACACTTTAGTATTGTTCTGTATGTCAAAAACTGTAAAGTTTCTTCCTTGATCTACTTGGGTTCCTGTGTTGTCTAGGTAGTTCTCATTCACCCCATACACCTGAACCTCAGGATCTGTCTTGTTGGTTTCATACCGTACCTCTGCTGCGCGAGTTCCTATAAAGGAAACCGAAGTGCTTGTAAATGGGTACTCATAGGTGTCTATAAAATTACGTACATCATCATACCTTATGATGGGGTTGATTTTTTTACGCTCGCCACGTCCTTCTCTATTGACAGAAAATTCATATCGCTCTATATTAAAGGTGTTACTACCCATAGATGCAAAATTACCTGCAATATTAGTTTCAAGCGCTTTAACGGCACTTAAAATACCCACAAGAGACCAAATACCTATACCCATAATAACAATGGTTAAAATAGTTCTAAGTAATTGGGTTTTAATAGAGTCTAGTGCAATGCGCACATTTTCGCGAAATAGTGAAAACATATAATAGTAATTTGTTGTTAGACTAAGGTCTTTAGGTAAAGTTACAGTTTTGTGTGAGATTACCTCAGGTTTTTATCTTGTGGGTGTCAAATGTTAACACTCTCTATAAATTTTGCCTCACAATACTAGTAGAAGACCCCACTAATTATGATATTTGTATTTTTAAAGAACATAGCATGAAACCATCTATACCAAAAGGAACACGTGATTTCTCTCCAACGCAAGTTGCCAAGCGCACCTATATTATGGACACCATAAAGCATCATTTTTCTTGTTTTGGTTTCCAAGCTATAGAAACACCAAGTTTTGAGAAGAGTGAAACTCTTATGGGTAAATATGGCGAGGAAGGGGATCGTTTAATTTTTAAAATCCTTAATAGTGGTGATTATTTAAAAAAGGCAACAGATGCTTTTTTAACCTCCAAAGACAGCCAAAAGCTAACAACACAAATTAGCGAAAAAGCGCTAAGGTATGATTTAACAGTTCCATTTGCTAGATACGTTGTGCAGCATCAAAATGACATCACATTTCCCTTTAAAAGATTTCAAATACAGCCAGTATGGCGAGCAGATAGACCACAAAAAGGTCGTTTTAGAGAGTTCTACCAATGTGATGCAGATGTTGTTGGCAGTACTTCTTTGTTACAAGAGGTAGAGTTGGTACAATTATATGACTCAGTTTTTTCATCTCTACAATTAAAAGGGTGTGTAATAAAGATGAACAATCGTAAAATACTAAGTGGTATTGCTCAAGTGATTGGGGCACAAGACAAACTAATTGATTTCACTGTTGCGCTAGACAAACTAGACAAGATAGGAGCAGATGGAGTTAAAAAAGAAATGCTTGAAAAGGGTATTGCTCAAGATGCTATCACTAAAGTACAGCCCTTGTTTAATATGCAAGGAACTGCTAAAGAACAATTGGAAAGTCTTAAGAGCTTGCTTGCTAGCTCCCAAATTGGAATGCAGGGCATACAAGAGCTGGAATTTATAGTTACTAATGTTTCAGCCTTAGCATTAAAAACTGCTTCTCTAGCCATTGATGTTACCTTGGCAAGAGGTTTAAACTATTATACGGGTGCTATTTTTGAAGTAAGTGCACCAAATGATGTTTCTATGGGTAGTATTGGTGGTGGTGGTCGTTATGATGATCTCACGGGTATCTTTGGATTAAAAGATGTGAGTGGTGTGGGTATTTCTTTTGGTTTGGACAGAATTTATTTAGTTTTAGAGGAGCTTGGCTTATTTCCAGAAACTACGGCGGCAAGTACAGATGTATTGTTTTTTAATTTTGGTGAAACACAGGCTCTAGCCGCAATGAAGGCCATTAAAAAGTTAAGAAGCAATGGAGTTTCTGCAGAGCTTTATCCAGATATCGCGAGCAATCAAAAGAAAGAAAGAAAACAACTTACCTATGCAGAGCGAAAGGGCATACCTTATGTAGTATTGATAAAAGACCCACAAATACAGGACAATACCTACACCATCAAAAACATGCACACGGGTGATAAACAACTAGTAAGTCTCGAGAATTTAATTAAAATTTTCAACTAAGAATGTTGATAAATAATAAAAGCCCATACGTGTTGTATGGGCTTTTTTATTGTAGCGAGGAGCAGACTTGAACTGCCGACCTCTGGGTTATGAATCCAGTGCTCTAACCAGCTGAGCTACCTCGCCAAATGTTACTGGTTGTGCTTTATTGCAGATATTGTGCATCAAAGCGGCTGCAAAGATAAAAACAAAAAAGTGTGAGGCAAACAATCCACCATTTTTTATTCTATTTTATTTCTGTAAAAATTCTCAGGAAATAAGCCGTACCTTTGTCGCTAATTAAGAAGGGGTTCTTGCCTTTTCTTTTAATATTATTTATGTCATTTCAATCATTAGGCCTCAACGATGCCTTGCTAAAAGCAATTAGCAAAAAAGGATACACCACTCCAAGTCCAATTCAACAAAAAGCAATTCCAAAAATACTAGAAGGTAGAGATGTCTTAGCATCTGCACAAACTGGAACTGGTAAAACGGCTGGATTTACATTGCCGATGCTACAGCAGTTTCTTGTCAATGATGGCCATTTTAAAGGAAGAAGAAAAATAAAATCACTTATATTAACCCCGACACGAGAACTTGCTGCCCAAGTGCTTGATGATGTAAAAACCTACTCAGAGTTTACAGATCTAAAAAGTACTGTGGTTTTTGGTGGCGTGAATGCAAATCCTCAAATAAAAACATTACGTCAAGGAGTTGACATATTAGTGGCTACTCCAGGACGATTATTAGA
>CAJWXC010000083.1 GCA_913048215.1 uncultured Flavobacteriaceae bacterium | reverse complement strand
TTGAAATTTTTAGAAAAAGCAGGCGTTAGTATTACACACATCCCAAGTTTAGAAAACCAGTAGCCCTATGCCTGTCCAAAAAAAATACATTCCTTTACTTTTAGGAGTTGCCGTTGCCTTTGGCATTTTTCTTGGGGCAAGACTAAATTTTACTACCGTAAGTGACACGCTATTTTCTTCCAACTCAAAAAAACAAAAGCTCAACAGGCTTATAGACTTTATAGACTTTGAGTATGTAGATAAGGTAAATACAGACAGCATTGTAGATATCACCGTTAACACGATTCTTGAAAATCTAGATCCTCACTCTGTGTATATTCCATCCAATGAGTATGAACAGACAGCCAATGACATGCGCGGAAATTTTACTGGCATTGGCATTAGTTTTTACCAACACCAAGATAGCATTGCGGTAATACGCACCATAGACGAAGGCCCTGCACAAAAAGCTGGAATTTTACCAGGAGATAGAATCCTCTTTGCAGATACCATACCCTTGTTTGGCAAAGGTCTTAATAGGTATGATGTTATCTCTCAGCTCAAAGGCCCTCGTAACACCCAGGTTACTTTAAAAATTAAAAGAAAAGATACAGACAGCCTGCTTTCTTTCTCTGTCACAAGAGAGAAAATACCGCTACTTAGCCTTGATGCTGCCTACCTGCTTACCGATACTGTAGGGTATATAAAGCTCAACCGTTTTGCAGAACCTACCTACAATGAGTTCAAAAAAGCCCTCACAGATCTTAAAAAAAATGGCGCTACTACATTAGTGCTAGATCTAAGAGACAATCCAGGAGGATATATATCTACGGCCCAAGATATTGTAGATGAGTTTTTACAGGAAAACACCCTGATACTTATCACCAAAAATAAAAATGGCACCCAAGAAAAAACCTATGCAACCCCTAAAGGCAGTTTTACAACTGGGAGTTTATATGTGTTAATTAATGAGAACTCTGCCTCTGCCAGCGAGATTGTAGCGGGCGCCTTGCAAGACAATGATAAAGGAGTTATTGTAGGCAGACGCTCTTTTGGTAAAGGCCTTGTGCAGCGTGAGATGGCCCTTGGAGATGGAAGCGCCGTGCGTCTTACTATTGCTAGATATTACACCCCAACGGGAAGATCTATACAAAGACCTTACAACAAGGGCAATGATGCTTATTACAATGAGTATGAGTCTAGATATGTAAATGGAGAGATGCAAAATAAAGACAGTATCGTAGTGAATGACTCTTTGCGTTTTGTGACCCCAAAAGGCAAGGTAGTATATGGGGGAGGGGGTATTATTCCAGATGTATTTGTGGGCAAAGACACCAGTCAAGAAAACCAAGCCATTAGTTATATCTTAAAGGGTGGCTTTATGAGTTATTTTGCCTTTGAATATCTAGAGACCCACCGCCAAGATTTTAAAGGACAAACCCAGGAAGATTTCATAGCCAATTACACCATCTCTGAAGCTACATTGAATGCCTTTTTAAGTTATGCAAACATCACAGAGCCAAACACTTTTAAGGGGTACACTGCCCGTCTTAAACTAGTTATTAAAGCCACCTTGGCCAGGCAGTTATATGGCACACAGGCCTATGAAATGATCTTACATAGCCAGGACCCAATGATTAAAAAAGTGTTAGAATTACAACAAAAATCTGCAGGTGCAGAGCTGTAATACTAGCTTTGCTGTTTTACTTTTTCTGAAATTTTCTTAGAAACCAGTAAAATAACTAACATCACACCCACGCACGCTGCTGCAAGTGTGCAAATAAGAGCTGTGGTGCTGTCATTTTCAAAGGGGGCAGAAAAATCTATGTTTGTGATGTTAAAAACCAACATAAAAATAGAGATAGCTAGTAAAATGTAGATGAAGATTTTCATGAAATAAATGCCTTTTTTAAGAATTGTAAAAATACGCCTAATTGAATAATTCTTGAATATTTGAGGTAAATAATTTTACTGCAATGGCAAGTAAAATCACACCAAATACTTTCTCAATAATTTTAATTCCGTTTTTACCCAAAAAGCGTTGAAGCCTGTTGGAGGTTTTTAAGACAATATAAACCACCACCACATTCACTAAAATAGCAATAATGATATTTTCTAAAGCATACTCTGCTCTAAGCGATAGCAATGTTGTCAAACTTCCAGGACCCGCCACAATAGGAAACGCAATGGGAAACACCGTTGCCATCTCAAGGTTAGACTGATCTTGTTTAAACAAACTAACCCCAAGGACCATCTCCAGAGCAATAAAAAAAAGTATCAAGGATCCTGCAACTGCAAACTCATTTACATTAATACCAATGAGATTTAAAATCTCTTCTCCAATAAACAAGAAAATAATAAGTACAAAGGCTGCAATTATAGAAGCCCTACCACTTTTTATAGTACCGTTTTTCTCGCGCAATGAAATAATGATAGGAATACTTCCTACAATATCTATTACAGCAAAAAGCACCATGGTTGCGGTGGCAATTTCTTTAAAGTTAAAACTCATAACAATTGTCTTTAGGGTGCAAAATTAGCAATTTAAAAACTAGCGCGTGGTTTTTTATATCATTATGTCATAGGAGGATTCATTTTTGATAAACAGGTATTAAAACCTGTATATTTGCGACTATGTTTCAACTAGGAAAAACCATCGTATCTGAAGATATTATACAAAAAGACTTTGTCTGTAATTTAGGCGCCTGTAAGGGAGAATGTTGTGTCTCTGGTGCGGCAGGAGCACCCCTAGCCAAGGATGAAGTGGCTATTTTAAAACAGATATACCCAAAGGTAAAACCATTTTTACGTCCAGAGGGTATTGCTGCTATTGATTTGCAAGGGACCCATGTGCTCAGTGCCACAAAAGAGCTAGAAACCCCCTTGGTAAATCAAAAAGAATGTGCCTATGTGACGTTTTCTGAAAACGGAACGGCTGGCTGCGGGATAGAAGATGCTTATAATGCAGGAGCGATAGATTTTAAAAAACCCATTTCGTGTCATTTATATCCTGTAAGGGTTCAAGACTACAGTGAGTTTTCTGCGGTAAATTATCATAAATGGCCTATTTGCGATGATGCCTGTACCCTGGGCAACCAGCTTAAGGTGCCCGTGTATAAATTTGTAAAACAAGCCCTTGTTAGAAAATTTGGTCCCAACTGGTATGCAGAACTAGAAAAGGTAGCAGCCTCTTTATCTTAGCATATGATTTTGTTCTTTTAAAAAAAAAGCAGTCACATAATCTGCAAATCACTATGCCATTTTTTTTTTGGAATTAAATAGAGTACTTTCTATACAATTTTATAAAAACTGCATTTTTTTTAAAAAAAATATGTTAAAGTTTTGGCTTATGTATGTTGAAAAATCAACTTGTAAAATAAGCCTTAAAACTGCCCTTGAACTACCGCCATATCAACCCTTACTAGGCTTTTCAACTACATTTTTAGCAAATGTTAATAACCAAAAACAACTCTATTAACAAACTGTTTTACAGCAACTTACACTTTTTTTTAACAAAACTATAGTAACAACTCTTTTTTTATGTTGTTGAAAACTTTGTTGAAAACCCACTGTGTTTTATTCTTTTTTAAGCTCATATATTTATCATATTTGTTAGTCCCCAGCGGGTATAAAATTTTAGTAATTTATTTAAGTACAAACAATGAGCGCAGTAGAGCCTATTTTAGAGAAAAACGATGGAAGATTTGTAATTTTCCCAATTCAACACCACGACATTTGGGAATGGTACAAAAAATCTGAGGCAAGTTTTTGGACTGCAGAAGAAATTGATTTACATCAAGATCTTACAGATTGGACCTCAAAATTAAACGATGATGAGCGTTATTTTATCAAACACATACTAGCATTCTTTGCTGCCAGTGATGGTATTGTGAATGAAAACCTAGCAGAAAATTTTGTTAACGAAGTACAATACAGTGAAGCAAAATTCTTTTACGGATTTCAAATCATGATGGAGAACATCCACAGTGAAACTTACTCATTACTCATTGATACTTATGTAAAAGATGATAAAGAAAAGGATCAATTATTTAATGCCATAGAAAATTTCCCTGCCATTAAGAAAAAGGCAGACTGGGCCCTAAAATGGATTGAGTCTCCAAGTTTTGCAGAGCGTTTGATTGCTTTTGCAGCCGTAGAAGGTATTTTCTTTAGTGGCGCGTTTTGTTCTATCTTCTGGTTAAAAAAGCGTGGTATTATGCCAGGGCTTACCTTCTCCAATGAGCTTATCTCAAGAGATGAAGGAGTACACTGTGATTTTGCTGTACACCTGCACAACCACCACCTTATCAACAAAGTACCAAAAGAGCGTATCCGTAGCATTATAGTAGATGCTTTAAATATAGAACGTGAATTTATTACAGAGTCTTTGCCAGCTAGTTTAATTGGTATGAATTCTAACCTGATGACCCAATACCTAGAGTTTGTTACAGACAGACTTTTGGTAGAACTTGGTTGTGAGAAAGAATTTAACACCAAAAACCCTTTTGACTTTATGGACATGATTTCTTTGCAAGGAAAAACAAATTTCTTTGAGAAAAGAGTAGCAGAGTACCAAAAAGCCGGTGTTGCAAATACCACAGACAAAGAAGCCAATAAAATTAGCTTCGACGCAGACTTTTAAGCCAAACATAAAAGAATAAAAAAATACCTAAGTGTTTGATAGTGTGTGTTTTACAAAACATACGCCTGAAACTACTTTACCAAAATAGTAGCAGAATCAAAAAATAACCTCGAAAACCCACAAGATATGAATGTACTAAAAAGAGACGGTCGCAAAGAGCCCATCATGTTTGATAAAATTACAGCACGTGTAAAAAAGCTGTGTTACGGCCTTAATGAGCTTGTGGATCCTGTTCGTATCTCTATGCGTGTAATTGAGGGTTTGTATGATGGAGTAACCACAAGTGAGCTAGACAATTTAGCGGCAGAGGTTGCAGCAACCATGACAACATCACACCCAGACTACGCAAAGCTGGCTGCCAGAATATCTGTTTCTAACTTGCATAAAAATACAAAGAAGACATTTAGTGAGGTGATGGATGATTTGTACAACTATGTAAACCCACGTACGGGAAAAGACGCTCCTTTACTTAGTGATGAGGTTCACAAAGTAATTATGGATAACAAAGAGGAGTTGGACTCCACTATTATATACAACCGTGATTTTGGATATGATTATTTTGGATTTAAAACCCTAGAGCGTTCGTATCTATTAAAATTAAATGGCAATATTGTAGAGCGCCCTCAGCATATGCTAATGCGTGTTTCTATTGGTATTCACTTAGATGACCTTGCTGCTGCCAAAGAAACCTATGAGCTTATGAGTAAGCGCTTTTTTACGCATGCAACCCCTACACTATTTAATAGTGGAACACCAAAACCTCAAATGTCTTCTTGTTTTTTATTGGCCATGCAAGATGATAGTATTGATGGTATTTACGACACGTTAAAACAAACTGCAAAAATTTCACAATCTGCAGGTGGTATTGGTCTTTCTATTCACAACGTGCGTGCCACAGGATCTTATATCTCTGGTACCAACGGTACCTCCAACGGAATCGTACCTATGTTACGTGTATACAATGACACGGCTCGTTATGTAGATCAAGGTGGAGGAAAACGTAAAGGTAGTTTTGCTATATATGTAGAGCCATGGCATGCAGATATTTTTGATTTTCTTGATCTTAAAAAGAATACAGGAAAAGAAGAACAACGCGCCCGTGATTTATTCTATGCCATGTGGATACCAGATTTATTCATGAAACGTGTAGAAGAAGATGCAGAGTGGACTCTTATGTGTCCAAATGAATGTCCTAACCTTTTCAAAGTACACAGTGAGGAGTTTGAGGCCCTATACCTAGGGTATGAAGCAGAGGGTAAAGGAAGAAAAACCATCAAAGCCCGCTCTCTTTGGGAAAAAATAATGGAATCTCAAATTGAAACAGGAACTCCTTACATGCTCTATAAAGATGCAGCAAACCGTAAGAGTAACCAGAAAAATCTAGGAACCATTCGCTCATCAAACCTTTGTACAGAGATCATGGAGTATACCTCCCCAGATGAGGTTGCTGTATGTAATTTGGCATCTATAGCACTTCCTATGTTTGTAACAGATGGCGCTTTTGATCACGATGAACTCTTTAGAGTAACCAAACAAGTAACCAAAAACTTAAACAGAGTTATAGATCGCAATTACTATCCTGTTAAAGAAGCAGAAAATAGTAATTTCCGTCACAGACCTGTTGGACTAGGTATCCAAGGCTTGGCAGATACTTTTATCATGCTGCGTTTACCATTTACTTGTGATGAGGCTAAAAAGTTAAACCAAGAAATTTTTGAAACCCTTTACTTTGCTGCCCTTACCGCTTCTATGGAAGAGGCCAAAGCAGATGGTGTGTATGAAAGTTATGCAGGATCTCCAATTAGCGAAGGTAAATTTCAACACAACCTATGGGGTGTAGAGGATAATGAATTAAGTGGCCGCTGGGATTGGGCAGCTCTAAGAGCTGAAGTGGCAGAGCATGGAGTGCGTAACTCACTCCTTGTAGCGCCTATGCCAACAGCATCCACATCACAAATATTAGGAAACAACGAAGCCTTTGAGCCTTACACTAGTAATATTTATACAAGACGAGTACTAAGTGGAGAGTTTATAGTTGTAAACAAACACTTACTGGAAGACCTAGTAGGTCTAGGCCTTTGGAACGACACTTTAAAAGAACAGATTATGCGTAATAATGGTTCTGTACAAGATGTAGATATTCCTCAAGATTTAAAAGACCTTTATAAAACCGTGTGGGAGCTTTCTATGAAAGATATTATTGATATGTCTAGACACAGAGGGTACTTTATCGATCAATCCCAGTCTTTAAATTTATTTATGGAAAATGCTAGTTATGCAAAATTAACATCAATGCATTTCTATGCCTGGAAAAGCGGTCTTAAAACAGGAATGTATTACCTGCGTACCAAAAGTGCGGTAGATGC
>CAJWXC010000082.1 GCA_913048215.1 uncultured Flavobacteriaceae bacterium | reverse complement strand
AATAGTTACACTCGCTTTATGTGTTTTAACTCTTAACACAGCCTTCGCACAATTTGATGCCGCAATGTTTGTCTCAGATGCTTTTCTTTTAGATACCTATATCAAAAGACAAAATAAGGATGTTAACTTTAAAGACACCAAATCTTACAAAGGGTCTCCATACAATAACCCAAACTTTTTACTTGGAAACATTTACAAAGAAGGAAAATTACTTGCAGATAAAGTAGCCATTAGATATAATGCCGTTGCAGATGAGATGGAGGTAAAACAATTTCTAAACGACAGCGATGATGATGCTAGAGTACTTACTAAGTCTCAAGACATCTATGTAAAGATAGTTGATGATATTTATGTGTTTGTTGCCTATCAAGGTGGTATTGAAAAGGGTGGTTATTTTCAAGTCACTTTTGAAGGAAATAACATAGCACTTTACAAAAAACATATTAAAGATTTCAGCCCAGAAAAAAAGGCAAGTTCTTCTATCACAAAAACGTTTCCTGCTGTTTTTAAAGATAAACCTGTTTTTTACTTAGTAACAAAATCTGGTAAGTTTTATCAAATGCCCAAATCCAGAACAAAAAAATTAAAGGTGTTTGGAGGAAAGCAAAAGCAGATGAAAGACTTTACAAAACAAAATAACCTTGATCTAAACAATGAGCAAGACTTAATAACAGCTGTTAAATACTACGATACGTTATAATTTATCCCAGGGGCGCTGTTGCCCAAGTAACTTATATTAAATATCAAAAAAAACCTAATACAATAAAGTGTTAGGTTTTTTTATTGAATTAAGTTTAAGTAATATTTTGTAATGGCTTTTGGCAAAACTCTATTGTGTTTTTTCTATTTTTGATTCTATACAAACCACCTACTTCATGTGAAGATGCGTGAACTATTGAAGGGTCCTTTTAACAAACTTAACAAAGAGGCTAGAAAAGAAAAAGTAACTATGTCACAACCAAAAAAACGATTATTTCTAATTGATGCATTTGCTTTAATCTTTAGAGGTTATTACGCACTTATTAAAAACCCTCGCATCAATAGTAAAGGGATGGATACCTCTGCTATTTTAGGGTTTATGAACTCATTTATTGATGTCATTAAACGAGAGCGTCCTGAATACATAGCGGTATGTTTTGATAAAGGAGGTAGCACAGCTAGAAACCAGCTATTTCCAGAGTATAAAGCCAATAGAGATGAAACTCCAGATGGTATTAAAATTGCGGTGCCATACATTCAAAAAATATTGACTGCGATGCACATTCCAATTATGGTTAAGGAGGGGTTTGAGGCAGATGATGTGATAGGAACTTTGGCAAAAAAGGCAGAAAAGCAAGGGTATCAGACCTATATGGTTACTCCAGATAAGGACTTTGCTCAGCTGGTATCAGATAATATTTTTATGTATCGCCCTGTTTTTGGGGGTGGTTATGAAACTTGGGGGATCCCAGAGGTACAAAAGAAATTTGAAGTAACAGAACCTCTGCAAGTCATCGATTATTTAGGAATGATGGGAGACAGTGCAGATAACATTCCTGGGCTTCCTGGAGTTGGAGATAAGACGGCCAAAAAATTCATTAACCAATTTGGTTCTATGGAAGGACTACTTGCTAATACCCAGGAGCTAAAAGGAAAAATGAAAGAGAAAATAGAGGCCAACAAAGAACTTGGTCTTTTAAGCAAAGAACTAGCAACTATAATGCTAGATGTTCCCGTTGATTTTAACCAAGAAAATTTTCAAATGAGCGCTCCAGATGTTGGCGCAGTTACTGAAATTTTTGAAGAACTTGAATTTAGGCGCCTCACCACAAGTTTTGCAAACACATTCTCTAAACAGGCCATGGCCACAAAAGGAACAAGCAACCAACCCAAAGAGACTGCTATTGATTCAAAAAAGACCCCTGCAACAGCCCCTAGTCCTAAAGCTGGAGAGGGACAGTTCTCTCTCTTTGGAACAGATAATGAGCCTGCCACCCAGACATACAGCAGTAGAAAAACCATTAAAGATACAGCGCATTTTTATCAAACCGTACAACCTGGTATGGGAACTCGTTTGTTTGTTGAAAATTTAATGAAACAACCCAGCGTTTGTTTTGACACAGAAACAACAGGGTTAAATCCTCTCACTGCTCAGCTTGTTGGAATTGCTTTTTCTTGGGAAAAAGGCAAAGGATACTACCTGCCATTGCCTGAGCAAAGAGATGCCTGTCAGCAAATTATAGAGCAATTACGTCCTTTTTTCGAATCCACAGAGATAGAAAAAGTAGGGCAAAACTTGAAATATGACATTAAAGTGTTGCACAAATACAGAATTGCAATACAAGGAAAATTATTCGATACCATGTTGGCCCATTACCTGATCAATCCGGATATGAGACATAACATGGATATATTGGCAGAAACTTATTTAAACTATACCCCCGTATCGATCACAGAACTCATTGGCAAAAAAGGTAAAAACCAAAAGTCGATGCGTGATGTACCCATAGAGCAGCAAACACAATACGCTGTAGAGGATGCAGATATTACATTTCAGCTCAAAGAGCACTTTGCCAAAGAGCTTAAAGACACTGATCTTCAAAAATTATTTGACACAATTGAAATCCCGCTACTAAAAGTACTTGCCGCCATGGAACTAGAGGGTATAAATCTAGATAAAGAATTCTTAGAATCACTCTCTGGAGATTTAGACCACGATATTCTTACTTTAGAGGCTAACATTTATAAAGAGGCAGCAGAAGAATTTAACATTGCATCTCCAAAACAACTGGGTGAAATTTTATTTGGTAAAATGAAACTTGTTGCCAAGGCTAAAAAAACAAAAACTGGGCAATACTCTACCGCAGAGGACGTACTTTCCTCTCTAGCAAAAGAACATCAAATCATTGCAGATGTGCTTGAGTACCGCGGCCTGGCAAAATTAAAATCTACCTATGTGGACGCGCTGCCTTTACAAATAGAGCAGACCACCGGAAGGGTACATACAGATTACATGCAAACAGTGGCTGCCACAGGGCGCCTTAGCAGCAATAACCCTAACCTGCAAAACATACCTATTCGAACCCAAAGAGGTAGGCAAGTTAGAAAAGCTTTTGTACCAAGAAACCAAGATTATGTTCTCGTGGCTGCAGATTATTCTCAAATAGAGCTGCGTATTATCGCTGCACTGAGTGAAGAGCAAACCATGTTAAAGGCTTTTAAAGATGGGCAAGATATTCATGCCTCTACAGCAGCCAAAGTATTTAATGTACCCTTAGAGCAGGTAACACGAGAGCAGCGAAGCAACGCTAAAACAGTAAATTTTGGGATTATCTATGGTGTCTCTGCCTTTGGACTAAGCAACCAAACAGAGCTATCAAGAGGTGAGGCCAAAGAGCTGATTGACACCTATTACAAAACCTATCCAAAATTGCGTAATTACATGAGCGAACTGGTAGATTTTGCAAGAGACAATGGCTATGTCCAAACAGTGTTAGGGCGTCGTAGATATCTAAAAGATATTAACTCTGCCAACGCAATTGTAAGAGGCGCGGCAGAGCGTAATGCCGTGAATGCGCCAATTCAAGGTAGCGCAGCAGACATCATTAAAATTGCCATGATAAACATTCAAGAAAAACTAGAAAAGGGTGGATATAAAACCAAGATGCTCTTACAGGTGCATGATGAACTTGTGTTTGATGTTTATAAACCAGAACTTTCTGTTATCAAAAGCCTTATTAAAACTGAAATGGAAAACGCTCATATCCTTTCTGTTCCCTTAGATGTAGAAGTAGGAGAAGGTGAAAATTGGCTTCAAGCACACTAACAAATTGTATGTAAAAAAATACTTTTGTATTTTACAGAAGAAAAAATAAGCTATGAGAACACTATTTATAAAAGCAGGTATTTTAATACTTTTTTTTCTCAACTGGGGAACCATGTTCTCCCAGTGTGAGAATGTCACGGTTGAGAGTTTAACCAACCCCGGTATTTACGGTGTTGCAACCCTCACAGAGGCAGACGGTTTGCGTGACGGCCCTGCCTATTTTGGGGCTACCGTTTACTATCCCACAAACGCCACACCTCCTTATGCTAGTATCGCTATTATTCCCGGTTTTACTGCATCTCCGGATAGTGTTGAGGCCTGGGGGCCATTTTATGCCTCTCATGGTATTGTAACTATTATTGTTGGTACAAATTCTATTTTTGATTTTCCAGAAGCCAGAGCAGAAGCTTTATTAGACGCCTTAGAAACGTTAAGAGAAGAAAACACCAGAAACGACTCACCGCTACTTGGAGCTATAGATGAAGACAAGTTTGCTGTAAGTGGACACTCTATGGGAGGTGGAGGAGCACAACGCGC
Source organism: uncultured Flavobacteriaceae bacterium (assembly GCA_913048215.1). GTDB lineage: Bacteria > Bacteroidota > Bacteroidia > Flavobacteriales > Flavobacteriaceae > Patiriisocius. The sequence continues at coordinate 2,659 of CAJWXC010000082.1, read as the reverse complement.
TGCTGTTTTAGACAATAGCATCAAGGGAGTTGTAGCGCTATGTCCTTGGCTACCCAGTCCAGATTTAGACCACAGCAGCCCTGTGGTAATTTTTAGTGGCCAAAATGATGCCGTAGCGCCCCCAGAATTACATGCAAATATCCATTATGACAATACTCCAAATAGTACAAACAAACTATTATTTGAAATAGAAAATGGCAATCACTCTGTAGCAAATACTCCACAGGGGGGCAATTCCAGTGTTGGTCAAATTGCACTATCGTGGTTTAACTTATATGTAAATCAAAACGACTGCTATTGCTCACTGCTAACAGAAGATTTATTAGATGCTCCTGAATCGGCATCTAACGTAGAAAGTAGTTTTGAATGTGAAATTTTAGAAACCCAAGAAAATAGTAGTCAAACACTATTATACCCTAACCCGACAAGAGGTATTGTAAATATATCTTTGCAACAAGACGCTCTCTACCAGGTGTATTCTGTGACGGGTCAATTATTGCGCTCTGGAGAATTAAAAGGCAGCTTCAAACAAATTGATCTTTCTTCATTTTCGGGAAGTATGTTCTATGTACGTATTAATGATCAAACGTTTAAAATAGCAAAAACGCGCTAAATATTTATACTCAAATTCCTATATAGGTAAAGAGTAAAATCAGCACAAGAGTAACACAAGATTTATAAATTGAGATACCCCCTTTAAACAAGGGGGTTATCTTTAGGGTTTTATTTCAAGAAAATAAACGAAAATGTATCTTTTACTATTTGTTATTCAAATAAATAACAGTATTTTTGCCGTCCGATAATACGGGACAGAAATAATTTATTAATAATTAGACAAAGAACTATAATGGATACATTAAGTTACAAAACAGTATCTGCTAACAAAGCCACCGTAACAAAAGAGTGGTTATTAGTAGATGCGGACGGGCAAACACTAGGTCGTCTTGCGAGTGAAGTTGCAAAATTACTTCGCGGTAAACACAAACCAAGCTTTACACCTCATGTAGATTGTGGAGATAACGTGATTATCATAAACGCAAGCAACGTCCAATTAACAGGAAACAAATGGACAGAAAAGTCTTACATCCGCCATACGGGTTACCCGGGTGGACAAAAAAGTCTTACTGCCACAGAATTAAAAGACAAGAATCCAGCACGTGTTGTTGAGAAGGCGGTTAAAGGAATGTTACCTAAAAACAAATTAGGTTCAGTACTTTTTAGAAACTTGAAGGTGTATGCAGATGCAGACCACGGTCAAGAAGCACAAAAACCAAGAGCTATTAAAATTAATACCGCAACAAAGTAATGGAAACTATACACAAAATCGGAAGAAGAAAAACCGCTGTTGCGCGTGTTTACTTATCTAAAGGAAAAGGAAACATCACAATCAACAAGCGTGAATTTGATAACTATTTTACAACCCCAACATTACGTTACAAAGTAATGCAGCCACTTGTAATGACAGAGAACGACAAGAGCTTTGATATTAAAGTGAATGTTTTTGGAGGCGGTATCACTGGCCAGGCAGAAGCAATTCGTTTGGCTTTATCTCGTGCAATGTGCACACTGAATGAGGAAAATAGAGGCATCTTAAAACCAGAAGGTCTTTTAACTAGAGATCCAAGAATGGTGGAGAGAAAGAAATTCGGACAGAAGAAAGCCCGTAAAAAATTCCAATTCTCGAAACGTTAATTTTTTTACCCAACGTATTGGGTATTTCTTTGGAGTATTGATTTTTAATACCCAAAACAAGTTCATACAAATACAATTATATTAATTAAGCTGTTAGTCCCGCTCTGCCGGGTGGGACAATTAGTTTAGTATCTAAATTACTTCCTTGCCAAAGCCCACCGGGTTTCTTGGTAAACAAAAAGTAATTGACATCTAAACACACAGAATGTAAACTAAAAACAAAATGGCAAAAGACAACAACAAAGAAGTTAAAGAACTTCTAAATGCAGGTGTACACTTTGGACACCTAACAAGAAAATGGAATCCAAACATGGCTCCTTACATCTACATGGAGCGTAATGGGATTCATATCATCAACTTATACAAAACTGCTGCAAAAATTCAAGAAGCTGGAGAAGCTTTAAAGAAAATAGCATCATCTGGTAGAAAAATACTTTTTGTAGCTACCAAAAAACAAGCGAAAGACATTGTTGCTGAAAAAGCAAAATCTGTAAACATGCCTTACATCACAGAAAGATGGCCTGGCGGAATGTTAACAAACTTTGTGACAATCAGAAAGGCTGTAAAGAAAATGGCTACTATTGACAGAATGAAGCAAGATGGAACGTTCATGACCCTGTCTAAAAAAGAACGTTTACAAGTAGATCGTTTACGTGCTAAGCTTGAGAAAAACTTAGGTTCTATTGGAGAAATGAGTCGTTTACCTGCTGCTTTATTTGTTGTTGATACAACTCGTGAGCACATTGCAGTAGCCGAGGCGATCAAACTAAATATTCCAATTTTTGCTATGGTTGACACAAATTGTGATCCAAGAGTGATTGATTACATCATTCCATCAAACGATGATGCATCTAAGTCTATAGACAAGATCATGACTGCAGTAACAGACGCTGTAAAAGAAGGTTTGGCAGAACGTAAGGCAGGAAAAGAAAATGCTGAAAAAGCAAAAGCTGAAAAACAAGCTGAA
>CAJWXC010000081.1 GCA_913048215.1 uncultured Flavobacteriaceae bacterium | reverse complement strand
GCAAAAGAGTCTCTTTTGCTACAGGAATGTATTTTAACCTAGGTGCAAATAACACAGCACTACTTTGCTTGTCAGCAAAATATATTGCAGGAAAAATGATGTTGGTAAGAGCCCTGACCATGGGATGGGATTTGCATGTAGTGGCCCCAGAAAAGGATGCTATCACCCAATATGATAATACCTATGATTTTGCTGCTATGGTTCCATACCAAGTATACCATACTTTAAACGCACTGGACAAAATTAAAAAACTCATTATTGGTGGTGGTGTCATAGACCCAGATTTAGAAGCTAAACTGCAAACCAAAACAACACAGGTATTTGCTTCTTATGGCATGACAGAAACCATCACACATGTTGCTCTAAGACCGGTAAATGGAGAGAATAAAACCAATACATACACAGCTTTACCTAATGTTAGTTTTGATGTAGACCACAGAGGTTGCCTTATTATTGATGCTCCTAATTTAGGAAGCTCACATCTTGTTACAAATGATGTTGTTACCCTCCATGATTCAAAAAGTTTTGAATGGTTAGGCAGGGTAGACAATGTAATTAATAGCGGAGGAGTTAAATTACATCCAGAAAAAATTGAACAACTACTACGTGATTTTATAAAAGTTCCATTTATTGTTTCCTCCTTGCAAGACCAAGCATTGGGTGAGCAGCTTATTTTAGTTATAGAACTGGAGGACCCCAAACAGGTAGCAGAGTACCGCAATGTTATCTCTGAGTTAGAATCCTACCATAGGCCCAAAAAAATATTTACGCTTTCTAAATTTCCGGTAACAGAAACAGGTAAAATAAAGCGCAACAATATTAAAGACTTAATAAAAGGCTACAATTAAAATGCTTCTAGCATCACGTGTAATGTAGTTTTATAGTATTTTTAAAAATAAATACTTGACCCATGAAACATATTTCTTCTCTTTTGTTTTTCTCTTTTATTTTGTCTTTGGCAACAGTATCTGTGGCCTATTCACAAATTTTACCACAGCGAGATAGGGCTACCCTGCGTGACGAAATTATAAAAGATAGATTTGATACTCTTCTTCCAAAATTAATGGATGACACCGGTATTGATATGTGGCTTGTGATTGCTAGAGAATACAACGAAGATCCTGTGATGCGTACAATGCTTCCTGCAACTTGGCTGAATGCACGCAGAAGAACCATTTTAGTTTTTTATAGAAATAAAGCACAAAATACACTAGAGCGTCTTGCCGTTGCCAGGTATGATGTAGGTGCCAACATTACTTCTTCTTGGGATAAAGAAAAACAACCCAATCAATGGGAGCGTTTAGTAGAAATTATTAAGGAGCGTCCTGTTAAGAAAATTGGAATAAACACATCAAAACATTTTGGTATCGCAGATGGTTTAGTGCATACAGATTACCAAGAACTTATGGAAGCGTTGCCAAGTGATTTGGAAGAAAAAATAGTTTCTGCAGAGAAACTTGCAATTGGTTGGATAGAAACTAGAACAGCAAAAGAAATGCTTCTTTACAACCAGTTGGTTGACATTACAAGCGCTATTATTGACCAGGCATTTAGCGCTGAGGTAATAACTCCTGGTAAAACCACTACAGATGATATTGTTTGGTGGCTCAGGCAGAAGGTTACCTCTTTGGGTTTAGAGACATGGTTTCATCCAACTATCGATATACAAAGAAATAACGAGGCCTTACAAAGCCATATCTATTCATTCACAAAAGGCGAAAAACAAAAGACAGTTCTTCCTGGTGATTTATTGCATTGTGATTTTGGAATTACTTATATCTCTTTAAATACAGATTGTCAAAGACATGCATATGTTTTAAAATCAGGAGAAACCCAAGTGCCAAGTTTCCTTGCCAATGCCTTTGCAAAGGGAAATCAGGTACAGGACATCTTCACTAGTAATTTTAAGACAGGACGCACAGGAAACCAAATACTTGCCATGTCTTTAAAAAAGGCGAGAGATAAGGGATTAAGACCCTCAATCTACACGCATCCCCTGGGTACTTATGGACACAGTTCTGGAACAACCTTGGGCATGTGGGATAGCCAACAAGGAGTACCTGTGAATGGTGATTACCCTCTACATGAGAATACAGTGTACGCCATTGAACTCAACACTACCGTTACCATCTCGCAGTGGGATAAAGACATCAGAATCATGCTTGAGGAAGCTGGTTACTGGGGCCCTAGTGGGTTTAGGTATGTCAATGGCAGGCAAAAGGCCATTAAAGCCATAGCTTGGTAGGGAAATTATACTTGTATCACTCCCAAATTAAATTGCTTTTCGATAGGGGCGTGGTTTGCCGCTTCAATACCTACAGATATCCAAGTTCTTGTCTGTAGTGGGTCTATAACCCCATCTGTCCAGATACGGGCAGCAGCATAATAAGGAGATATTTGATTGTCATATCTGGCTTTAATAGTATCATACAGCTCTTTTTCTTCCTTCTCAGATATTTTCTTTCCCTGTTTTTTTAGGGAAGCAGTTTCTATTTGCAGTAGTACTTTAGCAGCACTATTTCCGCTCATCACTGCAAGATTTGCACTTGGCCATGCGGCAATTAATCTTGGGTCATAGGCTTTACCACACATAGCGTAATTTCCTGCACCGTAGCTGTTTCCAATAATAATCGTAAATTTTGGTACCACACTATTACTTACAGCATTTACCATTTTTGCACCATCTTTTATGATACCTCCATGTTCACTTTTGCTGCCTACCATGAATCCTGTAACATCTTGAAGAAAAACTAGTGGAATTTTTTTCTGGTTACAATTGGCAATAAAACGCGTGGCTTTATCTGCGCTGTCACTGTAGATCACACCTCCAAATTGCATCTCACCACTTTTGGTTTTCACCAGGGTGCGTTGATTGGCTATAATACCTACAGCCCAACCATCTATTCTGGCATATCCAGTGATAATAGTTTGACCATATCCTTTTTTATATTCTTCAAACTCACTGTTGTCTACCAATCTATCAATAATGGCCTGCATATCATACTGTTCTGCTCTAGATTTTGGGAGAAGTCCGTATATTTCTTCAGGATCTTTTGCTGGCTTAGAGGCCTTTTCTCTGTTGTACCCTGCAGTCTCAAAATCACCAATTTTAGAAACAATATTTTTTATTTTATCTAGGGCATCTTTATCGTCTGTTGCCTTGTAATCTGTAACTCCGCTTATTTCGCAATGTGTAGTGGCACCGCCTAATGTCTGGTTATCTATACTCTCGCCAATGGCAGCTTTTACTAGATAGCTGCCCGCTAAGAAAATACTACCAGTTTTATCTACAATGATGGCCTCATCACTCATAATTGGTAGATAGGCTCCACCGGCAACACAACTACCCATAACAGCAGAAATTTGAGTAATACCCATGCTACTCATCACAGCGTTATTTCTAAAAATACGTCCAAAGTGTTCTTTGTCTGGAAATATTTCATCTTGCATTGGCAGATATACCCCAGCACTATCTACAAGGTAGATAATAGGAAGTTTATTTTCTATAGAAATTTCTTGTGCACGCAAATTTTTCTTTCCGGTAATTGGAAACCAAGCTCCTGCTTTTACTGTAGCGTCATTGGCAACAACAATACACTGTTTACCCATGATGTAACCAATTTTAACAACCACACCGCCACTAGGGCAACCACCATGTTCTTGGTACATTTGATCCCCAGCAAAGGCCCCTATTTCTATAGATTTCTTTTTGTCATCTAAAAGATAATCGATGCGTTCTCGTGCAGTCATTTTTCCTTTAGCATGATGTTTGTTAATGCGGTTTTGGCCACCTCCAAGTTTTACTTTTGCAAAACGTTTGCGTAAATCTGAAAGAAGTAACTTATTATGATCTTCGTTTTTATTGAAGCTAAGGTCCATAGTGTTATTTTATACGTGTAAAAATACGAAACTATACTATTATCAATATGGCAAAACTATTTTAAATTCACGATATTTGCCATATATACTTACCACAGTGTTGGTTTTTTTAAAAGTCCGAAATCTTAAGATGCGTTTTTGTTTTTAAATTTCAGAAATATGTTCTTTTTAATTTTAAAAAACCCCCTTGTATGGTAATTGTTGCAAACAAGCCAAATAATACCTACATTTCAAGCTCGAGAATTGCTAAAACCTTCAAACTATGATGAATAAAAATACTGTTTTGGGATACGCTACTTTAATAATGATTATTGTAGGACTAACACTTATTGCACTTGGAGCCTTTAAGTATGATGATGTTGCCGGCTGGGGTTTTGCCTGTGTAGGAATTGGTTTTTTTGCCATTGCCTGGGTGTTTAATGCATTAAAAGGCAGGATGTAACAAACCCGATATAAAAAAAATAGTAACTATTAATTATCAATAATGGCTGACGATAAAAAAGTAATTTTCTCAATGTCTGGATTGACAAAGTCTTTCCAAAACGCACAAACACCAGTACTTAAAAATATATACCTAAGCTTTTTTTATGGAGCCAAAATTGGAATCCTAGGATTAAACGGTAGTGGTAAATCTACCTTGCTAAAAATTATTGCAGGTGTAGATAAAAATTACCAAGGTGATGTTGTTTTTTCTCCAGGATATACCGTTGGTTATTTAGAGCAAGAGCCTCAATTAGATCCAGAGAAGACTGTGCTAGAGATCGTGAAAGAGGGTGCTGCACAGACAGTAGCCATTTTAGATGAGTACAATAAAATTAATGACCAATTTGGTTTAGAGGAAGTTTACAGTGATGCAGATAAAATGGATAAACTCATGGCGCGTCAAGCTATATTACAAGATCAAATTGATGCAAGTAATGCTTGGGAGTTAGAGACCAAATTAGAAATAGCTATGGACGCCCTAAGAACACCTCAGGGAGATAAAAAAATTGGCATACTATCTGGTGGTGAACGCAGGCGTGTAGCCCTTTGTAGGTTGCTGTTACAACAACCAGATGTATTACTTTTAGATGAACCTACCAACCACTTAGATGCAGAAAGTGTACATTGGTTGGAACACCATTTGGCGCAGTATAAGGGTACGGTTATAGCCGTTACCCATGATCGGTATTTCCTAGATAACGTTGCCGGATGGATCCTTGAACTAGATAGAGGTGAGGGAATTCCTTGGAAAGGAAACTACTCTTCTTGGCTTGATCAAAAATCTAAGCGCATGGCCCAAGAAAGTAAAACAGCCAGTAAGCGTCAAAAAACACTAGAAAGAGAGTTGGAATGGGTTCGCCAAGGTGCCAAAGGAAGACAAACAAAACAAAAAGCCCGTCTTAATAATTATGATAAGTTAATGAGTCAAGATCAAAAACAACTTGACGAAAAACTTGAAATCTACATTCCAAACGGCCCTCGTCTAGGAACCAATGTTATTGAGGCTACTGGTGTTAGTAAGGCTTATGGAGATAAATTACTCTATGAAGATTTAAATTTTAATTTACCCCAGGCAGGTATTGTTGGAGTCATTGGGCCAAACGGAGCAGGTAAAACAACCATATTTAGAATGATAATGGGAGAGCAGGCTCCTGATAAAGGGTCTTTTACTATTGGTGAAACAGCAAAGGTCTCTTACGTAGATCAAGCACATTCTAACATAGATCAAGACAAATCTATCTGGCAAAATTTTAGCGATGAACAAGAATTAGTACTTATGGGTGGTAAAGAAGTAAATTCTAGAGCCTATCTCAGTAGATTCAATTTCTCAGGAAGTGAGCAAAATAAAAAGGTGTCACTTCTCTCTGGTGGAGAACGAAACAGATTACACCTTGCCATGACATTAAAGGAAGAAGGTAATGTGCTTTTACTTGATGAGCCTACCAATGATCTGGACGTAAATACCTTAAGAGCCTTAGAGGAAGGTCTTGAGAATTTTGCGGGTTGTGCTGTAGTAATAAGTCATGACCGCTGGTTTTTAGACAGGATTTGCACTCACATACTTGCCTTTGAAGGAGATAGTCAAGTTTATTTCTTTGAAGGTGGTTTTAGTGAATATGAGGCCAACAAGAAAAAACGTTTGGGAGGTGATTTAATGCCCAAACGTATCAAATATAAAAAGCTAATTAGGTAGTTTTTAAAATCCATTCTCTTTTACATTGTAATTAGTATTTCATTCTATTTATGAAAACAATGTGATTGCTTATGTTGTGTGTTTTTACTTAAATTTAAAATTATATTTTATGAAATTTTTTATAGATACTGCTAATTTAGAACAAATTAAAGAAGCACAAAGCCTTGGTGTTTTGGATGGTGTTACCACAAACCCATCTCTAATGGCTAAAGAGGGTATTACAGGTCAGGATACTATATTACAGCATTATAAAGACATATGTTCTTTGGTTGATGGAGATGTGTCTGCTGAGGTAATTGCTACAGATTACCACGCTATGATAAAAGAAGGGGAGGCATTAGCAAAACTTCATGAGCAAATTGTAGTTAAAGTTCCAATGATTAAAGATGGAATTAAGGCTATTAAATACTTTAGCGACAGAGGTATAAAAACCAATTGTACCTTAGTATTCTCATCTGGGCAGGCTTTATTGGCTGCAAAGGCAGGTGCAACGTATGTATCTCCATTTATTGGAAGACTTGATGATATATCTACAGATGGTCTTAATTTAATAGCAGAAATTAGACTTATTTATGATAATTATGGGTTTGAAACCCAAATTCTTGCTGCTTCTGTAAGACATACCATGCATGTACTTGATTGCGCAAAAATAGGTGCGGATGTGATGACAGGACCTTTATCTTGTATTGAGGGACTTGTTAAGCATCCGCTAACAGATATTGGCCTAGCAAAGTTTTTAGAAGATTACAATAAAGGGAACTAATAGTTATTTCTGATTTAAATGTCCCAGTAATAAAGTTTCGAAGTTCTGATTAAACAGATTTGAATTTCCTTCTAAAATAATACCACCTGTATCTACAATCATTGCTTTGTTTGCAGAATTAATAAACAAGGCATTTTTTGCGGCGGTGCTGTTTTTTAGTTGATACTCATTTTCTTGGTTGTATCCAGAG
>CAJWXC010000080.1 GCA_913048215.1 uncultured Flavobacteriaceae bacterium | reverse complement strand
TTTTAGTAATAGTATCTTCAACAACTAGATTAATTTGTTGGGATGTAGAATTTTCTTGCTCTTGAGCAAACAAAGATATGCTTGCTAGAAATAAGATAATATGTAGCAGATTATTCTTCACGGGAGAGTAGCTTGAGTAGGCGGTCAAAATCATCTTTGTTTTTGAAAGGTACTATAAACTGTCCTTTGCCAGATTCATTTACTTTAACCTCTATCTTTGAGTCAAACGCTTTGACAAGCTGTTTTTTTGCTTGTAGTGCATATTTAGGTACTGTTTTGATCTTTTTTTTGAGTGAAGGTGTAGCTTGTTTTTTGCCCCTCACCAAGGTTTCTGTTTCACGTACAGATAATTTATCGGCTAGGATTTTTGCATAAATTTCAAGCTGCGTATCTAGGTTTTCCACATTTATAAGCGCTCTACCATGACCCATGGTAATAAAACCATCTCTCATTCCGGTTTGTATAATTGGGTCTAATTTCAACAAACGCAAATAATTAGCAATTGTTGATCTATTTTTACCAACACGATCACTCATTTGGCTCTGGGTCAAATCAATCTCTTCGATAAGACGCCTGTAGGAAAGTGCAATTTCTATAGGGTCAAGATCTTCACGTTGTATATTTTCTACCAGTGCCATTTCCAAAGATTCTTGATCATTGGCAATGCGTATATAGGCTGGTATGCTTTTAAGCCCCACAAGAGAGGATGCTCTAAAGCGTCTTTCACCACTAACGAGTTGGTACTGGTTGAATCCAAGTTTACGCACTGTTATTGGCTGTATAACTCCTAATTCTTTAATGGATGAGGCTAGTTCTGAAAGCGACTCTTCATTAAAACTTGTTCTTGGCTGAAAGGGGTTTACTTCAATGGTAGTAAGATCAAGCTCTACAATACTTCCCACAACCTTATCAGCATTTTTATCATTGGCAGATTGAATGTCGTTGGAAGGGTCTTTCAAAAGGGCAGAAAGGCCGCGTCCTAGTGCTTGTTTTTTTGTTGCTTTAGCCATATTATATTTGGTGGGGCTTGCCCTTTATTTATTTCTCTCAATTAATTCTTCCGCCAAACTCAGGTAATTATTCGCCCCTCTACTACTTGCATCATAACTAATGATGCTCTCTCCATAACTAGGGGCTTCACTCAAACGTACATTTCGCTGAATGATTGTATTAAATACCATGGCGTCAAAATGTTTTTTCACCTCTTCTACCACTTGATTTGATAATCTTAATCTAGAATCATACATCGTTAGTAGTAGGCCTTCAATATCAAGATTTGGATTGTGTATTTTTTGCACACTTTTTATAGTGTTTAATAGCTTACCAAGTCCTTCTAATGCAAAATACTCACACTGTATGGGTATGATAACAGCATCTGCGGCAGTTAAGGCATTTAGGGTTAATAATCCTAAAGATGGAGCGCAATCTATAAGGATATAGTCATAGTCTTTTTTTAGATCTGTGACCATTTGCTTGAGCATGTACTCTCTATTTTTTTTGTCTACTAATTCAATCTCAATAGCAACAAGATCTATATGAGCCGGAATTAAATCAAGATTTGGAGAACTAGTTTTTACAATGGCATCTCTGCCCGTTGTAGAATGCTCTAATAATTGATAAGTACCATTGGTTACAGCCTCTACATCTATGCCCAAGCCAGAGGTGGCATTGGCCTGTGGGTCTGCATCAATTAACAGTATTTTTTTTTCTAAAACACCTAATGATGCTGCTAGATTGACAGAAGTGGTAGTTTTTCCTACGCCTCCTTTTTGATTAGCAATTGCAATTACTTTACCCATTAAATTATATTGATTTAAGAGTAAAAATACTATTTAATAACCGAATCTAAAATCATTTTTGTTAACAGATAGTGAACATCTTTTTAGGGATAAAAAGACAATTTATTTTGAAGTTTATAGGGGATAAAACGCAATATGTTTGTTGACAAAATAGTTTATGTGAAGTCTTCAAATAACCTTAGATTTCACATTACACTACTAAGCTACAGAATCTATTAATATGTCAAGCATTTCTATGGCTGCGTCACTAATTCTTGTTCCAGGACCATACACTGCTAATGCGCCTGCATCAAACAGGAATTGGTAATCTTGGGCAGGAATCACACCACCTACAATAACCATGATATCTTCTCGTCCAAGTTTTTTCATTTGTTCAATAACCTGTGGCACTAGTGTTTTATGTCCTGCTGCTAGGGAGGAAATCCCCAAAATATGCACATCATTTTCTATGGCTTGTTGTGCAGCTTCTTTTGGTGTTTGAAAGAGTGGCCCAATGTCCACATCAAAGCCAACATCTGCATAGCCAGTTGCTACAACTTTGGCCCCACGATCATGACCGTCTTGCCCCATTTTAGCAATCATAATTCTTGGTCTACGGCCTTCTAGCGCTGCAAATTTATTTGCCAGCTCTCTTGCCTTTTCAAAAGAAGGATCTTTTTTTATCTCTTTACTATACACGCCACTAAATGATTTAATTTGTGCTTTATATCTACCAAACGCCAACTCCAATGCATCACTAATTTCTCCTAGTGTCGCTCTTTGTTTTGCAGCTATTACTGCCAAATCTAGTAAATTTTCTGTTGCAGATGTAGCAGCATGAGTTAAAGCTTTTAAACTTTCTGCCACTTTTTGGTTATCTCTAGTGGCTTTGATATTGGCCAATCGCTCTAATTGAGCGGTTCTTACCATTTGGTTATCAACATCTAGGATTTGCAAAGGATCCTCTTTTTCTAGTCTGTATTTATTAACGCCAACAATAATGTCTTGCCCACTATCTATACGGGCCTGTTTTCTTGCCGCGGCTTCTTCTATACGTAGTTTTGGGATACCAGCTTCAATGGCTTTTGTCATGCCCCCAAGATCTTCAACCTCCTGGATAAGTGACCATGCTTTTTGTGCAATATCGTTGGTGAGGTTTTCTACATAATAGCTACCTGCCCAAGGATCAACAGTTTTTGTGAGAAGGGTTTCCTCTTGTAGATATATTTGGGTGTTTCTTGCTATGCGAGCACTAAAGTCTGTAGGTAAAGCAATTGCTTCATCTAAGGCATTGGTGTGAAGAGACTGTGTTCCTCCGAAGGCAGCAGCAGATGCTTCAATGCATGTGCGTGCAACATTGTTAAAAGGATCTTGTTCTGTTAAACTCCAGCCACTTGTTTGGCAATGGGTTCGTAGGGCTAATGATTTTGGATTTTTTGGATTAAATTGTTTTACGAGTTTTGCCCATAACATTCTTGCAGCTCGCATTTTAGCAATTTCCATAAAATGGTTCATACCAATGGCCCAAAAGAAAGACAGGCGAGGGGCAAAGGTGTCAATATCCATCCCTGCATCTAAACCTTTACGAATGTACTCTAGGCCATCTGCTAGGGTGTACGCCAGTTCTATATCACAGGTAGCACCTGCTTCCTGCATGTGATATCCAGATATAGAGATACTATTAAATTTAGGCATGTTCTTGGACGTATATTGAAAAATATCACTAATAATTTTCATCGATGGTGTAGGAGGGTAGATATAGGTGTTACGTACCATAAACTCTTTTAAAATATCGTTTTGGATGGTACCTGCTAAATCCTTTAGTTCTACTCCTTGTTCTTGAGCAGCTACAATATAAAAGGCCATAATGGGTAACACAGCTCCGTTCATGGTCATGGATACGCTCATCTTGTTTAATGGAATTTGATCGAACAAAATTTTCATATCCTCAACGCTATCTATAGCAACTCCAGCTTTACCAACATCTCCAACAACACGCTCATGATCACTATCATACCCTCTGTGGGTAGCCAAATCAAAGGCAACAGAAAGCCCTTTTTGCCCCCCAGCTAGATTGCGTCTATAAAAGGCGTTGCTATCCTCTGCGGTTGAGAATCCGGCATATTGTCTTATGGTCCAGGGTCTTCTTACATACATGGTAGCATAAGGTCCTCTTAGATTTGGTGCAATACCTGCAGCGAAGTCTAGATGTTTTAATTGCGTTATATCTTGCTTACTGTAACGATTTTTAATAGCAATGCCCTCTGCAGTTTTGAAAGCAGTTTTTTTATCACCAGAGACACCACTTTGGGTGTTGTAGTGTAAAGATATGTTGGATACATCTTTTCTACTCATGACTAAGTCTTTCTTGTTCTATAGCTTCCGCCAAACGTTTTGCTATAATGGGTTGGATCAATGTTTTTCTGGGATTGCTCTTTAAAAAAGGAAACAATTCTAGATTTTCTTTCATAAGATCCAAAGGGTTTGGATGTTTGTTTGTACCAAGTAAGGTAATACTACCATTGTCAAAAAGCTCCTGTTGTTTGGCTGCACTTTCTTTTATTTTTTTCTGTATCTCTGCTTGATGTAATTGTTTTATAAAACCTCCACCTTCTTCAATTTGTTTAAAAAGGGCCAATGCTTTTGAGGCTAATTCTTGTGTCACACTCTCTATATAATAAGCGCCATCAGCAGGATTGTTTACCACATCAAAATAGCTTTCTGCCTTTAATATTAATAATTGATTTCGAGAAATACGTTCTCCAAATTCATTGCTTTTGTGGTATAATACATCATAAGGCATGTTGCACACGGCATCTGCACCTCCAAGTACACTAGACATTGCCTCTGTGGTACTTCGCAGCATATTTATATTATAATCATAAAGTGTTTTGTTACGTCTAGAGCTCTGGGCTATCACGTGGCAGGTTTGGGAGCAATTATACTCATTGGCCAAACTAGCGTATAGAAGTCTTAGGGCACGTATTTTTGCTATTTCAAAAAAATAATGTGTGCCTGCAGCTATTTTAAATGTAATGCTATCTGTAGTTTGGTGATTTAAATATTCATTGGCATGCGCGATGGCATATGCTAATTGCTGGACCATATTGGCCCCTGCATTTTGATAATTTGTGGTATCTACAGATATGGTGTTTTTTGTTTGTGAAAGACTCTGTAGTGCTTTAAAATCTTCTTTTTGATTTTTAAACCAATTTCCTTCTTTTGCTAGTTTTCCAATAGGGTCTATATTGAGATAAAATTGAGCCTTGTGCCTGGTAAGGTATACAGAAAGCTCTTTAGTAAAATCGATATCCAAAAAGGTAAAATCAAAATAGATGCTTGCACTATTGAATGGGTAATTTTTAAATACACTTGGTATATCAAAGGGTTTTTCTGCCCCAAACTGTATGGCTTCTGCTCCTTTTTCTATTGCCTGTAAAGCAATATTATTTGCTATTGTAGCATCATCAATAAAAACATTTTGTGTGATGTTCCACAACGTTGGGGTTCCTGGAATTTCTGTGGGTGTAGTAGGATCATCATTATGGTAAAAAGGTTTGATGTGTATCCCCTCTAAAGTATTGTTTACAAGGGTTTTGTTATACTCTAGCCCCTGGAGATCTACCTGTATTTTTTGCTTCCATGCTTTTGCGGAAACTGGATTAAAATCTGTCAACAAATCTTTTTTCATTGGTGTGAATTGTCAAAAAACAAAATACTACTCAATAGAGTCTTGATGTTCAATGATGTAAATATCTTCGTTTTCTTTTTTGAGGTAGTATTTCTCTCTTGCAAAGCGTTCCATCTCTGCGCTATCTTTCATTTTATTGATAAAAGCTCGATCTTTTTTTATTTCTTTTTTGTAAAATTCTTTACTCTCTTCAAGCGCGTTTATATCATCACTGAGCTCTTTGTGAAAAAAATAATTATTTGCATCAAAAAAAAACATCCAAGTTAAAAACAATAATATGAATATGACATATTTATTGCCGAACCAGCGAAACCACTTTGTTTTTTTTATTTCTGAAACGTTACCCATGTGCTATAATCTTTCTGAAATAATAGTTCTTATTAAATCTACAGCAACGGTATTGTACTTGTTGGTTGGTATAATAATGTCTGCAAATTCTTTGGTAGGCTCGATAAACTCTTGATGCATTGGTTTAAGAGTTGTTTGGTATCTGTTAAGAACCTCATCCATATTTCTTCCTCGCTCAGAAATATCTCTTTTTAGCCTTCGTATCAAACGCTCATCACTATCTGCGTGTACAAAAACATTTACATCAAACATGGCTCTTATCTCTGATTGTGTAAGTATTAAAATACCTTCTACAATTACTACTTTCTTTGGATGTGTTGTAATTGTTTCTCCTGTACGGTTATGTTCTACAAAAGAATATACTGGTTGTTCAAAACTCTCACCCTCACGCAAAGCTTTTAAGTGCTGTAAAAGCAAAGCAAAATCAATAGAATTAGGATGGTCAAAATTTATTTTAACTCGGTCTTGATAGCTTAAATCACTAGTGTCTTTGTAATAAGAATCTTGGGATATTACACATACTTCATCTACTGGAAGTTGTGCAATAATTTGTTCTACTACTGTTGTTTTTCCGCAGCCAGTACCACCTGCAATACCAATTATAAGCATAGGATTGTTTTTTACAAAAATAAGGATTTTGTAATGTTAGCTTTAAAACCTTGTCATTACTTTTTAACAGATGCAACTTCTTTGGGTGTCACCATTTGTTTTTGGTTGTTTCCCCACGAGTTCATGGTGTAATTCATTACATCAGCAACTTGTGTATTATTCAGGCCCATTGCGCTCATGATTCCGTCATATGGTTTTTGATTTACTAGAATACTTCCCCTTAAGCCGTATTTAACTGCCTTGATACTTTCTAGTCTTTTTTGAGTTAACCAATTGGAGCCAGCCAAGGGAGGGTAATTATTTGTAATGCCCTTACCATTGGGTCTATGGCACTGTGAGCATAGATTTTTATAAACTACAGCTCCTCTGTCTATACTTCGCTTTAAAGGACTCTGTATTTTGTTTTTTGTGATTTCTTGATCTGGTACAGCTTGTTGTTTTGTGTTGTTACATCCAAGTAATAAAATCATCAATAGCAAGCTGTAGCAAATTTTGCCCATGGTAGTTTGTTTTTGTAAATAGGGTAAATATAACAATCTATGTTATATAAAGTAATATAAAAAAAGCCGTCTGATGTATCAGACGGCTTTTGGTCGGGGTGGCAGGATTCGAACCTGCGGCCTCCACGTCCCAA
>CAJWXC010000079.1 GCA_913048215.1 uncultured Flavobacteriaceae bacterium | reverse complement strand
TCCAGGACGATTATTAGATCTACACAGTCAAGGTGTAATTAATTTTTCTGGAATTCAGTTCTTGGTATTGGATGAAGCAGACCGTATGCTTGATATGGGTTTTTTAAGAGACATTAAAAGAATATTGGCGCTGTTACCCTCTAGACGACAAAACTTATTGTTTTCGGCAACTTTTTCTAAAGAGATTAAAACTCTTGCAAATAGTTTTTTACACAATCCTGCTATGGTTGAGGCAGCTCCCCAAAATACTACAGCTGAGAAAGTAGATCAAATCATATACAGAACAAATAAAGGTTTAAAGACAGCTCTTGTAATAAAACTCATTACAGAAGGTAATTGGAAGCAAGTTTTGGTGTTTACCAGAACCAAACATGGCGCTAATAAGCTCTCTCAAAAATTAGAGAAAGCAGGCATTAAAGCCGCAGCCATACATGGTAATAAAAGTCAAGGAGCAAGAACAAGAGCCCTCGCAGGCTTTAAAGATGGAAGTATATCTGTTTTAGTGGCTACAGACATAGCAGCACGCGGGCTTGATATCCCTCTGCTTCCTTATGTAATAAACTTTGAATTGCCCAATATACCAGAAGACTATGTTCATAGAATAGGGCGAACTGGTAGGGCAGGAGCTAGTGGAAAAGCAATCTCTATTGTTAGTGTTGATGAGTATGCCTATGCAAGAGGGATAGAAAAATTACTACATACTAAGTTAGAAAGTACAATTATTCCAGGATTTGAGCCCACAGAGTCATTGCACGAAGTAGAGGCAAAAAAAGCAGAAAATAAAGCAGCACATAATAAAGGGCGAAGAAACAAAGGGCGTTCTCAATCAAATACATCCTCTCAAGAGGGTGCAAAAAAGAGGCGTAAGTTTAGAAGATAACCTATCGCTGTATCTATTGAATTAATATAGTTGGGTAGTGTATCATCTTTTAGGCTAAATAATAGGTTTCTTTCTTTTGGTTTTTATATTTAATATCTATATTGGACACAATAACAAACAACAATGGAAGAAAAAATTAAATACGAAATGGAAATTCCAATACAGGTTTCCCCTTCATTATTGTATACGTACATTTCTACACCATCTGGACTCTCAGAATGGTATGCAGATAACGTAAACTCTAGAGGTGAAAATTTTGAGTTTATTTGGGATGGGGCAGAAGAAAAAGCAGTATTGCTCACAAAAAAGAACGCCGAACGCATAAAATTTAGGTGGGAAGAGGATGCAGATACAGATTATTATTTTGAGCTGCGCATTCAAGTTGATGAAATTACCAAAGATGTTTCGCTAATGATTACAGATTTCGCTGATGATGGTGAAGTTGAAGAAGGAAAAATGCTCTGGGAAAACATGGTTTCTGAGTTAAAACAAATATTAGGATCAACCTAAAAAATAAATATAGATACCCGTATCTTTGTGCCACTGTAAATTAACTTATAGTGGCTTTTTTTATGATAAATTTTAATGGCACCATACTTCAAAACCAACAAGCAACAATATCTGCTCAAAACAGAGGGCTAAATTATGGTGATGCAATTTTCGAAACCCTACGCGCTAGTGCAGGGAAAATTTATTTTTTGGAAGATCATTACTTTAGACTCATGGCCTCTATGCGTATACTTCGCATGGAAATTCCAATGAATTTCACACAAGAATACTTAGAGGAGCAAATTTTAGCAACTATAGAGGCCAATGGTAGTATCATAAAGCCATATAGAGTTAAGGTTCTTGTTTGGCGTCAACAAGGAGGCCTGTATAGTCCAACCACAAATCAAATTGATTTCTCCATAACGTGCAGTGAATTAGAGAGTCCTTTTTACTTATTAAAACAAGACCCATACCAAGTTGAGCTGTTTAAGGATCATTACCTTACATCTGGTTTGCTTTCAACCTTAAAAACAAACAACAAAATCATAAATGTCTTGGGAAGTATTTATGCCAAAGAAAATGGATATGATAACTGCTTGCTTTTGAATGAGAAAAAGCAAATTGTAGAGGCTTTAAACGGAAACCTATTTTTAGTAAAAGGTGAAACCATAAAAACACCTCCACTTACAGACGGCTGTCTTAAAGGCATTATGCGCAAACAGCTTCTCTCTATCCTCTCACAAATGCATGATTATGATGTACAGGAAGTCTCTATATCACCTTTTGAATTGCAAAAAGCAGATGAGATGTTTGTCTCTAACGTCATTACGGGTATTCAATCAATTACAAAATACAGAAAGAAACAATACACCAATACTATTGCAAAAGAAGTACTAGGAAAATTAAATGCAAAGGCAAGACTGGGGTAGTGCTAGATAACAAAAAGAACTATTTAATTATAAGATGGGTTTTGTGGAGCGTTAGACCATAGCTTATAGCTGCCACCAAGTTCTAACATTTTTTCTTTCCAAAGGTTGTTATTGGTATTACCAATGATGTTGTGTTTATGTCCATTTGGAGTAATTACCCAGCTGTTGAGTTTTAACTCTTGAGTAAGCTGGCTTGTAGACCATCCAGAATAACCCAAGAAAAAGCGTATTTGAGATTGGGTTAGTTTATCATCTGCAAGTAATTTAGTAATCGCTTTAAAATCTCCTCCCCAATAAATCCCTTGAGATATTTCTATGCTTCCTGGAATTAGGTCAGGTATTTTATGAATAAAGTATAGGTTGTCTTGTTCTACAGGACCTCCGTTATAAACACGTAGCTTAGAGTTGACCTCTGGAATAAAATCATTAAGAGTATACTCCAGTGGTTTGTTAAGAATAAAACCTACCGAGCCATTTTCTGTTGTGTGCTCTGCCAATAGTATGACAGATCTATTGAAAGACACATCTCCAATTATAGATGGCTTTGCTATTAGTAAAAGACCTTTATCGGGTTTAAGGAGTGTCATTATTGGTTGTTTGCTTAAATAAACCTACTGTTTTTTTTTGAATTATCCAACTAAAACAGAATTGTGAAATAATTTTAAAAATAATAAAGCCCCCTTGCAGTAGCAAGAGGGCTTTACCTTTTAAATTACAGTGATCTAGTTTACACTAGTCTGTAAGTCTGAACCTGCTTTGAACTTTACAACGTTTTTAGCAGCAATTTGAATAGTTTTCCCTGTTTGAGGGTTTCTTCCTTCTCTTGCAGCTCTTCTTGTTACTGACCAAGAACCAAAACCTACCAAAGAAACTCTGTTTCCTTTTTTAAGAGATCCTTGTACATTTCCTAAGAAAGATTCTAATGCTTTTTTAGCTGCTGCTTTTGTTACTCCAGCATCTTCTGCCATTGCGTCGATTAAATCTGATTTGTTCATAATATTTGTTTAAATTAAAAAAATGATTAAAAATACGTTTTAGTACCTATACAAATTTAAACGGATATTCAACATTGGCAAGGATTGCCGAGCTAAAACCCTCTTTTTGTTAATAACTTGGGGTGATTGTTAATAAGCGGGTCTAAAAAAACGTGTTTTTTGTCGTCTCAATAGCCATGCGGGTTTACAATCATTTTTGCATCTGATGAAAAAACATAACCATTTAATAAATCTTTTGCAAGCATTTTACGCTTTCCTGGGAGTTGAATTTCTGTAATCTCTACTACTTGATTTGTAAGTTGTACAAATAATTTCTTGTGTTTAACTATAACGGCACCCAATGGGGTATGTTCTGAGATTTTAACGCCTCCATCTTTTGTAATAAACCATAGAGAATTTTCTTGAGTTGAGTCTATGATCACTACCTTATATATTTTAACTTT
Organism: uncultured Flavobacteriaceae bacterium; assembly: GCA_913048215.1. Taxonomy (GTDB): domain Bacteria; phylum Bacteroidota; class Bacteroidia; order Flavobacteriales; family Flavobacteriaceae; genus Patiriisocius. Next base: position 3,684 of record CAJWXC010000079.1, on the reverse strand, counting down.
TATTGTGTCTTGTTCTTGAGTTAGATAACTCCATGCCCCAGGGTAAGGATTAAGTCCTCTAACAAAATGATCTATTGAATCTGCGCAAGTACTCCAATTTATGTAGGTATTACTTGGCGTTAGTTTTGGCGCTTGTTTTAAGTTGAGTTTGTGAAAATCTTCTCCTAGTGGCTGTTTTATAGAACAAACCGCTGCACTACAGATCAGCTTTAATGTATCAATAACCAGGTCGCTTCCCAAGGCCATGAGCCTATCATGTAAACTACCTACAGTCTCTGTTTTTGAAATTCTTACCTTATTGGACAAGATAATTTCTCCAGTGTCTATTTTTTCATCAATAAAAAAAGTAGTTACTCCTGTTGTTTGTTCTTTATTAATAATAGCCCAATTAATTGGGGCAGCACCACGATATTGGGGTAATAATGAGGCATGAAGATTAAATGTGCCTAGACTTGGTATTTGCCAAACTACTTTTGGTAACATTCTAAAGGCAACCACTACCTGTATATTTGCACAAAGCGCTGTTAAGGCATCTATAAAGGACTGATCTTTAAGATTAGTGGGCTGTAAAATAGGTATGTTTTTGGTAGTTGCATATTGCTTTACAGCAGAGCCTTGAAGCGTTCTTCCGCGACCCTTTGGTTTGTCTGGTGCAGTAACAACCCCAACAACATTAAAACCATTCTCAACAATAGTCTTTAAAACACCCACAGCAAAACCTGGTGTTCCCATAAATATAATTCTTAAATTTTCAGTCTTCATTCAAACAGCTTCTTATATTTAGTACAAAGGTAGTAAAACACTAACGTTTGCTATTGTTTAAATATATAAACTAACATGTAACATAAATTATTGGCAAGTAAATTTTATAATTTTCAAAAATTGTAAGTTTAATACTTTTGTAAGTAGTATTTTTGGATTGTATTTATGAATCTAGAAAATCACATTTCAAAGTACCTTGGAGCTATTGCACTTGTTTTTGCTTTAATGCTACCTACCGGTGTTGAATTTTTTCATTTGTTTGAAAATCACGAACATGAGGTATGTTATGAGCAGACAACACATTTGCACAAAGATGCCCCAGAGTGTCATACTTGTGATTTTTACAGTTCTAGTTTTCAATACATACTACCAGAGAATTACCTTAGCACATTAACCTTACTTCCCCAAAACAAAGAAGTTGCTATTACTGTAGCACCTTTATTTTCAAAAAAATTAACTTCAAAGCAACTACGCGCACCACCAAGTATCCTTTCCTAAAGATTTAATTTATTTAAAAATTTTAAAGAGAATGTGATGCGATTATTTGCGTTATTGTTACTGCTTTGTGGCAGTATACACGCTATTGCCCAAGAGTGTAGTAACACACTATATGGTACTTTATTAGACATACATGACGGCTCAAAACTTAGTGGAGCTACTATTGTAGTTACCCAAACTGGAGTTGCGGTTCAAACCGATCTGGATGGAAACTTTAGTGTCCAATTTCTTTGCAATAGCACATATAATCTTCAGGTGTCTCACCCATCATGTAGCACCAAAATTTTCACAGTAGCCATGCAGGCAGATGTGCAAAAAACGTTTAAGTTGGAACACCATATGGAGTCACTCAATGAAATAATCATTAGTGGCAATAAATCCTACAGAGAAACAAAAACATTATTTGAAAATACATTAAATCAACAAACAATTTCATCTTTTAGTAGCGCTTCACTAGGAGATGTTTTAAATAGCATTAGCGGAGTTTCTTCACTTAATACTGGAAGTACAGTTGTTAAGCCAATGATAAATGGCTTACATAGCAGCCGTGTTGTTCTTGTCAATAACGGAGTGCAAATGCAGGATCAACAGTGGGGTGCAGAGCACGCACCTAGTATAGATATCAACACAGCAGGTAGTATTAAAGTTATTAAAGGTGCAGGAGCTTTGCAGTATGGTGGAAATGCTATTGGTGGTGTAATTATTACTTCAGCACCAAAGGTGGCTATATTAGATTCACTCTATGGTAAAACCATAGTAAGCGGCTCTAGTAATGGTAGGGGTGGTGCTGTAACCTCTAGCCTAACAAAAAGCTATGAAAATGGTTGGTACACCTCCACCCAGGGCACAGCAAAACGTTTTGGAGACTTCAACGCTCCAGATTACAATTTAAGTAATACTGGTGTTTTTGAGCGAAATGTTGCAACAAGGCTAGGTTTTAATAGAATTGATTTTGCGGTAGAAGCTTATTATTCTTATTTCAGAAATGAAATTGGAATTCTTAGGGCCTCCCATATTGGTGGAGCAGAAGACCAAGTGCAAGCAATTTTAAACGACACCCCTTCAATTATAAATGACTTCACTTACGCTATTGGAGCCCCACGTCAAGATGTTACACACCATCTAGGGCGAATTAAAGGCTATAAAGATATAGAAGGTATTGGAAGGGTGTCCATGCAGTATGACTACCAGCAAAACAATAGACTTGAGTTTGATGTTAGAAGGGCAGACAATAAAGATAAAGCTTCTGTAGATTTGGTGTTAAAAACCCACAGTTTTAAAGCAGATGTAACCGCAGATGTTTCAGATAAATTAGGGTATACATATGGGGTTAGTGCAAATTACCAAACTAATTTTGCAAATCCGCAAACAGGTGTAAGACGTCTTATTCCAGATTATACTAAGTATAGTTTTGGTGGTTTTATAACTGGAAATTATACACTTAATTCACAATGGATTTTGGAGGCTGGTCTTAGAATTGATCACACATTTATGGATGTGTATAAATTTTACCGAAGATCTTTCTGGGAAGAAAGAGGGTATGACAGTCAGTTTTCTGATTTAGTGATTGAGCAAGCTGGCAATCAATTGCTCACCAATCCAAAATTATACTTTACCAATCCTGCTTTTACCCTTGGAGTTAAACACACCTTTGGTACCTACGTTTTATTTGCCAACTACTGTTTGGCTTCTCGGGCACCAGACGCATCAGAGCTATTTAGTGAGGGTTTGCATCATAGCGCCTCAAGGATAGAAATAGGAGATTTGCAATTTGGCTCAGAAACTGCACACAAGGTGTCACTTACATTGCAACAAAGAGGAGAGAATTTTGAGTTTACACTCATGCCTTACAGCAATACCATAGATAACTATATGCTTATAGAGCCCACAGGTATAAGGCAAACTATTAGAGGAAATTTTCAAGTTTGGGAATACCGACAAACCAAAGCACAAATTTTTGGTGTTGATATAGACGGATCTTTCTCATTGTTTGATAATGTGAGTTTTAAGCATCAATTTTCTTTGATAAAGGGATATGATATATCAAAAAACCAACCTCTTATTAATATGCCATCTGCAAGTACTAACAATAGTTTGGTTTACACCAATTTAAAGTACCATAATCTAAAGGTTTCCTTGGAGAGTAATTATGTGTTTGCACAAAATGAATTCCCAGACAACAATTTTGAAGTTGTATTGCCAGAGGGTACGCAAACTGTGGATATAAGCACCCCACCACCTAGCTATCATTTACTAAACTTTAAGGCAAATGTCTCTTTGCTTCAAGGACTAGATATAGGTGTGTATGTAAATAATATGCTTAATACTTCTTACAGAAATTACTTAAATCGTTTGCGTTACTATGCAGATGATGTGGGTAGAAATATTACCCTACAATTAAAATATAATTATTAATCTTAATAC
>CAJWXC010000078.1 GCA_913048215.1 uncultured Flavobacteriaceae bacterium | reverse complement strand
AAGAACCCATTACAATGGCGGAGGACACACCAATGCTGCTGGTGGTAGAAGTCTGTTATCCCTAGAGGAAACAGTAACTCAATTTATTAGTATATTGCCAAACTACAAAAATCAATTATAATATGATGCGTGTTTTTTTTGCATATTGCTCACTTATTTTTTTAGTAACTAGCTGTCAAAACCCAAAGGCTAGAACTTCAATTAAAACTACTTCAGGGAGCTTTATCGAGGCCTCTGTGGCGCGTAACAAATTAATTTACAAACAAGAGAAGGCTGCCATTGAGAAAATAATTAAAACAGATAGCCTGCGCGATTATATTTCTACAGAAAGTGGTTTTTGGTATACTATCACCCAAAAAAACAAGGAGGGTTTATCGCAAAAACCTGTAGTGGGTGATTTGATCACTTTCACTTATAATGTGAAAGATCTCGGGGGAAACATTATTGTTTCAGCTAAAGAAAACGGAATACAAAACTACAAGGTAGATCAATCAAACCAAGATTTAATATCTGGAATTAGAGATGGCGTAAAATTATTAAATCCTGGAGAAAAAGCTACTTTTATATTTCCATCATACAAGGCGTATGGTTACTATGGCATTGAAAAAAAATTAGGAACCAACCAACCCATTACCAGTGATATTACATTATTATCAATAAATTAAAATCAATAAATCTATTTCAATTATCATGAAAAAAATCACACTCGTACTTTTATTAGCATTGACAGTAGTGTCATGCCAGAACAAATACCCAGATCTTCCAAATGGGGTATATGCAGAAGTTATTACAAACAAAGGAACCTTTGTTGCAAAACTCTACAACGAGGCTACCCCTCTCACGGTTGCCAACTTTGTTTCACTGGCAGAGGGAACCAACCAAATGGTGGATGATAAACACAAAGGGAAAAAGTTTTATGACAGTGTTATATTTCACCGAGTAATTAAAGATTTTATGATTCAAGGTGGTGATCCTACAGGGACAGGCGCAGGAAATCCTGGATATAAATTCCCTGATGAAATTGTACCCGCTCTTGTGCACGATAGAAAAGGAATCTTGTCTATGGCAAATAGTGGACCAGCTACCAATGGTAGTCAGTTTTTTGTGACACTTAAAGAAACACCATGGCTAAATGGCAAGCACACCGTATTTGGTGAGGTTGTTGAAGGCATTGAGATTGTTGACGCTATTGGTCTTGTTGATGTACAACCACAAAGCAACAAACCACTTGATGATGTAATGATACAAACAGTAAACATCATTAACAAAGGAGGTCAAAAAATCGTTTCTTTTACAGATGCAATGACCAAAGTAGAACAGGAAAATAAAGCCAAACAAGCTGCAATATCAAAATATGCAGCGGGTATGAAAGCAAAATTTGATGCCCTGAAAAAAGAGGCTCAAAAAATGCCTTCTGGTCTTGTTATACACTGGGATAAAAAAACAGGAGCGCAACGTCCAGCAGAAGGCACAAAAGTCTTGGTGAATTATGCAGGGTTTTTGGAAAATAACGGAAGATTATTTGACACCAATAATGCCCTTTTAGCAAGAGATTATAACATGATCAACCCACAACGTGAGGCACAAAATGGATACAGGCCAGTTCCTATGTCTTACAGCAAAGATGCATCATTAAACCCGGGGTTTTTAGAGGCTTTGTTGTTGATGTCTGTGGGTGATAAAGTTACTGCTTATGTTCCTTCATATCTTGGATATGGTGAACGCGGTGCCGGAGAGGTAATACCACCAAACTCAGACTTGGTGTTTGAAATAGAAATTGTGACTCAGAAATAACACTGTAAACACAGGACTATAAAAAAGCCCGATGGTATGACCCTCGGGCTTTTTTTATTATAAGCTATAGTACCTAAATACTAGTATTATTTTAAAGGTATATTTTTTAAAATTTCTAAAACAAATTTCCAGTATTTTTGTGCGCTTGATATGCTGGCACGTTCATCTGGAGAATGTGCTCCTTTAATGGTTGGTCCAAAGCTTATCATATCCATCTTTGGATAATTTTGTCCCAATATACCACATTCCAAACCTGCATGACAGGCGGCTACATTTGGTTTTTCTCCATGAAGAGAAATGTATAACGACTCTACAACCTTTAAAATAGCGCTGTCCATATTTGGAGCCCATCCAGGGTAGTGACCACTGCACGCTACCTTATAACCTGCCAACTCAAAAACAGCTGTCAGTGTTGCCGCCATATCATCCTTAGAAGAATCTACAGAAGATCTGGTAAGACATTCAATTTTAAGGGTAGCATTTGAAACAGCTATTTTTGCAATATTATTTGACGTTTCTACCAACCCTTCTATGGCTGGACTCATTCTGTATACACCGTTATGGGTTGCGTACACAGTATTTATAAATATGAGTTGATCTTTGGGGTCCATAACCATCTCTGGGGAGGTGATTTTATGTGTTTCTATAGTTAAATCTGGCTCCAGCAATCTAAACTCCTCCACCAAGTCAAATTGAAGTTTCTCCATCTGCAATACAAACTCAGAAATATCTTCTGTTTTAACAACTACAGTAGCAGTGCTCTCTCTAGGAATTGCGTTTCTGAGAGATCCTCCAGCAATAGTTGCAATATGAGCTATCTCTTTATTTGCAGCCAATAAACGATTCATCATTTTATTGGCATTACCTAAACCCTTTATAATATCCATCCCACTGTGTCCACCTTGCAAACCTTTTACAGTAATACGATACCCCTGCCCATTTGGGGCAGGAATTTGATGGTAACTACCACTGGCAGTAACATCTACACCACCAGCGCACCCTACTCCAATTTCATCGTCTTCTTCTGTATCTAGGTTGAGTAAAATTTCACCTTCAAGCAAACCACCTTTAAGACCAATAGCACCAGTCATGCCGGTTTCTTCATCTATAGTAAATAGCGCTTCAATGGCTGGATGAGCAATGGCATCACTCTCTAAAACAGCCATAATAGTAGCTACTCCAAGCCCATTATCTGCCCCTAGAGTAGTTCCATTGGCCCGCACCCAATCTCCATCCACATACATTTGTATACCCTGAGTATCAAAATCAAAAACCGTATCACTATTTTTTTGATGTACCATATCTAAATGGGATTGCATCACAATAGCTTTTCTGTGTTCCATGCCAAGGGTAGCAGGCTTTTTTATAATAACATTACCCACTTCATCTTCAAAGGTTTGAAGCCCTAAAGAAGCGCCAAAATCTTTCATAAACTTAATTACACCTTGTTCTTTTTTTGAAGGGCGTGGTACTGCATTTAAATCAGCAAATTTATTCCAAAGGGGTTTTGGAGATAGGTTTCTTATAGCATCACTCATTGTATTGTTATTAAATTTTATATACAAAGGTAACCTATTTGAGATTTTTTAACCACCCATTTTGAGCTAAGATTTTACAATATCTGTTATGATTTGTAAATATAAAATCAATGAAATACTTACATTGTAAATACCTTTAATTAATGATTTTAATCTAAGATGGTTTTAGTAATTTGCTATCATGTTTAAAAAGAAATCTATACTTGTTATTGCCCTACTGTTGCCGGTGCAAATTTTATTGATACAATCTTTAAAACAGTATCCCTCATTTGTAGAAAAATGGTACAGCTTAGGGCTATACCCCTGGATTGGAAAAATATCTAGAAGCTTATGGGGGTGGGTCCCTTTTTCTGTAGGAGATATTTTCTACACCTTGATTTTTATACTTGTGGCACGTTGGATTTATAAAAACTTTAAAGGTTTTAGATATGAGCCCGTAAAGTTGGTTTTTGATATTACTGCCCACGTATCTATAGTGTATTTTATGTTTCATCTATTATGGGGTTTTAACTATTATAGAGAACCACTGCATACCTCATTAAACCTTGGCAATGACTACACCACCGAGCAGCTCATAGCTATTACAAACAAGGTTATTAAAAAATCAAATGAACTTCACAACTCCCTGGGGTATGCAGATAGTGTCAAGATAGATTTGCCCTACACACAAAAGCAAATGCTTGATCTTACTCAAAATAGTTATGCAAATCTTCAAAAAACATTTCCAAGCCTTTCTTTGCAACCCAAAAGTGTTAAAAAAAGCCTTTGGAGTTTAGGACTTACCTACATGGGGTATAGTGGTTATTTAAACCCATTCTCTGGAGAAGCGCAGGTGAATGGGCTTATAAAATCTTATAAATTTCCAGTTGTGGCTTGTCACGAACAAGCCCATCAATTGGGGTATGCAAAAGAAAACGAAGCAAACTTTATTGCCACTCTTGCAGCCCTGCACAATGATGACAAATACATTAATTACACAGGATATATTTTTGCCCTTCGGTATTGTGTAAATGAATTATCTTACAGAGATAAAGAACTATACCATGAAACATTAGAAACTATACACCCCGGAATTTTAAAAAGTTATAAAGAAATGCGTGATTTCTGGGACAGTTATGACAACCCAATGGAGGAACTCTCAAAGGCATGGTACAATCTATTTTTAAAAGCAAACAACCAGCCCAAAGGAATTAAAACATATAGTTACATGGTAGCGTTGATGGTAAATTATTTTGACAATAGACCACTCTAAGATTTGCTAAAACTATGGTTGAATATTCAATTATGATATTTTTAACTATCGCAAATACGCTATAAAACACCGCATATTGGTATCTTTAAGAAAAAAAACAAACACAAATCCTTAATGCTATGAAAAAAAACATACTTCTGTTGCTTGTACTTTGTATTTCGCATATTGGTATTTCTCAAGAATACTTTCCCAAAAACGATGGCGTAAAAGAAAATAACGCACATTACACCGCATTTACTAATGCAACATTATTTATCTCTCCAACACAAAAAATAGAAAAGGCAACACTACTGATAAAAGATTCAAAGGTGGTAGCCTCTGGCCAAAAAGTAGTGATTCCAAACAATACTGTTATGGTAGATTTGGAAGGAAAATTTATTTATCCATCATTTATTGATCCCTACACAAATTTTGGTGTTAAAAACCCAGAGCGTAGCTCTGGAGGTGGCCGCTCTCCCCAGTATAGCGCTTCACGAGAAGGTTTTTATTGGAATGATCATATCATGCCAGAGAAAAATGCTATAGACCATTTCAGCTATGATATTAAAAAGGCCAAAGCAATGCGTAATGAAGGTTTTGGTTTAGTAAACACTCATAGCATGGATGGTATTGCACGCGGCACGGGAGTTCTTGTGGCACTCAACGATCAAGCAAACCAGGCAATGCGTATAATTGATGATGCACTAGGACAACACTATTCATTCTCTAAAAGTGTGACTAGCAGACAATCTTATCCAGGTTCTTTGATGGGATCTATGGCGCTGATGCGTCAAGTATATCACGATGCCCAGTGGTATGAAAAAGGAAACATACCTACCAAAGATAGATCTTTAGAGGCCTTACTAAAAAATAAAAACAAAGTTTCCATTTTTGAAGCAGGAAACAAGAGCAACAATCTAAGGGCCGCTAAAATTGGAAAACAGTTTGGAATTAATTACCTGATTGTTGGCGGCGGGGATGAGTATGAGATGATACAACAAACCAAAGCAACTAATGCTAGTTTTATCATCCCGTTAAACTTTCCAGATGCCTATGATGTGAGTAATCCCTACACGGCTAGTTATTTATCTTTAGAGGATATGCGCGCCTGGAATCAAGCGCCAACAAATCCAAAAGCTTTACAAGACAATGATATACCCTTTGCACTTACCACCTTTAAATCTAAAAAACCAAAAGATTTTTCAAAAGATCTTTTAACAGCAATTAAGTATGGTTTAGATAAAACAAAGGCGCTAGAGGCATTAACCACTGCTCCGGCAAATATGCTTCAAATAAGTGATAAGGTAGGATCTTTAGAAAACGGTAAATATGCAAACTTTTTAATCACCTCTGGTCCTTTGTTTGAAAAAGGGACTACACTCTACCAAAACTGGGTTCAAGGAACAAAAAGTGTTATCAACTCCATGGATCAAACAGACATACGAGGATCCTACAACCTTGCACTTGCAGGAGTTAGTTACACCTTAGAAATCTCTGGAGAAGTCTCAAAACCAAAAGCAACTCTTACCTTAGGTGAAACCGCTCTTCCTGCAAAGCTTACCTACAAAGAGAACTGGATAACCCTTTCTTTTACTGATACACAAACCAATGAGGTGTATCGCACAACCGCAATTATTGAAAAAAACTCAATGAGCATCTCAGGCAAAGCAGTTTTGCCCAGTGGAGTAGAAACCACCTTTACTGCAAATAGAAATATGGGAGTTGCCAAAGCTATTTCAGATAAAAACAAAGACATTAAAAACACCAATGTACTGCGTGAAATCATGCCCATAACCTATCCAAATGTTGGGCTAGGAAATACCACTCAGCCAAGCCAGCAAACTCTATTGTTTAAAAATGCTACCGTTTGGACTGGTGAAAAAGAAGGAATTTTATACAATACCGATGTGCTGGTACGCAATGGTAAAATTTCCAAAATAGGAAAAAATCTATCTTTAAAAAACGCCGTAGAAATTGACGCCACCGGAAAACACCTCACTGCAGGTATCATAGATGAACACAGTCATATAGCTGCGCTATCTATAAATGAAGGAGGGCAAAACTCCTCTGCCGAAGTTACCATAGAGGATGTTGTTGACCCTGAGGATGTAAACATTTACCGCAACCTAGCCGGTGGTGTTACCTCTATTCAAATACTACATGGCTCTGCAAACCCAATTGGTGGCCGTTCTGCCATTTTAAAACTAAAATGGGGAGAAGATGCAGACGGACTTTTGTATGACAACAGTCCTAAATTTATCAAATTTGCCTTAGGGGAAAATGTAAAACAATCTAACTGGGAGAGTTACAGCCGTTTTCCACAAACGCGTATGGGTGTTGAGCAGTTGTATGTAAATTATTTTAACCGGGCAAAAGCTTATGATGAATTGAAAAAAAGTGGCAAGCCCTACCGCAAAGATGATGAGCTGCAAACCCTAGCTGAAATATTAAATGGAGAGCGATTTATAAGCTGCCACAGTTATGTACAAAGCGAGATTAATATGCTCATGAAAGTTGCCGAGAAATTTAATTTCCGCATCAATACATTCACCCATATACTAGAAGGTTACAAAGTAGCAGATAAAATGGCTGCTCATGGAGTAGGCGCATCTACCTTTAGTGATTGGTGGGCCTATAAATATGAGGTGAATGATGCCATCCCTTACAATGCTGCAATTATGGCATCTCAAGGCGTTACCGTAGCTATTAACAGTGATGACGGTGAAATGTCTAGACGCTTAAATCAAGAAGCAGCAAAGACTTTTAAATACGGAGGCATGAGTGAGCTAGAGGCATGGAAAACAGTAACCATAAACCCTGCTAAACTATTACACCTAGACCATAGAGTTGGAAGTATTAAAATTGGAAAAGATGCAGATTTGGTGCTGTGGAATGGCCATCCGATGTCTGTGTATTCTAAAGCAGAAAAAACAATCATAGAAGGTAAAACTTATTTCGATTTGGACTTAGACAAGCAAAAACGAATCGCCATTCAACAAGAGCGAAATACACTGATGACCATGATGCTTAATGAAAAAGAAAATGGAGGTAAGACCAAACCCCCAGTCAAAAAAACAAACAAGAACTTTCACTGTGATACAGAATTTTAATAACCATAGCACGTAAATATTATGAACACTTTAAGACACTTATTAATTATAATAACGGCTATAACTGGAGTATCTGTAGCCGCACAACAGACCCCTGCCCCTTCTCAAAAAGGAGCAATAACCATTACAGGAGCCACAGCGCATCTTGGGAAT
>CAJWXC010000077.1 GCA_913048215.1 uncultured Flavobacteriaceae bacterium | reverse complement strand
GCACACAGGTTGTAGGTTTGTCCATCTACACTCATATCTACCGTTGCGGTAAACATATAGTTGATATTACTTGCTGGAGCAATAGGCCCTGCAACTACCTCTGTTACTGGTGTTCCGCCATCTAAAGTAAAACTAACCTCAATATTTGACTGGGGTACAGTTCCAAAATTACGGACAACAACCTCTACGGTTTGGGTTGAAGAAAGATCTCCATCAACAGGGTTAACAAAAGCAATAATACCAGCATCTACATTTGCATCTGGTGCAATTTTAAAACGCCCTACATTGGCTGCTCTTTGATTTCCTGGAGTGTCTGCAGTATGAACCTCATTGGTGAAATAAAACGTTGCATCATCACTAGGGTCTATATCAATCTTACTATAATCACCATAACGCCCACCAGAGATAGCTGCATCTCCTGGAGCAATTACTTCTTCGGTAACGGTCATCACTCCTAAAGGATCTGATGCAAATCTACCTGTGTAATAAGAACCAACCTCTGTGTTTCCATTTCCTTGAACACTCATCGCTGAGTATCCCATACCAATGTTTCCTTGGTTGTCCATCATTAAACTTGCATTCCAAGCGTGTTTTCCATCTGGAGAAGCGTAGGTTCCTTCTTGATATAATGTCCAAGGAGCACCATCTGAAGTTTGACGAAATTCATACCATCTTACTGCAGCTCTTTTACCACCAGATGGGTCTATATCAATCACATGATTAAATACCGCTGAGTTATGGGTTGTAAATTTTCTGAACTGCGCCTGGTTCATTACAATACCTTGTAAAGCATCTAATAAACTCCCTCCGTTAGGTTGAGCTAAATTACTGAAAGAACCTCCATCAAATATTGAGGTAAATGGTGTTACTGGTATTTGTTGTGCAGCGGTAATTGAGGAGTTTCCGGGTGTTGAGTAATCTACATTTGCACTCCAAAATTTTATATGATCTTCAGAAACACCTCCATAAGAGTTATCTTGAAAAAAGACAATCGGTGCGTTTCCAGCAGCTGGCATGTCACCATTTGTAACATTCAAGGCTTGAGGAGAAGCAAATCCAAATGTAGCTATCCCTGGTAATTGAAATCCTTGTATTGATACAGAACCTGCACCATCTAGCATTGCAGTACGGTCCATAGCATATAATCTGTTGCCGCCAGATTGGTCTGTTAGGTAATATCCATCACTCCACACAGAAAGTTTGTTGTAATCATTTACAGAACCGATGTTATAAATATTCCAATCTGAAGTGATAGGATTTCCAGTTTGCGAAACTGCAATTTGAGCACCTCCACCAAGGTATGAAATCACCCATCTATCTGCAGCAGTGTCATAAGAAACTGTAAGGTCACAACATCCATTAGAAGGAAATATTGCTGGGAAAGGGTTTGTTGGGCCAACTAGTTGATTTCCATCTTTATCAAAAATTGCAAATTTTGTATTCCAAACCACAAAAACATGTTCTGGACCTACTGCTAGTGCTGGATCTGTTGGATTAGAACCTGTATATCCTGCATCCCACACAGCGCTTGCGGCGTTTACTTTAACGCTCCCTGTAAGAAGGTGAGGATTTTTAGATAGTAGGTCTCCCGTTGAGCCTTTTCCTGCAATTACTTCTCTTTTTGGTCTTCTTGCTTTAGAGTACCTTCCGTCTCTTGCCTCTCCTGTTGTTGGAGTAGAAACAAGCTCGTCCATTTTTGAAGACAAAGAAGGGGTCACGGTGACTAATTGGAGTTCACCAATGTAGTCAGGTTTTGATGGTTGTGTCTGTGATTTTGCTATACTTGATATTAAGAAAAAACCAAGAAGTGATAATAATTTAATTTTCATCTTTTTTTTGGAAAATTAAGAAGAAATTAAGCTCTTTAAAAAAATGATTTGAAATTATGAGTTTTTAATGAGAAAATGAGAATATTAATCCTTGAAAATTTAAAGTGTCATAGTATTTTGTGCAGTTACTTCTATGAGTTGGCTTACAACAAATTTACTATATTGTTAGAAAAATTAGTAGCAGTCCAAGATCTTAAACGCAAAAGAAAAACAGCCCATGATATTAAAACCTATTTATATTGCCCTTTTTATTTTTACAGTCAGTAGCTGCAATTCAACAAAAGAAAAACCAATTCAAAATCCAAAAAGCACCGTAAAAAAAATAAAAACAGCGGAACTAATACCAGAGGGGTTTACCGCTGGTGTGATTCAAGAGAGCACAAAAAAAGGAGATTGTTTATTTACAATTACAGTAACCAGTGAAGGTGGAGAGCCCCTTTATTTTGACCCTATTAATCTAGATGAGGCCTACAAAAAAAATGGCCTAGCCGTTTTTTTTAAATACAGACCTCTAAGAATGATGAACCGATGCCAGAGGGCAAATCCTGTTGAAATACAAGAAATACTGATTTATTAACTGTTTTTTAAACACTCAAATTTCAAAACAATAAAAACCCCCAATGACAAAATCATTGGGGGTTTTATATGCTACAAGATGCCGTTTATTGTAACCAATGCTTCATAGACAAGCTCTTTGCAACCACACCAGAGATTTCAGAAATGGCAATACGCTGCTGCTCCATAGTATCTCTGTGACGAATGGTCACTGTTTTGTCTTCAAGGGTTTGATGGTCTACAGTTATACAAAATGGAGTCCCGTTAGCATCTTGACGTCTGTAACGCTTACCAACGGCATCCTTTTCATCATAAAACACATTGTAATCCCACTGTAAATCTTCAGTAATTTGTTTTGCAAGCTCTGGCAATCCATCTCTTTTTATAAGTGGAAATACTGCAATTTTTATAGGAGCCAATATAGCCGGTAATCTCAAGACGGTTCTTGTAGAGCCGTCTTCTAGTGTTTCTTCTTGCAAAGAATTACTAAACACAGCCAAGAACATTCTATCAAGACCAATAGATGTTTCTACCACATAAGGGGTGTAACTTTCTTTGAGCTCTGGGTCAAAAAATTGTAATTTTTTACCACTATGGGTCTCATGTGCTTTTAAATCAAAATCTGTACGTGAATGAATCCCTTCCAATTCTTTGAACCCAAAGGGAAATTTAAATTCTATATCTGTGGCTGCATTGGCATAATGAGCAAGCTTTTCATGGTCATGAAAGCGATAGTTATCAGGGCCAAGACCCAGTGAATGGTGCCACTTTAATCTAGTTTGTTTCCAGTAATCGTACCATTTCATCTCTTGGCCTGGGCGAACAAAAAATTGCATTTCCATTTGTTCAAACTCACGCATTCTAAAGATAAATTGTCTTGCCACAATTTCATTTCTAAAGGCCTTTCCTGTTTGCGCAATACCAAAAGGAATTCTCATTCTTCCAGTTTTTTGCACATTTAAAAAGTTTACAAAAATCCCTTGTGCTGTTTCTGGACGCAGGTATAAATCTGTAGCCGTTTCAGCAGAGGCACCCAGCTTTGTGCCAAACATTAAGTTAAACTGCTTTACATCTGTCCAGTTTTTGGAGCCGCTTACAGGACATACAATGCCTAATTCTTCTATGAGTGCCTTCACTCCAGAGAGATCTTCTGCCTCCAAAAGGCGCGCCATAGAAGATAGTATTTGAGCCTTTTTCTCTCTATAGCCAATCACCCTAGCATTGGTGGAGACAAATTCTGTTTCATTAAAAGCATCTGCGAAACGCTTTTTGGCTTTGGTTATTTCTTTTTGAGCTTTATTTTCAAGTTTCTCTGCGTGGTCCTCAATTAAAACATCTGCACGATATCTTTTTTTAGAATCTTTATTATCAATAAGTGGGTCACTAAATGCATCTACATGACCAGAGGCTTTCCAGGTTGTTGGATGCATTAGTATTGCAGCATCTAAACCCACAATGTTTTGGTGCATATACACCATGCTTTTCCACCAGTATTCTCGTATGTTCTTTTTTAATTCTACACCATTTTGAGCATAATCATACACAGCACTAAGCCCGTCATAGATTTCACTGGAACCAAAGATGTACCCATACTCCTTTGCATGAGAAATTACTTTTTTGAATTGATCTTCATTGTTTGCCATAGCACAAAAATATAAAAATCCACTGCCATATAATGGGCAGCAGATTTTATTTTTTAAGTATTTTTTGAATTCTTATTTTAATTGCAGTGTTGTGCTCCCTATTTGCCTCCCAGCATCAAAAACAGAAATGGTATACAAGCCCTTTACCAACTCCTGGGGTGACCCCTCAACCATCACACACACATCTAAGGCCTGGTTTTCATAAAAAACAGTAGCGCTCTTACTATAGGTAAGTAGGTCTTGACCAAAGGTGATGTTTGATGTATTACCAATTATGTTATTATCTGGATTAATAACCTGGACATACAATAATCTGTCACCTGCTTGGGCTAGTATGTTAGGAGCTATGGTATAACATACCTTAATTTTGTCTGCCCTACTGGCGCGCTTGGTCTCTTTGATTTTACCTCCCTTACGAACAATAACAGCTGTTGTATTTAGGTTAGTAATACCAATCAAGGCTCCTTTTTCAAGAGTTTTAGACATTTGAGTGTTTGATATCGATACAGAATCAACGGCCTTAATGGTCTTGTTTAAAGCTGCTGTTGTGCTATCTTTCTCTATGGTTAAACGCTCTGTAACAGCCAGTAAGCTATCTGCACGTTTAAAGAGTTGGGCCCGCTCATTTTTTAACCCTATAACTTGGGTCTTGTATCTAGCAATAAGAGACAGATTGGCCTTGTAATTTTTAACAGAATCTAGAAGAATTAAGATGCGATCTCTTGCCGTTATTAATTCTTTATCCTTAAGCTCATTGTTTTGTAAGATATCGTTGTAAGACAAAACTAGGGTTTCCAATTCCTTTTGAACCTCAGCTTTATCTGTCTGTAAAACACTTATTGTTTCTTTATTTTGCTGGATTAATGTGTAGGTATACCCAGACAAGGATATTAACAAAACTACTAACACGGCAATAAGAATTTTCGCCAATTTATTATTACTACTTTGAGTTTTCATGAGGTGTTTTTGATGTTAATTTATTACATTACAGAGGTCAAAGGTACTAAAACTATAAGGTAATGATTCATATACTCAAGGCTCTTTTGGATCTTTTATTTCCAAAAATATGCAACGGCTGTGGGGGAGTTCTCGCTGCCCAAGAACAAGTTATTTGCACAACGTGTAGACATCAAGTACCCCTGGCTAGATTTCATACAACAAGGGCAAATACCCTACAAAAAATATTCTATGGTAGAACGGCCATCCAGGAGGCAACTGCTCTTTTAGTATTTCAAAAAAAAGGCATTACACAATCATTACTGCACAATCTTAAGTATAAAAAACAAGAAGATATCAGCCCTTTTCTGGGCCATTGGCTTGGGGCAGAACTTTCTGAAATAGCAGCTTATAAAAGTATCGATGCAGTAATTGGTGTACCGCTTCACAAAGACAAACAAAAAGTGCGAGGATACAATCAAGTAACAGGTTTTGGAAAGGCAATTGCCCAGGCTCTTGGTGTTGTATACTTGGAAGATGTACTAGTCAAGATCTCAAAAACAGACTCACAGGTTTTTAAAACAAGGGGTAAAAGAATCCAAGACAATCAAGAATTTACCCTTATTAACAAAGTAAAAATTGCAAACAAACATATTTTACTAGTTGATGACATTGTTACCACTGGAGCTACTTTAGAGAATTGTGCAACGCAATTACAACAAGCAGAAAATATAAAAATAAGTATCGCTACCATGGCCATTTCTTTATGATAGGGTTCTCTATTTTTTAAATAGAGTTACAATAAAACTTTTCCTATTTTTGTTGGGTATTATGCAACAGCAACACCACTCAAAAACATATCGCCTTTTATACATCCCCATTGTATTTCTTTTTTTACTCTCTTTCACAGATTGTGCAAAAAAAGGAAGACCCAGTGGTGGGCTTCGAGACACCATTGCACCTGTTATATTGAGGAGTGTTCCTGAAAATTTTACGACCAATTTTAAAAACAATGAAATTCGTATCACCTTTGATGAATTCATAAAACTCAAAGATGTCTCCAAGGAACTTATTATTTCTCCTCCATTAAAATACCCTCCTGAGATAACACCCCTGAGCGTTTCTAAAGTTTTGAAAATAAAAATTTTAGACACTCTTAAAGACAATACAACGTATAGTTTTAATTTCGGAAATAGTATTTTAGATAACAACGAGGGAAATTTATTTCCAAATTACAAGTTTGTCTTTTCTACTGGCAGCTACATTGATAGTTTAGTTTTAAAAGGAACCACTATTGATGCGCTACTTCCAGAGACAGAGGCTCCAACAACCGTTGTT
The DNA here is from genome assembly GCA_913048215.1 of uncultured Flavobacteriaceae bacterium. Taxonomy (GTDB): domain Bacteria; phylum Bacteroidota; class Bacteroidia; order Flavobacteriales; family Flavobacteriaceae; genus Patiriisocius. The sequence goes on along the minus strand of CAJWXC010000077.1, from coordinate 1,612 downwards.
TTGTATCAAGTAGATAAGAATTACAAAGACTCGCTAGTATTTCTTGAGAAACCCACCTACATCACCACTACCATTGACCAGAGTAATAGTTTTGAATTAAGCAATCTAAAACAGGGCACCTATCAACTTATTGCCTTAAAAGAACAAACTAGAAACTACACCTTCCAACCAAAGACAGATAAAATAGGTTTTTATAAAGACCTTATTTCTATCCCTACAGACAGCACCTATGAGTTAAAACTTTTTAAAGAGGTGCCAGATTTTAAACCAACACGTCCAAAGTTAGAAAGCAGCAACAGAATCTCTTTCGGGTATCAGGGAAAAACGGACAACTATCAAATTACCTTACTCACGCCAATGCCGGAGGATTTTCAATACCGGATAATAAAACAACCAGATAGAGACACCCTAAACTTTTGGTTTAAACCAAAAATCACCAAAGACTCTCTGGTATTTATTACAAAAAACAAACTGCAAATTGATACTACCACAGTCCGCTTTAGAGAACTATATTCAGATTCTTTGCGCCTTACTGCTATAAACAATAGGTTGATATCTCTAGAAGATACCCTAAAGCTAAAAGCAAACACACCCCTAACTGCTATTAACCTGGAGAAAATTTCTGTTGTCAATAAAGATACCCTAGCCATAGACTTTACAGCACAAATAAATCTAAAAGAAAATGCTGCCCAGATTATTTTTGACAAACAAGAAGAACAGCTATATAGTGTTACACTCAGAGATGGCGCTTTGGCAGATTACCTAGGAAACACTAGTGACTCTATTGTATTTAAGCAACAGGTGAAGCCCACAGCAGATTTTGCATCTCTACAACTTACGCTTGATAATACAGATGAGTTTCCTTTGCTAATTGAACTTGTAAATGAAAAATTTAAAGTGGTGAAACAAACCTATTTAGAATCAAACTCCCCTGTGGTTTTTGAGTACATTAATCCTGGCAACTATTTTATTCGCTTAATTATGGATGAAAACAAAAATAAAACCTGGGATCCCGGAAACTTTCTTGATAAGCTTGCCCCAGAAAAAGTAGTGTACTACCCCTCTGTCATTGAACTGCGCGCCAATTGGAGCTGGAGTGAAACCTTTAGGTTAAAATAAAATCATCAGCATCGTTTAGAAATGGTAGGGTATTTCTAGTGGTCTGTATATGCTGTTTATCTAGGGTAATAGTTTGTATAAATGCTGTTTCATAGTCTTTGGTAGAGAGTTGTGTGCCCAGAGAATCATAAACCGCAGAATGCCCCGGGTACTTGTGCCCATTTCCATCTTGACCTATTCTGTTTACGCCTATACAATAACTCATATTTTCAATAGCACGGGCTTTCAATAAGGTATCCCAAGCAGCAATTCTTTTTTGTGGCCAATTGGCTGTATACAACAAGATATCATACCCTACATTATTGCGGGCCCAAATAGGAAAACGCAAATCATAACATATCAAGGGACAAATTTTGAACCCCAGATAGTCAATAAAAACACGCGAGGCTCCAGAGGTAAAAACGCGATGTTCTCCCGCCAGGGTAAAAGTGTGTTTTTTATCATAAGTGTGTACCTGGCCAAGTGGGGTTACAAAAAGTAATCTATTGTAAAA